>JAYTGQ010000281.1:0-16042 GCA_043733345.1 Schlesneria sp.
TGGAAAGCTGTTTCGCCCATCGACGCGCGGGGCGTTGCCCACGCGGTTAAACGAAGCGGTTCCGTTGAAATGACAGAAGTCCGGCTTTTCGGAAAGCCGGACTTCTAGGTCAGTGAAAAACCCGTAGCAGAGGCGGCTCGCCTGTGTTTTCCAACAAGATATGCGAGCAGGCGAGCCGCCTACTCCACGTTTTTCAACAGGCTGCCAAGTTCACTCACCAGCCGAGCGACATGTTGGTCTCAACCGCCCGTTGGGCTTCGTGGAGATCGGAGCCGGTGTCCTGCATATAGAGGCGGATCGCGTGGATTTTGTCCCCCTTCGCGCGGCTGAGGCAATCGCGGGCCTTGTCGCACGGTTCGAGTGACCCGTCGATCCCGAGCATTCTTTTGGAGATCACCCACACGTCGCGCGGACGCTTGGCGACGCGCTTCAACTGGTCTTCGGGGTAGTTTTCGCGTGCGACCGCTTCCGCCGCCGCATGATCGCTCGCCCAAGCAATCATGATGTGCGCGTTCGTCTCGATCTCGTACAGAGCCATGATGTCGCCTCTTTTTTCCAAACAGGGAAGAACGGAACTCGGACCTGAGACACTGCCGCGCGGAGTATAAGCGTGCGATTCGAGCGGCGTCCACAATCGAGTTTGAAGCGGCGAGGAGGCTCAACGTCGGCAACGCACACCAACCCGAAGCGTGAGCGAGGACGTGAGTGAGTGAGTGAGATGTCGCGTTGGCGAGGACGATCCGTGAATGCAGATCGGGTGGGATTCGTGCCCGCTGGTGCGAGCCTTCCTCGCTCACGCTGCGGGTTGGTCTGGGAGGTCGTCTGCGCACGATCAATGGCCGCAATCCTCTCCAACGTACAGCCGTGCAGACCGTGTGGTCGATAACTTCGCTGAACTTCTCGCACGCGGTTCAGTTACAGCGAGAAGGGGTCGCGGTCGGGCGAAATCTGCGTGCGAGTTCAACGCGGCTCAAGTCGAGTTGAAGGGAAGTGGCTCACCGAGCGGTCGGTTCTGCCGGTTTGATCGAGAGTGAATCGCGAAGTCGTCGGCCAGTCGTGCCGAAAAGGTGTCAGACATGCGGATCGTCGTTGTCAGTTCCGAAGCGGTGCCATTCTCAAAAACGGGCGGTCTGGGTGATGTGGCGGCCGCGCTGCCGAAGGCTCTCGCACAGGCGGGGCACGAGGTCACTCTCATCCTGCCGCATTATCCGCAACAGTTCGCCAAACAACCGGACGCACCGTCGCTCGCGACGACTCCGCTTTCCCTGCGAGTGGCGGTCGGACACAAAATTGTCGATGGCCGCGTGTGGAAGAGTTCGCTTCCGGGATCGAACGTCACGGTCTATCTGATCGACCAGCCGATCTACTTCGACCGCAAGGGGGTCTACGTCGAGAACGAGCAGGACTATCGCGACAACTGCGAGCGGTTCGTCTTCTTCAGTCGAGCGGCCGTGGAAGTGGTGCGGCATCTCAATCTGAAGCCCGACGTGATTCATGCCAATGACTGGCAGACCGGTCTCGTACCAGCACTCGTCGCGGCCGAGCTGCGTCGTCAGCCGGGACTTGATCGCGTCGCTTCGGTCTTCACCGTTCACAACATGGCGTTTCAAGGTCGCTTCTGGCACTGGGACATGCACCTCACCGGCCTCGACTGGAAGTATTTCAACTGGAAACAGATGGAGTTCTTCGGGCATCTCAATCTGCTGAAGACCGGCATTTCATTCGCCGACATGGTGACGACCGTCAGCCCGACGTATGCCCGCGAGATTCAAACGCCCGAGTACGGCTGCGGTCTGCACGGCGCACTCAGCTCGCGTAGCAGTGATCTGGTTGGCATCTTGAACGGCGTCGATACCGAGATCTGGAACCCGGCCACCGACCGCTACATCGCCCAGCAATACAGTGCCGACTCGCTGGAGATCGGCAAAGCCGCGTGCAAGGCCGCGTTGCAGCAGCGACTCGGGTTGCCGGTGCGAGCCGATGTCCCGCTGTTCGGCAGCGTCTCACGCATGACGGGGCAAAAGGGGTTTTCATTAATCGGCCAATGTGCCGACGTGCTGCTCGATCAAGACGTGCAGTTGGTCTTTCTCGGCAGCGGCGATCCGCATTACGAGGGGCTGCTCAAGCAACTGGCGGTGTCTCATCCCGACAAGGTCTCGACGACGATCGGCTACAACGAAGAACTGTCGCATCAAGTCGAAGCGGGCTGCGATGTCTTCCTGATGCCGAGTGAGTTCGAGCCATGCGGCCTCAATCAAATGTACAGCCTGATCTACGGCACCGTTCCCATTGTAAGGTCGGTCGGAGGACTGGCCGATTCCGTCGTCGATGCCAGTGACCACAACCTCGCGGCGGGAGCGGCCAACGGTTTCAGCTTCCACGAGTTTCGCGGTGAGGTCCTCTTCTGGAACATCTGCCGCGCCCGAAACCTTTTCGCCGACAAACCGAAGTGGCGCAAGCTCCAACAGACCGGTATGAAACGCGACTGGTCTTGGAAACACAGCGCGGCCGAGTACATCCGCATCTACGAACGTGCGCTCTCGAAACGACCGATCGAATCGGAGTGCGCGGGCGACGAGAAATAACGCTTAGAAAAACAATCAGACAAACCGCAACTCTCATCCCCCGTGACCTCCCGTGTTCCCCGTGGTTCATCATTTCTTCGAGGAGATGAACCACGGGGAACACGGGAGGTCACGGGGAAAGAGGAGGATTGTTGAGATCCAATTGAGCCACGCACGTCATCGCAGGTGAGGCTTTGGTGAACCACATCAGCCCTACTGAACGCTGAAGTCCGGCTTTAAGAAAAGCCGGACTTCGAGCTGATCCTTCTACTGAGACCTCGCCCCTCATGCCTGCCGTCAACCTCGCCTTCGTCTGGCATCAGCATCAGCCCTACTACCCGGATCGCGTCGGGGGTGAGAACCCGATGCCGTGGGTGCGGCTGCATGGGACGAAAGACTATTGGGGGATGGCGTGGCACATCAAAGAGGTGCCCGAGTTTCGTTGCACGATCAATCTTGTTCCCAGCTTGCTCGAACAGTTGCTGGCGTACACCGACCGCGGTGCGAGCGACCGGCATCTCGATGTCTCGCGGACTCCCGCCGATGGTTTGAACGAAGCCGACGCGCGCTTCCTGCTCGACCAGTTCTTCATGGCCAACCACGACAACATGATCCGCCCGCATCCGCGTTACGCGGAGCTGCACCAGAAGCGGGCGGCCAACAGCGATCCGTTCGAGAAGGCGATCAAGCGGTTCACAGAACGTGACATCCGAGACCTGCAAGTCTGGAGCAACCTCACATGGTTCCATCCGCTGTTGTTTGATCTCGACTCCGACTTGAAGGCGTTCCTGTTGAAGAGACACGGCTGGACGGAGGCTGAGAAAGCGTGGTTGCTCCACAAGCAACTCGATGTGTTGCGACAGATCATTCCGCTCCATCGGGAACTGATGCAGAGCGGCCAGGTCGAACTGACGACCACGCCGTTCTATCACCCGATCTTGCCGCTCTTGTGGGACAAGCGCTGTGCGCGGCAGGCGATGCCCGGTTGCGTGTTGCCCAAGTTTTTGGACTCGTACCGCGAGGACGCCGTCGCGCAGCTCAAGAAAGGGGTCGAGTTCCATCGCGAGCTGTTCGGAGCGAACCCCGTCGGGATGTGGCCGTCCGAGGGATCGGTCTCGCAAGAAGTGATCGCGGCCATCGCCGATCAGGGGATCGAATGGATCGCCTCGGATGAAGAGATTCTTGCCGCGTCCACGAACGGCTGGGTCTCGCGCGATGGCGGCGGATACCTGCGCAATCCCGAGATGCTCTATCGATCCTGGCGACTCGAAGAACAGGGCCGTCCGATGCAGATCGTCTTCCGCGATCATGCGCTCAGCGACCTGATTGGCTTTCAGTATCAGAGGTCCGACCCGCAACATGCGGCCAACGATTTGTTGGGCAAGATCGACGCGATTGGCTTCGCGACGGCACCACACAACGCGGGACGACCGGCACTCGTCCCGATCATCTTGGACGGCGAGAACTGCTGGGAGTACTTCGCGGATGGAGGCGTTCAGTTCCTGAGAACGCTCTACCGCAGTTGCGTCTCGCGCCCGAACGTGCAGCCGGTCCGAGTCCAAGATCACATCCGCGAGTTCCCGGCGACCGATCACATTTCGCACCTGTTCGCGGGGAGTTGGATCAACCACAACTTCGGCATCTGGATCGGTCACACCGAGGATCACACCGCGTGGGATTTGCTCCACCAGACGCGCGAGTTCCTCAAACAGACGGAGCTCAATCAGGCCGAAGCGGCGCACCCGCTGGCCCCCGAGTTCCTCGCCCGCGCGTGGGACGAAATCTACATCGCCGAAGGGAGCGACTGGTTCTGGTGGTTCGGCGACGATCATTCGTCCGCACAAGACGGGCTGTTCGATCACCTGTTCCGCAAGCACTTGAAGAACGTCTACATCCTCTTGAAGACGCCGTATCCGCCGCAGCTCGATCGGCCGATTGGCAGCGTGGGACAGAAACCGATTCAGACTGAGCCGAAAGGTTTTCTGAAAGTGAAGATCGACGGGAGGCAGACGTACTTCGAGTGGATCAACGCGGGACACTACGTCAGCGGCAGCGAACGCGGGACGATGACGATGGTGACGCGCGGCATCCTCCGCGAGATTTTTTTTGGTTTCGATGCCGACCGTTTTCTACTCCGCCTCGATACTGCAGGTCGTGCGCTGGATGACCTCAAGAGCGTTGATGAGATTCGGATCGGCTTCGCGTCCCCGAACGAAGTCGAGATTCGCATCTCGGGCTTCCGCGAGGGATCGCTGATCGCCGCGATCCAGTTCACCGATCAAACCGTCGCGCTGTCTCAAGCCGAAGTCGCCGTCCACAGCGTCGTCGAAGTCGCCGCGTCACTCACCACGATGAACTTCGTGCGCGGTGCCCGCGTCGAGTTCTATGTCGCCGCCTTTATCAACGACCAATGCGAAGACCGAGTCCCCCGTGAAGGACTCCTGACCATGCACGAACCAACGAAAGATTTTGAACTCCAGATGTGGCAGGCTTGAAAAGCTGCGGGGATGCGGCGGCGTGGAGAACACACCAGATGGACGATCTGTGGGAAACGGTCTACACGGCGGACGATTGGTATGACGGTCCACGAGGCGGTGTCACGGATTACCAAGGGCTGCCGTACTACTATCGTTCGGTGTACTTGGATATGCCGACATGGAATCCGGACGAGGACCGATTTGAACTGATCCTGCTGCTACCGGTTGAATTCGAGGCGATGTTGGAGTTGCACGCAATTTGGGAGAGATGGAACCAAGCCTACAAAGCTGGCACCACTTCAAATGGTCTCGATGACGAGCGCGTACTACCAGAGGATCGCGTTCGGTGGGACGAACTAAATCGCATGTTGGCAATCAGTGTTTCGGCAAAGTCGGCGAGCGCCATTCTGGTCCACGGTGAATTTGAGCTTGGCTGTAGGCGAGTCCGATGGCGGATGGTTGAAGCGTCAAGTCTCGCCTAAAACACCATTCGCTCCACTTTAGCTTGCTGCCCGCTTCTGCCTTTTTTACATACGAAATTCTCCCATGCCCGAACTTCGCAAAGACCCGATCGTCCAACGCTGGGTGGTGATGGCTCCCGATCGAGCCAAGCGGCCTTCGGATGTCAAAGACGATCCGAAGTCGGTCGAGGGAGAGTTCGATCCGTTCGCCGAAGGGAACGAATCCGCGACGCCTCCCGAAATCATGGCCTACCGCAACTATGGCTCACAGCCGAACGAGCCCGGCTGGCGAGTCCGTGTTGTCCCGAACAAATTCCCCGCGCTGCAGATCGAGGGAAACTTGGAGAAGCGCGGCGACGGCATCTACGACATGATGAACGGGATCGGGGCGCATGAGGTCATCATCGAATGCCCGCACGGTGAGACGAACATGTCTCGACTGAGCGTGGACAACATTCGCGAGGTCTTGTGGGTCTATCACGATCGCCTGGTGGACTTGAAGCGCGACCGACGCCTCGTCCACGCGCTGGTCTTCAAGAACAAAGGGGCACTCGCCGGAGCGTCGCTGCAACACAGTCACTCGCAACTCATGGCGACCTCGGTCGTACCAATCACGATCTATGAGGAGATCAATGGCGCGCTGGAGTTCTTCAACTACCGAGGCCGCTCGATCTTCGACGACATGATCCAACAAGAACTGGCTCACGGGAAACGGATCGTCCTCGACACCCCCAACTTCGTCGTCTTCTGCCCATTCGCCAGCCGCTTCCCGTTCGAGACGTGGATTCTGCCGAAGCAGCAATCGAGCCACTTCGAGAACATCACGCGACAGGCCATCGAAGAGTTGGGGACCGTGCTGAAGACGGTCCTGCGCAAGTTGGAACTCGCGCTGGACGACCCGCCGTACAACTACGTGATCCATACGGCCCCGTTCAACCAGCCGGAACTGCCGCACTTCCTCTGGCACATGGAACTCTTCCCGCGCATCACGCGCGTCGCAGGCTTCGAGTGGGGCAGCGGCTTCTACATCAACCCGGTCCTCCCCGAAGAAGCCGCCGCATTCCTGCGCGAGGTCGATTTGGACTGAGGCGTGCTGCTCTGTTTGCCACAAAGCCGCAACCTGAAGGAGGCGACGGAACCACAGATTTCACGGATGACACAGATAAAGCAAAGACAGATAAGACGTTTCCGACAGAAGTGGTGAGCCGGGCGGCGTAAGACCTCGGACTCTTGAGATTGCAGCTAAGAATCCGGGGGCTTACGCCCAATGGCACTCACTTTGGGATGTAGCTGAAGTCGTCAGACTTCAGACGATCGTCAAAGCCGGCTGAATTCTGACGAATTCAGCTACGTCGCACAGAACGTCCATTTGAAATTCGCTCAAAGTGAGTGCCATTGGGCTTACGCCGCCCGGCTCACCTGATTTCGACTTTTGTCGGAAACGTCAGATAAGTAAGGCGAAGACAGATAAGGCAAAGGCCAAGAAATCTCTTCCTCCTTCATCTGTGAAATCCGTGCCATCCGTGGTCGGTCTTTTGCCTCACTGGAGCGTGTCATCACGCTCCTCCCAGTTACGGGCAGGACAAAGCAGCGACATTTCTTCGCCAGCTTGCCAGGTCGTCATGGACCTTGCGACCCGACCGAGTTTGGTTGCAGGTCGAGCGACAAAATGACGATTGTGCGGACTGACACGACACGCTCCCACACCAACCCGAAGCGTGAGCGAGGAGTGGCTGTTTGTCTCCGTTCCTCGCTCACGCACTAGCCCGGATTACTCACCACGGAAAACACGGAAAGTCACGGAAGAGAAGAAATGTAAGAAGTTGCGTGAAAACATCTCATCCCGCTCAACAAATGCAGTGCAAGTCGGCGACTTGTTGCAACACTTCCACTTCCGTGACTTTCCGTGTTTTCCGTGGTTCCTCATGAATAATGCGGGTTAGTTTCACTCCTCGCTCACGCTTCGGGTTGGTGTGACCCCGGACCTCACAGACAACCTCAACCCGCGAAATATTCCGCGTGTCGAGACAAGGATGCCCCGGCCATGACTGGTTCCGTTCGACTGATTCTGACTCTGCACAACCACCAGCCCATCGGCAACTTCGACGGCGTGTTCGAGGCGGCGTATTGCGACAGCTATGCCCCGTTCCTCGAACTGTTGGACGAGTTCCCCGAAGTCCCCGTTGTGCTGCACATCTCGGGCAGCCTGCTGGAATGGCTGACGGAGAAACATCCCGAATACATCGAGCGTGTGCGAGGATTAGTGGCGCGCGGGCAGGTCGAACTGCTCGGTGGGCCGTTCTATGAACCGATCCTCGCGTCGATCCCGCGTCGCGATCGACTTGGCCAGATGAAAGCGTACAAGCGGCATCTCGAACAGACGTTTGCCACGCGCGTGCGCGGGATGTGGGTTCCCGAACGAGTCTGGGAGCAGTCGTTTGCCGGTGACATCGCCGAAGCGGGGATCGAGTACACGCTGCTCGACGACACGCACTTTCGCAACGCGGGCCTGCACGACGACGAGTTGCACGGCTACTACCTCACCGAGGAAAGCGGTCGTTTACTAAAAGTCTTCGCGGGGGGCGAGCGACTCCGATATCTCATTCCGTATGCCGATCCGTATGAGACGATCCATCACTGCCGCAGCATCGCCGAGCGGTTTCCCAACGCCGTACTCATCTTCGGTGATGACGGAGAGAAGTTTGGAGTCTGGCCGGGATCGAAGGACCTCGTCTATCGAGACGGTTGGCTGCGGAGGTTCTTCACGGCGCTGCGTGAGAACCGCGAATGGCTGAACGTCACGACGATGTCCGAGACGGTTGATCGGGTCTCGCCGCTGGGCCGCATCTATCTTCCTGACGGCAGCTATCGCGAGATGACCGAGTGGGCGTTGCCAGCCGAAAAGCAAATGCACTTCCGCGAGATGATTCGCGGGCAGGAGCAACGTCACGACTGGCATCGCGTCAAGCAGTTCGTTCGCGCGGGCTTCTGGCGGAACTTCCTCGTGAAGTACCCCGAGGCGAACGAGATGTACTCGCGCATGATGCAGGTCAGTCAGCGCGTGGAAGAGGCATCAGCGGGCGAAGTCGATCCGCGTGCGTTGCCGCTCATCGAAGAGGCGCGGCGCGAGCTGTATCGCGCTCAGTGCAACTGCCCGTACTGGCACGGAGCGTTTGGCGGGTTGTATCTGCCTCATCTGAGAAACGCCGTTTACTCGAAGCTGATCGCCGCCGACACGCTGCTCGAAGAAGCGGCCGGTCGCAGCGGGCGCTGGGTCGAGATCAAGGCCGACGATTTCAATCTCGACGCGCGGAAGGAGATTCGTCTGGCGGGAGACCGACTCGTCGCGTATCTCGCTCCCGGCAAGGGTGGCCATCTGTATGAGTTGGATGTCCGCGCGATCCGCACCAATTTGTTGGCGACTCTCAATCGTCGGCCCGAGCCGTATCACGACCGCATCCGGCAACATGCCGGTCAGGCGTCGCATGACGGCGGCGGCGGAGTCGATCCGAACGGCGGCGTGCGTTTCAAGCAACCGGACCTCGACCAGAAGTTGCAGTACGACTCGTGGCCTCGCAAAAGTCTGGTCGATCATTTTTTGCAACCGGGTCTGTCGCGAGAAGCCTTCGTCAACGGACACGGCGGCTTGGGCGACTTCACTGAAGGTGTCTATCAGTCGAAGCTGCGTCGGTCGGATGAGCGTGTGGAAGCGTGCTTATGGCGTGATGGTAATCTCGGCCCGTATCCCGTGAAGGTGACGAAGACGGTGGCACTCGATGCGGGCGATGGCAGCACGCTCGACGTGACCTATCTGTTGGAGAACCTTCCCGCCGGACTGCCGATTCATTTCGGGGTCGAGTTCAACTTCGCGGCGATGCCCGCCGGGCCGCACGACCGCTATTTCTATGGCGAACATGGCCAGTCGTTGGGGACGCTCGACACGCGGCTCGATACGGAACTGATGTCGCGCATCGGTCTCGTGGATGAATGGCTCGGCGTGGACGCGGCCCTCGATTCGTCCGAACCCGCCAGCTTCTGGACGATGCCGATTCAAACCGTCAGTCAATCCGAGAGCGGGTTTGAACTGGTCCATCAAAGCTGCGCGGTCATCCCGCACTGGCAGTTCCAAGCTCCGGACGATGGCTGCTGGCGCGTGAGGCTCTCGCTGTCATTCGATACGTCGGCGACTCAAGCCCGCGAGCTGGCTGAACGTGGACTGAGTCATCGGACCCCCGTCGGTGCCGCGCGGTGATGGAGCGCTGCGGAACGAAGAACAGCAGCATGTTGGCCGTGGACATTACTCGGTGCGCAATATCTTTTCGAGTTTGCGTCCTTTCGCCAATTCATCTACTAACTTGTCCAAGTATCTCACCTGCTGCGTCAACGGATTCTTAATCTCTTCCACTCGATAGCCACATATCACACCCGTGATCAGGTGTGCATTGGGGTTTATTGCGGCGAGCTTAAAGAACTCTTCAAACGTCGCATTTCCATGAATGTGTTTATTCAGAGCGTCGTCTTTATGGCCTGTCAGCCATTCAATCACTCGATGTAATTCTTCTTTCGTTCGGCCCTTCTTCTCTACTTTTGCAAGATAAAGCGGATATACGGAAGCGAAAGTCGTTTTTGCAAATCGGTCATCGTGATTGCTTGCGCTGTTCATGTTGGGTTGCTCTTTGCTTGTGCTTTGATGTCTCTTAGAACGCGTTTCAAAACTGTAGCCCTCTCGCTCCACGAGAGGAAAGCCGAATGTGAAACAGGGTTTTCTTCTCGATTCGACGATCGTCTCGCGGAGCGAGACGGCTAGTTGACCGGCTTGGCTAGTTTTGAAATGCCCTCTAACGAAATCCTGCGCAAACGCTGGTTGCTGAATCGTTCGCGACTGCGGGTTGCCTAACGAGCATGTTCCTCAGCCGCATACATCGAACGAGGACGATTCCACGTTGGATATTCCGAAGCCCTGGCACACGCTGCGGGTTGATGTTGAAGTGGCCTTACTTCCCGTAGACTCGCAGCACGACATCGTCAGCGGTGAAACGGACCTTGGGCATTGCGGCGTACTTGTCGTCGTCGGCACGATAACCCGCGACGCAGGCGACGACGGTTTGATAGCCGAGGTCGTTCAAGCCGAGCAGTTCGTCGTACTTGGCGGGTTGAATCCCTTCCATCGGGCAAGTGTCGATGCCGAGCATTGCGGCCGTCGCCATGAGCTGGCCAAGAGCGATGTAAGCCTGAAGGCTGGCCCAGTGAGTCAAGTTCATCGCGCCTTTCAGCAAGCTGCCGACCATCATCCCGCGGAAGCCTGCGAGTGCCTCGACCGATCCGCCACGCACCTCGACGATCCGCGCGAGGTACTGGTCGATGTCGGCTTCCGACAGGTCGCGTTTGATGGCGAAGACCACCACATGCGACGCTTCGACCACCTGTGTCTGGCCCCACGAGATCGGCGGCAACTTGGCCTTCGTCGTGGGATCGGTGATGACCACGAACTTCCACGGCTGCAATCCGAACGACGATGGCGAGAGAATCAAAGCTTGTTCGAGCGTGGACCAATTCGCCGCAGAGATCGCCTTCGTCGCATCGAATTTCTTCGTGGCGTAACGCCACTGCAATTGATTCAGGACCGTTTCGCGACTGACGGGTTCATGGCTGTTGAGTGGCATGGTCGATGAGTTCCTGGGTTCTGAACGAATGGCGTGGACTGGAGTCGCTTTGGGCGAGGAAACCTAGTCGCGCGGCTGAAGCGCGGCAACATGACATAGAGAAAACGTCGCATGCGTGAGGGGAAACCGTTCATCGGCGGGCAAGAGTTCCGATCCTCCATCGCCCCTGTTCGCCCCATCATCGCGGCTTCCCCCACTCGCCAGCCGCCGCTAGAATCCCGCCCCCAACGGGCAGGGTCTCAACTGCCTGATTGACCGACGACGCGAGTTAAAGGAGTGCCCTGTGTCCGTTCGAACTTTCTCACTGATTTGTGCGGCCAGTCTGCTGTTTGCACCCGCCGCGAATGCTCAATCTGAGGCTCGGATCAAGATCATCCAACCGGGCATTACTCGGCTCGAAGAGGATTTGAAATACCTGATCGAACTCAGTCCCACGCCTGCGCTCAAAAAGCAGTGGAAGACGGTAAAGGAACTGATCGACAGCTTTGCGGTGGGTCTCGATCCCTTGCAGCCAATGCGAGTCGATCTGGTCTTCGGTAAGAAGAGTCTCGCCTATGAGTCGCACTTTCCCGTGACGAAGTTGGAAGGCCCCAACGGCTTTCTCCAGAACATCGCTGACTTGGGCTACAAGAACAAGAAAGAGGCTACGGGGCTGTTCTCGCTGACCGAGGGAGCCAAGGGAGCCGCCAAGCAACTCGGCTATTTGCGCGATGCGAACAAGTACGGTTCGATCGCTCCGACAAAAGAAGCGGTCCCTGCCAACCTCGCGCATCCCATCACCGAGGCACTCAAGGCGTACCTTGCGAAGGGCTACGACATTGCGGCGGAACTGAAGAACGATCCCGCCGACGCGAAGGGCTTGGCCGATCGTCGGGCCAACTTCAAGGAACTGCGGACTCAGCTTGAGGCGGGCATCAAGTTCAAACGTGATGAAGACAAGAACACGTTCGAGTTGCGCAAGCTCTCGGTTGTGCAGAACCTCGCCGAAGCCGAGCGGTTTCTCGTCGAGACTGAACTGCTGACGATGAACTGGATCACAGATGTTGTGGGCAAAGAGGGACGCGGTGAACTGAGCTTCGCGGCGATCCCTGGCACCGACCTGCACGCCAGCGCGGCGCTCCTCGGTGCCAAGCCGAGCCAGTTCTCGAACGTCAAGGCTCCCGAAACGACGCTGGCTACCGGACGCATCAACTTCACGATCGATCAACTCCGCACCGGGCACCTCAAGAATTTCTACAAGGCATTCCGCCCAGTTCTTGCTGCTCAGTTGGAGGGGCTGGAATCTCTGACGGATGCGGACCAGAAGACTGCCGCAAAACAAGCGGGCGATCTGTTACTCAATATTCTTGACGCCAGCGCCACCATGGGAGTCCTTGACGGCTGCATGGACTTGACTGCGGCAGGCGATGGCAAGCACTCGTTCCTAGGCGGCATTCGTGCTGCGGATGGCAAAGCGGCTGAACAAATTTTAGCGCTGTTCCCGAGGATGTTGCCGGGGCATGAGGTCAAGCTCAACGTGGCCACGGTTGCCGAGACCAGCCTGCATACGCTGACGGTCCCCGCCAAGCGGCTCACTCGGTTCCAAAAGTATTTCCCCGGTGAGACCGTCGTGTTCTTGGCGACTTCCAAAGAGGCCGTCTGGCTGGCGATCGGCCCTAACGCGCAAGCGGACCTCACCGCAGCCATCACGGCTGCGACAGGGCCTCTGCCTGAGATGCCCGATGCGACGATCGCATCGTTCTCAGCGAACATGGCGGAACTGGTCGAGTTCTACGATGCGCTCGCACCCGAGAAGGCGGAATCCAAAGGACCGAAGACTACCGCACAGAAGGAACGCGAAAAAATTCGCGGTCTGGCTGCGCAGGCTGTCGCAGGGTGTGAGCCTCGCCTGACAACCGCATTCAAGCGGAATGGCAACGCCATCGAAGGGACATCCGTCGTCAGCGAATGCGCGCTGAAGTTCGTCGGCACGTTGATCGCCGACTTCGCCAAGTCGATGGAGTGACCTTGACGCGCCCGACAAAACTACCGTAGTCCTGACGCTCCGCCGGCAGGACGTGCTGTACGGTGTGTGATTGATTCGGAAAACGCGCGCTCCGTACACGTCCCGTCGGCGGAGCGACGGGACTACAGTAGTTTTGTCGGGCGCGTCAACCTTCGCCGTCCGTTGAACGCGGGACGGTTGGAGAATGCCGAGACTCACCGATGCCACTGGTTCTTACGCTGCGCGAGTCGCCGTCACTGTCGATCGAAGTGGACGCCGTGCGCGGTGAGATCGTGCGCGAGCAGACGGCCGATCAAGTCCGAGCGACTCTGATTCAGCACGGCAACCGCCGCGTGCCGCTCGCCGAGTTCTTCGATGTCTCCGGCTCGGCCCGCGATGACCAGCAGGTCGTTTGGGTCGGAGACTGCTCCCGCGTGAAGCGGATTGGCGAACAGCATGCCGTTGGCCAAATGCTCATCGAAGGTCATGTGGGAATGCACCTCGGGGCGGAGATGACCGGCGGTGAGATCACCGTGCGAGGGAACGTCACTGATTGGGCCGGAGCACAGATGAACGGCGGTCGCTTGCGAATTGAAGGGAACGCCGGAAGTGGACTCGGCGCGGCCTATCGCGGGGCGACGCGCGGCATGACCGGCGGCGAGATTCTTGTCAGCGGATCGGCCGGCGATGAATTGGGAACAGCGATGCGTCGCGGCCTGATCGCGGTCGCGGGCTCGGTCGGACACGCGGCCGGGTTCGGAATGATCGCCGGTTCACTGATGCTGTTCGGAAGCGTCGGTCGCCACACCGGCGCGGGGATGAAGCGTGGCTCGATTACACTGTTCTCGACGACTCACCGCGCCGAATTGCTGCCGACATTTCATCACGCCAACACCGACCAGCCGACGTTCTTGAGAGTCTATCTGCGACATCTCGAACGCCTCGGCTTTCCACTCCCGCCCGGATGCCTCGCCGCCAGTTACGACCGCTACCACGGCGACCTGATCGAACTCGGCAAAGGCGAAATCTTGGTCCGTCGGTGTGACTGATGGTTCTGTCGCGTACTACTGGTCGGACAACCTGAGATTGCGAAGTTGACCTCGTTTAACCGCGTGGGCAACGCCCCGCGCGTTGATGGGGAACCGACTCAAACATCGCGAGACGCGCGGGGCGTTGCCCACGCGGTTAAACGACCTAGGGGGCAATACAAAGTTGGCCGGCCACTACGTCACCAGCGGTTCGATGGGCTGACCAATGATCACGCGGTGCGGACGGCCTTGCGTGTCGAACAACTCGGTGTCGTGAGGGACGCCGAGCAGCGTGTAGATCGTCGCGGCGATGTCTTCGGGCGACACGGCATCGCGGCTGGGATACGCCGCTTCCTTGTCGGACGCACCGAACATCAGCCCCGCCGGAACGCCCGCGCCCGCGAACTGCACCGAATAGCAGTACGGCCAGTGATCGCGTCCGTCGGCAGCCGCTCCCGCATTGGACGTGACGTAGCCGAGCTTGGGCGTGCGGCCGAACTCGCCCATCACGACGAGCAGCGTGTCCTTCAACAAGCCTCGTTGAACCATGTCTTCCAACAACGCCGAGAACGCCCGGTCGAACGGCGGCAACAACGATGTCTTCAAGAGCGGGAAGTGATCGCGGTGCGTGTCCCACGCCTGATCGATGCGGCGTCCGCTGACGAGCGTGATCAGCGGGACTCCCGCTTCAATCAAGCGACGCGCGAGCAACATGCTCTGCCCCAGATGCGGCAGGCCACCAAACTTGCGGGCCTCCAGCTTGCGATCGCTTCCCGGGTCGAGACCATACCGTTCGCGAACCGATTGCGGTTCGCGGCTGAGGTCGAACGCTTCGCGTACGCGGGGCGACGTGAGCATCGCGACCGCCTTCTGCTGGAACTGGTCCATTCGCGCGACAGCCGGATCGTCACCAAGACGGCCAAGCGAACGATCGAGATTCGACAACAGGGCGTCGCGCCGGTGGAGTCGCTCCAACGACAGTGACGGCTGCGGCGTGAGACCCGGCGTGCGATAGCCGCGCAGGCTGGGATCGCCCGTCACAAACGGATCGTGTGCTCCACCGAGGAAACCGGCTTGCTCGCCGGGAATGTCGAAGTTGTTGTTGGACATGATCTCGGGGATGTGAACGAAGCTCGGCAGGTTGTCCGTCGCAGGACGCAACTTCGACATGACCGAGCCGAACGGCGGGAAGTTGGTGGGTGAGTCCGAGACAATCAGCCGACCCTGATCGACCGGATGCCGTCCCGTCAGGGCGTAGTAAGCGCCCGCATTGTGATCGGTGATCGAGTGCGTCACCGAACTGACCTGCGCCAAGTGATGCCAGTGCCTCGCGGTCAGTGGCAGATGCTCGCACAACGACACACCGGGCGTTTGAGTGGCGATCGGCTGGAACTCACCGCGCACTTGCGACGGCGCGTTGGGCTTCATGTCCCACAGGTCGATGTGCGACGGGCCGCCTTCGAGAAAGACGATTAAGCACGACTTGGCTCGCCCGGACATGACCTTCGCGTTGGCCGCTGCAGCACGTCCGGCCAAGAGCGCGGGGAGTGTCAGCCCGACCGGCAAGAGCGATCCCAAGCGAAGCACCTCGCGCCGCGAGGCTCGGTCGCACAGTTGCCAAGGGGATGAGAACGGAAGCATCGGGGGAACTCACTGAGTACGAGAGCCTTTTGGCGAGCGACAGGGATTGTCCTGAAGGTGGCCGCAAAACTAACCCGCAGCGTCAGCAAGGGCGAGGGCAAGTCAGATGGCATATACCTGCCGCAGCACAAAGTGAGACCTTTCCGAGCGGGGCGGCGTAAGCCCCCCGGTTCTTTCCAAGAGGGCTTACGCCCAAGAACCGGGGGGCTTACGCCGCCCCGCTC
>JAYTGQ010000282.1:0-16041 GCA_043733345.1 Schlesneria sp.
CAGCCCCCCGGTTCTTGGGCGTAAGCCCTCTTGGGAAGAACCGGGGGGCTGACGCCGCCCCGCGCGGAAACCTCTCACTTTGGGCCGTGCGAGGTATAAGGGTCCATTTCCCGTATTCAAGGCGATTCAAGGAATTTACCTCGCTTCATGGCTCAACACGATGTTCAAATTGCGACCTTGGCCAATGGCTTGACCATACTTGTCGAGACTATGTCGGCGGTGCAATCGGCGGCTTTCTCGATGCTCGTGCCGGGGGGGAGTGCCTTCGATTTGCCGGGGCACAACGGAACGGCGACGGCTCTGGCGGACTGGATTTCGCGCGGCGCGGGAGACCGTTCCAGTCGTGAAGTGCTGGCGGAACTGGATCGCCTCGGAGTGCAGTCCCGTGAGACCGCTGCGACGCACCACCTCGTCATCAGCGGGTCGTGCCTCGCCGAGAATCTCGCTCCCGCGCTGCGGCTCTACTCCGACGTATTGCTCCAACCACGGTTCGAGGAAAGCGAATTCGACGCGGTCTTGTCCGGTGTCGAGAACGAACTCCTTTCGATCGAAGACGATCCTCAGAAAAAGGTCATGGTCGAGGTGGTTCGTCGCTGTTATCCGTTCCCGTGGGGGCAGCCCAATGAAGGGACGCTTGCCGATTTGGAGAACCTGTCGCCTGAATCCGTTCGGGAACACTACCGCCGGACAGTTCGGCCAAACGGTGCCATTCTCGGGATCGCGGGCAACGTGACGCTCGCGGATGTGCTACCGGTTTTGGAGCAGTCTTTAGGTGCTTGGAGCGGCTCGAACGAGACCGTGCTGATCGAGGGCGAACGCGGTCCTCGTCGTGAACATCTTCCCCACGAATCGACTCAGACTCACATCGGTCTCGCGTATCCGGCGGTCGCGTACTCAGACCCGGACTATTACGCGGCGTGGGCTGCTGTGAGTGTTCTCAGTGGCGGCATGAGCGCCCGGCTGTTCACGGAAGTGCGTGAGAAACGCGGCTTGTGTTACTCGGTCTACGCCTCGCTCAACGCCATGAAGGACCGCGGCCAAGTGTTGTGCTACGCCGGGACGACGGCCGAGCGTGCCCAAGAGACACTCGATGTCCTGCGCGGAGAACTCCTTCGTTTGGGAGACGGCATCGGCGAAGACGAACTCGATCGCTGCAAGGCGCGCGCAAAGAGTTCGCTCATCATGGCTCAGGAATCGGCCGGTTCACGCGCGTCGTCACTAGCTCGAAATTGGTATCACCTCGGCCGGACGATCTCACTGGACGAGGTCCGGTCCAAAATTGAAATGCTGACCGTGCAGGTGGTCCTGGATTACGTTCACGCTCACCCGGCCGAAGACTTCACCATCCTGACCGTCGGCCCGGATGAACTGAGCTGATGACACCCCGTGCTGAAGCCGCATTGCGACGATTGCCTCGCTGATACTTCTCGCGGCCGAGGCTGACACTAACCCGAAGCGTGAGTTTTGAAGTTGCGCAGTTGCATTTTGTAGCTGAGTTCGCAAGAACTCAGGGGCTTCGCAGGTGCCGAAAAGGCTGAATTCTTGCGAATTCAGCTACCTCAAATCGCAACTGCGCAACTTCAAAAAGCGTGAGCGAGGAGGTGTGTTGCGTTCCTCGCTCACGCTTCGGGTTAGGTGTCACTGCGGTCCGCGCGAGCAATAACAACGAGTTTTAATTCTCACTTCCTCCTCTTCCTGACCACCCCCATGCAGTTCCACCAAACGACTCTTGCGAACGGCCTCGAAGTGGTGGCCGAGTTGAATGACGATGTGTTCAGCGTCGCCTTCGGCTTCTATGTCCGAGCCGGAGCGCGCGACGAATCGACCGCCGTATCGGGCGTCAGCCACTTTCTCGAACACATGGCGTTCAAGGGGACCGAGCGATTCTCGGCCGAAGATGTCAACCGGATCTTCGATGAGATCGGTGCCGACAACAACGCGATGACCAGCGAGGAAAGCACGGTCTTCTACGCGGCGACGCTCCCCGAGTACCTCCCGAAGACCTTCGAGGTGCAGTCGAGCATCCTGTTCCCCACGCTGCGGCAAGACGACTTCGACATGGAGCAGAAGGTCATCCTCGAAGAGATCGGCATGTACGAGGACCAGCCCGCGTCGGTGGCCTATGACCGCGCGATGCAGCAGCACTTTGCCGGCCATCCGCTCGGTCAGTCGGTCCTTGGTACGACCAAGAGCGTGTCGTCTCTCACGTCGGAGCAGATGCGAAGCTATCACGCGGAACACTATCGTGCGGGGAGCATCGTCCTCGCAGTGGCGGGAAGAACCGAGTGGTCCACTGTTTTGGAACTCGCCCAGAAGCATTGCGGGCATTGGCCCGCCGGTGGTTCGCTACGCACGGTCGCTCCCGCGCAAGCGACTCCCTCAATGAAGTACCTCGTGAAGGAACAGTGCCAGCAGCAGCAGATCATTCAGTTGGCTGCCGCTCCCTCGAGCAGTGACCCGCGCCGGTTTGCCGCGGAACTGCTGTGCGTCATCGTAGGGGACGACACCAACAGCCGTCTTTACTGGGAACTGGTCGATCCCGCGTTGGCGGAGTCGGCCGAAGTCGGCTACTACGAATATGAAGGGGCGGGAACGTACCTCACGTTTCTCAACGGATCGCCCGAATCGACGCACGCGAACCTCGCACGGATCGCCCACCAATACGCTGCGGTCAACGCGAACGGCGTGACGGCAGAAGAACTCGAACAAGCCCGCAACAAGGTCGCGACGCGCGTGGTTCTCCGAGGCGAACGCCCGATGGGACGCTTGAGTTCACTCGGCGGCAACTGGCTGACACGCCGCGAGTACCGCAGCATCGCCGACGATCTGGCGATCCTCCGTAGCGTCACCGTGGATGACATCCGGCAACTGCTGGTCGAATTCCCGCTCGCTCAAACAACGACGGTCGGAGTCGGGCCGCTGGCGGAGTGAGGCCGCTCAACACCAACCCGAAGCGTGAGCGAGGAGGCGCGGAAGTATTTTCCATTACGCCTCCTCGCTCACGCTTCGGGTTGGTGTCGTACCCCCGCCCTTGTTCATGTATCCGTCTTCATTCGCGCTCCCCTCAATTCGCGCGGCCATTTCTTCACACCGAAGCCAGCACGAGGTCGCGCAGTTCGGCCACGAGGAAGAACGATCCCGTGATGGCGATCAGGTCGTCGGGTCCGGTCCAACGCTGCGCGAGTTGCCAGGCGGCGGCAGGTGTCTCGGCCGTGTGAGCCTCGCGGTTTGAGATCGATCTCACGAAGGCGAGAAGCTCGGCCGTCGGAACTCCGCGCGGATTGTCGAGGTACTTCGTGAAGAGGATCGTGTCGAACTGAGGAACGAGTAGCCGGAGCAGTCCCGACACGTCCTTGTCGCGTGTCGCCGCGAAAATCAAGAACCGACGACGAGGCCGAAAGTCTTCGCGCAGAGTCGCGATCAGCGCGCGAGCGGACTCCCAGTTATGAGCCGCATCAATCACGACGGTCGGGCGCTGCGAGACGACTTCGACTCGCCCCGGCCAACGCACGCGCGACATCCCGGCGATCACAGCAGCATCGGGAATCGAAACGCCCTGTGCTCGCAGTTCGTCGATCGCAGCGAGGACCAGCGCCGCGTTGGTCGCCTGATGCGCACCGCGCAAAGAGACGGGAATTTCGCTCCACACAGACCGTCCCGTTTGAACATCGACCGTCGTCGGACCATCGTCAGGTTGGTTTCTGGCGGTCACATGCACTTCCCGCCCGAGCAGACTGAGTGGCGTGCCGCGCTCGTGCGCCATTTGCTCGACGATCTCAATCGCATCAATGTGCGAGACACCACTGACGACCGGAACGCCCCGCTTGATGATGCCCGCTTTTTCCCAGGCGATCTGCCGAACGGTGCTGCCGAGAATCTGGGTGTGATCGCGGCTAACGTTCGTGATGACCGTGACCAGCGGCGAGCAGACGTTGGTTGAATCGAGCCGTCCGCCGAGTCCCGTTTCCAAGACGGCGAAATCCGCGTGACGTTCCTCGAAGTAGAGCCACGCGATCGCCGTCGCCAACTCGAAGTACGTCGGCTGCATCTGGCCGGGCAAACTGTCCATGTGCGCGATGGCCGGGAGCAACCGATTGACCAGGGCAACCAACTCAACGGGTGTCGGCCGAATGCCATCGACCGTCATCCGCTCTTCAAACGCCGAGATGTGCGGTGAGATATACAGACCCGCACGGTATCCGGCGGCAGTCAGCACCGACGCGAGCATCGCACACGTCGAACCCTTGCCCTTGGTTCCGGCCACATGTACGGCGGGAAGCCGCTCGTGGGGACTGCCGATCAGCGAGAGCAGCACGCGCATCCGTTCGAGTTTGAAGTCACTCGTCGAATACGCCTCGACCTGCACTCGCTCGTAGTTGATGCGGCCGTAGAGGAACTCGATGGCCGCGGCATAGGTCTCAATGCAGGCGGGCATGAGAGACTCCGTTCGATGAGAACCGTGCTGAAGTCCGGCTTTTCCGAAAGCCGGACTTCAGCACACTAACCCGCAGCGTGAGCAAGGACGATGGCGTGAGCAATGGTAACGATGCCCTCGCTTACGCTGCGGGTTGGTGTTGAGGAACGAGTCTCACCGGTCAATCTCACCCATCACGATGTCGAGCGAGCCGACGATGGCGGGGATGTCGGCGATCAGAATGCCTTGGCAGAGCGGGCCTGTGATGGAGAGGTTGCAGAAGCAGGAACTTTTGGCGCGGGCGCGGAATGGTTCGGCGTCGCCATCGCCGACGACGTAGAAGCCCATCGCGCCGCGAGGCGCTTCCGTTTCGAGATAGACCTCGTCGGACGGGAGCTTCTGGTTCATCTTGAATGGAACTCGGAACTCACCCTTCGCCGTTGGATAGCGATCGAGAGCCTGACGGACGATTTCGATCGACTGCGCGACTTCCATCATGCGGACGAAGAAGCGGCACCAGTTGTCGCCGAGGACGACTTCCTTCGGTGTCTTGCCAAACGCGGCATCGAAGGGAGCGACGGGAATCTTGTACTTGTAGCCCTCGTACATCCGAGTGTAGATCGGTTCACCGTCGCGGCGCAGATCGTGATCGACGCCGCTGCCGCGCAGGACCGGGCCGGTGCAGCCGTAACTAATCGCCATCTCGCGCGTCAGGATGCCGAGGTTGCTCGTGCGTTTGATGAAGATGGCGTTGCGGGTCAGCAGTGTGTGGTACTCCTGAATGCGCGGTCCCATCCAGTCGAGGAACATCCGCAGGGCATCGACCCACTGCAATCGCAGGTTCGGATTGCGGCCGGTCAGTTGGGCGAGGCCGGGCGGAATCGTGATCTCACCGGGCAGATCGTGCGTCGCGCCGCCGATCGTTAAGTAGCTGTAGGTCAGCCGCGCACCGCAGGCTTCCTCAAACAGGTCGAGGATGATTTCGCGTTCGCGGAAGGCGTAGAGAAACGGACTGAACGAGCCGAGGTCGAGGCCGTAGGCCCCCATGCCGACGAGGTGGCTGGCGATGCGGCCCAACTCGGCAATGATGACTCGCAGGTTCATCGCCTTGTCGGGGACTTCCATCCCGATCAGTTTCTCAACGGTGAGCGCGAACCCGAGGTTCATGTTCATCGCCGCGAGGTAGTCCATGCGGTCGGTGTACGGAATCCACTGCGGTGGCGAGAGGTTTTCACCGATCTTCTCGGCACAGCGATGCAGGTAGCCGATGTGCGGCGTGACCTCGTGAATGATCTCGCCGTCCGTCTTGAGGAGCAGACGCAACACGCCATGCGTACTCGGGTGCTGCGGCCCCATGTTGACGAGCATCTCGTCGGTGCGAACATCGAACTCGACGATGCGCGGGTCTTCCAGTGTCAGGCTCATGTCAGTTTCTTTGTCTTCGTAGGACGGACCCCTTGGTCCGTCGGGCTTCTGCCTTGCCAGCCTGTTGAACACGGGACGTGGGGTAGGTTTTTAACCTGCCAGTCCCCTGTCTCCGCGTGTCACGGGCAGGTTACAAACCTACCCCACGAGTCAATCACTTGCCGCGGACGCCGTGGTATTCGAGTGGGAATTCGTAGTCTTTGCGCAGCGGGTGCCCTTCCCAGTCTTCTGGGCAGAGAATGCGACGCAAGTTTGGATGGTTGGTGAAGTGGATGCCGACGAGATCGTAGGCTTCGCGTTCGTGCCAGTCGGCGATGCTCCAGACGTGCGAGACGCTGGGGACTTCGGGCAACTCACCCGCGACACCGTCTCGCCAGCGAGGCAATTTCACCTTGAGTTTGCACCAGTGGCGATGCGTGTAGCTGTAGAGGTGATAGACGACTTCGACGTGCGGCTCGCACGGCGTCTTCTTTTTGGGATCAGTCTCCAACCAGTCGGAACCGGTGAGATCGTTCAGAGAATCCAACACGATGTCAGCGTCGTCGTGCAGGAACTTCGCCACGTCGGCGATGCGATCAGGGACGATCTCGATCCACGGATCTTTGACGCCGGTTTTGAGTTCGCGAATGGCGTCGATTCCAAACTTCTCGACCAGCCGTTGATGAATGTCTTCGATACGCATGTCGGCTTCCGAGAGCGGGCGTTTGTTGGACTTGTTTGATGCTGAGTATCAGAGACACCAACCCGCCGCGTGAGCAAGGACGAGCAGCCTGTAACAGAACGTGAAAGCGTCCTTTCTCACGCGGCGGGTTGGTGTGGAAACAGCCTTGCTTACGCGGCGGGTTGGTAGGGAATTTCGTAACTAGCTGGCGGTTTGAGGGCTGGTCTTACGCATCCCCTGATCGGAGGCACTCGACGCGGCTGAGGACAACTTGGCTTGTTCCGCGACGGCGCGGACCCAGTCAAGATCGCCCCGTTTCCAAACGTAGGCAAAACCAACGAGCAGCACCGCGAAGAAGACGAGAACATCGACGACGGCCGTCCAGCCCAGCATCAAGGCCGACTCCACTTTGATCGCCGTTTCCGGTGTCAGACTTCCTGCGGGGAGTGTGAGCAGTTGCTCGCTGAGTTGAACTCGTTGAGCAGGCGACAGCATCGAGTCCGTCAGTTGCATCACGTTTCCGTAGACGGCCGCCCAAGGAAAGAAGAACACCACTTCGACATCGAAAATGATGAACAGCAGCGCGACCACATAAAATCGCAGGTCGAACTGGATGTAGCTGCTGCCGATGGTTGGCTCGCCGCACTCATAGGTCGCGTCCTTCTCCAGCGAAGGGGCTTTGGGGCGAAGCAGTTTTCCCAGCAACAACGGGGCAAGGAGGAAGCCGATCGCCACCAGAGTAAACAGCAAAAAATGTCCGACGATGTCCGTCATGGGCTTTTGTCTCGCTTCTGTTCCATTCGGGAGGTCAGTTTGCTTCCGTGTCCGTCCGCTTTAACTCTTGTCGGCCTGAGAAGCCTGCGTCCAACGTGTGCCAGTGAGTGACAGTTGGTTCACCGAGCTTCCAGCAGAGATAGACTTCCTGACCGTCCATCAGGGCGGGGAAGTCGATCAAACCGATCACCGGGTCTTTGAACTCCACGCCCAATTCGAGCAACTCATCGACGAAGCTTTGCAGCCGCTCAACATCCTTTTCGAGTTCTCGCCGAATCTGTTCGACCTCTTCATCGTAAAGATCGCCGCGAGGAATGTTGCTGGCATCTCCTTTTCGGAGGCCGTTCAGTCTTTCTTCGCGATCACGAACATCACGGAACAGTTCCACGATGTCGCTGACGATCATGCGGACCAGTGGCAACATGCGATTGGCGGATGCCACAGAAAACATCGGGCGCGACGCCAGTTTGGCACTCATCGAGTAAGACCTTTCGCTGTCACTTCAAGACCGTTGATCTCGGAACGCAGAACAGAGTGGGTCACGTCACTGAATCTTGAGGAGTGAACTGAAAGGGACTTGGCTCCCCCTTCACCCAGACCGGTTCGTAAAGCACCTTGGACTCGGCGACCGCTGTCGGGTTGAGAGTCGCTTGGCCCCACGCGACTTCGAGCGGCAGCTTGGCGTAGTCCACGACGCAGCCGTCGCGGCTGAAGCAACTGAGGTCATGATTAGACCCCATGAAGATGCAGTCCACGGGGCACGGCTCGACACACAACGCGCAGAACATGCACTTCGTGTAGTCGATCGTGAAACCATCAACGCGGAAGCCTTTGCCGACTGGGCTTTTCGATTTTTCGATGTAGATGCAATCGACGGGACACGCGACGGCGCACTTCTCGCAACCAATGCAGGTTGTCAGGTCGAAGCGGTGAAAGCCACGGTAGCGCGCTTTCACGGGGACCGGCACCTCGGGGTACTCGTACACCTCAGTGAACGTTTTGCGGCGATAGGTCATCAGCATCGTGCGGGCCGTGACCCACATGCCGCTGAGTAATGTGGAAACCGCGACCCAAATGTTGCGGCACCACTCTCCAAAACCCCACAACCACGCCATGGTTGGCTCACAGAAAAGTTCAGGAAGACCGGGAAGGATCAGTCAGTTGAGCCACACCGCACAATCACTGAAGAGCGAAAGATGTCGGGCGATCATGGCTCAAAATGGCTGAAAGCGGCGTCGGATTATAGGCCGCGCGAAGTGAATCGCAAGCGACGCTCAACGCTGCTGAAGTGCGACACGCGATGTTCTCAAGAATCGGAATGGGGGCCCGTTGAGTACGCGCGCACCAGATCGGTAACGGCCTGCGTGTGGTGAGTCAGGTCGTCGTGAAGGCGTTGAGTTTGCGGGCCAAAGCCGAGCCGACGTGCCAACGATTCAAAGTCGGCGGAACCGAATGGCGGCACCGTGAGGTCGCGTGCCTCGCCGCGCACCATCCTGAGTGCGTCAATCAGTCGGCGCAGAAAATGGTAGGCGGCGCAGAGTCGTTCGTGATCGGCGGCAGTCAGCGCGCCGACTTGCCGCAGCGCATCGAGAGCCTCGTGCGTGTTAGTCGCTCTGAGTTCGGGATGCTTCGCGCCGCGATCAAGTTGCAGGGCCTGGACGAGGTATTCGAGATCGACCAATCCGCCGGGGCTGAGCTTCGCGTTGAACTCTGTGGCGCCGACCAGTGATCGCAACTGGCGTTCGCGCATCGCACGGATCGCTCCGAAATCGACGCGGCGGCTCGTGTAAATCAACTCGTCACGCAGTGCCTTCAAGCGAGTGCCGAGTTCTTCATCACCGGCGATCGGCCGCAGCTTGACGAGAGCCTGCCGTTCGTAAGGCCACGCGGGGCCGTCCTGCTGGAAGTAACTGCGGAACGCCGCGAACGACACGGCCAAGCTCCCCGCGCGACCATACGGCCGCATCCGCAGGTCAATCCGAAAAATCCCCTCGCGCCGCGCGTGAATCGCATGACTCACGTTTTCAGCGAGCCGCGAGTAAAAGCCCGCATTGTCGATCTGTTCGTACGATGAGTTCGTGCGTGAAGCCGCCTCATCACCAACCCGCAGCGTCAGCGAGGGCGCCCCCACGGTGCAGCGGCCGAGTCTCACCTCTTGAGACACGACATCGGTGGTACTCGCGTCCTCGTTCGCACCTTTGACTTCATCCTCGCTCACGCTGCGGGTTGGTGTGGCCTCGCTCACGCTGCGGGTTGGTGTGGCCTTGCTCACGCTGCGGGTTGGTGTGAGATGGGGCCGAGTCATCCCGTCCGAGTCATAGACGAACAGCAGTTCGATGTCTGACGCAAACCCCAGTTCGCGTCCGCCACATTTGCCGAGCGCGTTCACGCACAAACGACACTTGCGGCCGTCGGCGGTCGCGGGCGAGCCGAACCGTTCGACAAGTTCCGTGTGACAGAACTCAACCGCCGCCGTGACCACGACCTCAGCCAGATCGGTCATCTCGCGACCGAATTCGTCCACGCCGCCGCTATGTCCCAAGATGTGCCGCATGTCGATTCGGAAGAGTTCGCGATCCTTGAACTCGTTCAATCGCGTCCGCCGCTCGTCCGCTGGTGCCGTACCTTTCGCGGCAGCGTTGTGGCAGGCGACTTCGTTCAACATTTCCTCGAGCGCGTCGGCCAGTTGTGGTTTGGACCGCGACTGCTGTAAGCCCGCGATGTCGTGCAGGACCGGAAATAGGTTGGCGTACTGGAGTCGCAGAAAGTCCTCCCACAAGAAGTCGCTCACGCCGAGCAATTGCGCGAGTGCGGACATGACTTCGGGTCGTTCGAGCGACGACAACTGATCGACCCAATCGGGCCGCTGGAACAGATCGCGCAGGAAGCTGCGAAAGTGGAGCAGCGCGGCTTGAGGATTCGGTGCCGCAGGCAAGAGATGCGTGAAATGTTTGATGAGGACCACGGCCGCTTGCAGCTCTTGCAACCGGGCCGCATCGAGGATTTTCTCGCCCGAATGGGCATCGGTCACGAGCAACGTGTCGTGTGCGCGATGGCTCTCCGCGCGGATCATCACCTGCACGATACTCACGCCACTTAGAGTCAGCGCGTTCGACAGTTCGTACAAAAATCCCGGCGTGTCATCGCCGCGAATGTGCAGCACGGTCGCTGTCCCATGAGTCTCGTTGTCGAAGCGGACTTCCAAGGGAGCGGGCTTCGTCGCAGAGTCCGAGGCGTGTTCGAGTCCCTTCGCCACACGCTTCGCCAGCCGTCCTTGAGCCTCATCCACATGACCGCTCTGGGCCAGGCCGACCAACTCGGCCAGTTCAGTTTCGTACCGCAGCCAAACCTGGGGCGACATCTCGTTCGCGGTCGCCTGCACTTCAAACACATCGACGAAGCGGTGCGGGAGGCGTTCGCGCGGGCTGTCGGCTCGCGGGCGAGTTTCCGTCGATACGAAGCCCTCAATAATGTTGAAGCCGTGGGCGAACAGCAGGCCGCAGATCATCGACAACTCGCCGGGACAGTCGTGCCCCACGACGGTCACACGCCAACGATTCGGCGGCAGCGAAGCGGCGTCGCGCGGCTGGTCGTGAACGCTGACATCGCGCTCCGCGACAACTTGCACGGGACGCTCCGCGCTCAACTCGGCCAGCAGTTCCGAGTGCCGCCGTCGCTCGTCAGCGTTGAAAACGGACTCATACGATTCGAGCGGTTGTTCGTGAACTCGGTCACGGTCGAACCGCGCTCGTTCGCGTTCCCGCTCACGATCGGGAATCGGCGGTGAGGTGAGCGGTTCGACCAAGTTGCGATCGTGTGCGAGGTACTTGTCGAAGATCGTGCGGATCGACTTGCGATGGCTGTCAAAGTGGGCCAAGAGCAACTCCGATGTACCGAAGTCGAGCCTTCGAGCCAGCGCGGTCAGTTCGATCCCATCCGTCGGCAGCGCGTGCTCCTGCCGGTTGTTCATCAGTTGCAGCGAGTGCTCGATGGTCCTCAAGAAGACGTAGCCGTCGGTCAGTCGTCGGTACTCGTCGGCGTGCAACACGCCCGCATCGGTCAGCCGGACCAGTCCGTCGAGCGTGTTGGGCGAGCGGACGTGACGATGCTCCGCGCCATGCACCAGTTGCAGGGCCTGCACGAGAAACTCGATGTCGCGGATCGAACCGCTGCCGAGCTTCACCTCACCCCACTCGCGCCCACGACGACGCAGGTCCGCTTCAATTCGTCCCTTGGCTTGCCTCACCGCCGCGACCACGTCGCCGGGAGCCGCTCCGAAAATGTAAGGTTCCGCCCGACGCAGCAACTCGCGCCCCAAGCCCTTCGGCCCGGCAATGACGCGCGCTTTGAGCAACGCCTGCTTCTCCCACATCTCGGCGTGCGACTTCAAATACTCCAAGTACGACGGGATCGTCGTCACGAGTTCCCCCGACCGCCCCCACGGTCGCAGCCGAACGTCCACGCGATAGAGAAAGCCTTCACCCGTCATGTCCTGCAAACTCTTGACCAACCGCTGCGCGAGCGGCAAGGCCTCGGTCGGACTGCGATCGGTGAGGAACACCAGGTCAATGTCCGAGCTGTAGTTCAATTCCTCACCGCCGAGCTTTCCCAACGCCAAGACGGTGAGGTTCACCGTGTGCAGCATCAACTCGTGACCGACCAGCGTGAGGCACGCCTGAACCAAGCTGTCGGCGAGCAAACTGAGTTGCACGGTCGCGGCGCGCAGGTCGATCAGCCCGAAGGCATCGCACGCACCGATCCGCAACAACTCCCACCGCTGAAACCGCCGCAAGGCGTCCATCCGCGCCGTGAAGTCCGGAGCCGAGGCGACCTGCGAAAGCGCGTCGTTAAGGAATTCCTCGCGACTCTTCAATTCGGCGAGTCGTCGGTGGCGAGTCAGTTCGCGCAACGAATCCGGGTTGCGCAGCACGGTCTCCGTCAGATAGCGACTGGTCGCGAACAATCGGACCAGCATCTCGATCGCGCGCGGGTTCTCATCGAAAAACTGAAACAGCTCGACACGATCGTCGGCCGCCTGCACAAACCGCTCAAAGTCAATCAGCCCCGCGTCCGGATCGGGCACTTCTCCAAGCAACCCGAGCAGTTTGCGAAGACAGCCAATGGCCATCACCGTCGAGAGCGATTTGTCCACCAACCCGCGCAGCCGGTGCGTCACGCGCTCGTCTCGAAAACCGAGGCGATGCAGATTTTCAATCAACACACCGCGCGCGTTGTCGTCGCCATCCAGCCACTCCCGCAACGACTCCCACATCCCCGTGAACTCCCGCCAAACCATCACTCGGCACAAACAGCCCCGATCCCATAGGAACGAGGTCGCACTCACATTCCGATAAGGGCGCTAGCCCCGGTTTATGTCACCTGAACCGGGGCTAGCACCCTGCGGCTGATAGCAGCTCGTCTTTTCAGCCCGGAGGACGGCAGAAGGTCGCCCACGGCGCGAGCCGTGGGTTGAGAGGCAAGGGGACGACAATAGCCCGGAGGGCGACACTCCGATCAACCTTCGACTTCCTTCGGTGTGTCGCCCTCCGGGCTGTGGGAGCCGCTTGACACTCCCCCACGGCTTGTGCCGTGGGCTACCTTCTGCCGCCCTCCGGGCTGATGAACTCTCGTCGAATTCCACCTTGAGAAACATCGCCGTGAGCGATGTAGGCTTAGCAGCCTGTTGAAATATAGAAGCCTGAAGCGCGAGCGAAGGATTTCTGAGCCGAATTCGTCCGCACTTGCGACATCCTTCGCTTGCGCTTCAGGCTTCTATTCCCTTTTCAACAGGCTGCTAGGTGACGCGACGGCACAGGTCAAGAACGCGGCGGGCGTTCGGCGGAAGATCACGTCAGGCCGCGAATCGGTTCTCCGTGGTAGACGTGGTGCGGGCGACCAAGGTCGTCGTGCCAAGCCACGGTGTCAGGGAGACCGAGTGACGAGTAGATGGTCGCTGCGAAGTTCTCGGGAGTCTGAGGATCGGTGGCCGGGAACGCCCCCAGTTTGTCGGA
Organism: Schlesneria sp.; assembly: GCA_043733345.1. Taxonomy (GTDB): domain Bacteria; phylum Planctomycetota; class Planctomycetia; order Planctomycetales; family Planctomycetaceae; genus Schlesneria. The sequence goes on from JAYTGQ010000282.1 coordinate 13,286, forward strand.
GGAGCCGATCACGCGACCGCCTTGGACTCCGCCCCCCGCCAGCCAAATGGTTTGAACCGCGCCCCAATGGTCTCGCCCTGGGAGTTTGTAATGCTGAGGCAGATGCGAAACTTTTGGTGTCCGCCCGAACTCGCCCGCCATCACGATCAAAGTGGAATCGAGCAGGCCGCTGCCGTGGAGATCATCAAGCAGAGCGGACAAAGCGCGGTCGGTCGGCGGGAAGAGTTTGTCTTTCAAATGGGGGAACGCTTCGCCGTGCGTGTCCCACGTTTCGTTGTTACCGAGATTCACTTGGACCATGTTCACGCCCGCTTCAACCAGACGACGCGCCATCAGCAGCGACCAACCGAACGAGTTCTTGCCGTAGCGTGTTTGGACCTCGTCTGGAGCCGCCGCGACATCCATCGCCTGACGCACATGACCGTCGGTGAGCAGCGAAATCGCGCCCTCACGATAACGATCGAACGATTCGACACGAGCAAATTGTTCGAGGTCCGCCCGCTGCCGGTCAATGTGACTCAACAACTCCATGCGGTTGCCAAGCCTCCCGCGCGAGAACCCTTCCGGCAGCGAAAGACTCGGAGCTTGAAACAGCGACCGCTGCGGCGTGTTCGGTCGATCTTGATGATCGAATTCAAACTCGGGGTGTGCTCCGTAACTCTTGGCACTGAACGCGGACGCTTCGATGAACCACGGGTCACGATGGCTGCCCATGATCCCGCCAAACTGCCCGGGAAGAACTCGCCGTGAGTTATGAATCAACTGTTCGGGCAGGACTGCTGCCGGTGGCAGGTTGTTGCGAGGTGCCGTGACTCCACCCACGACGGACGCGATCGACGGCCAATCTTGAGGCCGAGGAACAGAGGGATTGAAGGCGGGCGGAGTTTCGGTTCGCCCCGTCAGCATGATGTGATGGCCTAGCGAATGGTCGTTCGTGGGATGCGTGAGCGAACGCACCAGCGACCAAAGCTGACTGCGTTGAGCGAGCCTTGGCAGATGCTCACAAATGTCGAGTCCCGGCGTACTCGTCGCGATGGAATGGAACTCGCCACGAATGTTTTCGGGGGCCAGCGGCTTGGGATCGAAGCTGTCGTGCTGACTGAGTCCGCCCGAGAGAAAGATGTAAATCACTGACCGAGGCGGTATGGAAACAACTGGTGCGGCACTGGCTTCACGCAACGCGGCCACATGATTCGACCCGAGTCCCAGCAGGCCAACGCTCCCCACTTGCAGAGCCGTGCGGCGCGAAACGCGAGGGTGGACAAACCGGCTGTTTTGCATGACTGACTCTCCTTGGTTGGCCGACCACATTCCATCGGCTGATTCCGTTGCGTCAGGCTACTGGCAGTCAACAGGTCGTGCAAGGTGAGTCGAAGAGGCGGAGGTCCGGCGAGGTGGAAGTCCGGCTTAGCTTTGTTAGCCGGACTTCGCTCCGGGACGATACGCCTCGAAAAACAGGGCTTTCCGCCATTCCTGTTGAAAATGGTGTCCCGTGAGCGGCATGGCGCTAGCCGCCGGTCGTTTTCGCCGACACCGGCGGCTAGCGCCTTGCCGCTCACGGGGTGAATGACAAAGTGAGTGCCATTGGGCGAGCGCCGTGCCGCTCACTCAAGCATCCAACACAAATGGCGGAGAACCAAAAACAGAAGTCCGGCTTTCGGAAAAGCCGGACTTCAAGACGCCCAACGGCACCCGTTCCAATCGCACTCAATCGAGCCGCTTCACGCGGATGTTCTTGAAGTGGACGGTGCTGCCCGGATCGTGGGCTTGCAACGCGAACGTTCCCTTGTCGAGCTTACGAGTGAAGTCCCCGCCCGCCTGCTTGTCGTCCGGTTCGGTGTAGTCGGTGACGACCTTGTCGTTGATCTTGATCGTGACGTGCTTGCCCTGCACGGTCACGGTCTCGGTGTACCACTCACCGTCTTTGACGTGCAGTTCGAGCACATCCTTCACGGCGTACAGGCTGCCGGTCTTCTTGGGATCCTTCTTTCCGACGGGGCTGTTGTTGACCTGTGCTTCGAAGCCGTACTTGGGCCAGCCCTCCTCCTGAAACTTCGTGTGGAAATAGATGCCGCCGTTCCCCTCCGTTTCGGTCTTCACATCGACTCGCAGTTCGAAGTTCACGAACGGCTTGTCGTCGCCAACGTAAAAGACATGACTACGCGGGCCGTTGGCCACGATGGCTCCGTCTTTAATTTTCCAACTGTCTTTGGCTTCGTTGATCTTCCAGCCATCGAACGACTTGCCGTCGAACAACTGGACAAAGCCATCCTTGTCAGGCTCGGCGGCTCGGATCGAACCGGCGCAGGCGAGCGTGGCAAACATCAAACAGGTCAGCAGGTGCTTCATCGGGAAACCTTGTTCTTCGGGGGTGGGACAAGAAACATGGGCAGACGACACGCGCGTAGTGTGCCCGCGCGCGAGCGTGCTGTAAATCGTGCGACAGGCGTCTTCGACGCCATTCGGTCGCGACGTGCGGCTCTGTCCAAGGACACAATGGCCACGAGATTCTTCACGAGTGGAGTCTTCCACGAACAATCGCGCGAGCTGGCGGAGATCTACCTCACGCGGCACAAATTGAGAGGTTGCCGAGCGGGGCGGCGTCAGCCCCCCCGGTTCTTCCACAGCGGGCTGACGCCCAAAAACCGGAGGGCTGACGCCCAATGGCACTCACTTTAGAAAAATATCCTGAGCGGCACGGCGCTAGCCGCCGGTTTCTTAGTTGGAAAAGAACCGGCGGCTCACAGAATGCCAAA
>JAYTGQ010000283.1:0-2233 GCA_043733345.1 Schlesneria sp.
TTAGCACGGATGGCAAGGCCGGGGCACGGATGAAGACCAAAAACAATCCGAATGTGAGTCCACCGCAACTGACAGTGAGAAAGAGCGCAACTTCAAAACGCGCGAGCGAGGGCTGAGCGTTTGGTGCAGACGAAGCTCTCGCTCGCGCGTCGGGCTAGATTCAAATGCGGCCTACTTCTTCTCCTCGGGCTTCTTCTCTTCCGGCTTCACTTCGGCGGGCTTGGGTGGTTCGACGCCGCGGATGATTTGAATTTCTGGGACGGCGGCCTTCAGCGCGGCGACTCCGGCGTCAGTGACGGTCGTTTGCCACAGATAGATTTTCTTGAGCTTCTTCAAACCTTCGAGATGCTTCAGTCCGGCGTCGGTGACGGCGGTGCCGTAGAGGTTCAGGTACTCCAAGTTTTCGAGGCCCTTCAATTGTTCGAGGCCCGCGTCCGTGACCTTCGTCCGTTCGAGATGCAGTCGGACCAGTCCCTTCGCGTCCTTGAGATGGACCAGCCCGGCATCGGTGATGTCTTTGCCGCGCACGTTCAACTGAGCCAGCTTCGGCAGGTTCTTGAGCGGTGCGAGAGCCGCGTCTTCAATCTTGCCGTCAGCCAGGTGATAGGCCACGTCGAGGCGGGCGTCGTTCTGCGCCAGTTCCATCACCTGACCACCGAGCTTCCGGACCTCGGCCATCGCGGCCTTTTCGGCATCGGTCGGAGCGGGCTTTTCCTGAGCAACGACCGTGTTCGAGCCAGCACTCCACAGCAAACCACACGTCATCAAACCGGTCAGAGCAACGAGTCGAGTCATCGGGGAAACTCCTGTGTTGAAGGGAAGCGAACCCTGTTGTCCGTGTTCGCGAAGTCCGAGTTGAGCAGCGGTCGGAGTCTAGCAACCGCCGCCGCCGAGAGTCGACCGTGATGGCGAATGGCGCTGAAGACTCGAACACATTGAGTCCATTCCTTCTTCATTCGCGCTCCCCTCAATTCGCGCGGCACACTTCTTCAGGAGGTGTGCCGCGCGAATTGAGGGGAGCGCGAATGAAGGCGAAGAGGGGATGTAACGCCGACGGATGACACCTTGAACCAAAAGCGAAGGCAAAATCATGGAGTACAGAATGATGAAGAGAAGAGGAGGGGAGGGGGATGGCGGATGAGGAAGGTGTGTTCGTCATCCGGCTTCTCTTCATCATTCTGTACTCCATCATTTTGTCTTGCCCCGCGTGTCTTGTTCCAAGGGACGAACTGGTCTCGCCGAGATCGGCGGAATCGGCTATTGGATCGCGGCCCGATGGTCTCGATTTTTGACTGCCTCGCGCCGAGGTTTTGATGCCAGCTCTCACTTCCCACACCGCCGATCCGACACCGATCCACATGTTGGGTCGAGTGGCCGTTCAATTCGTCGAAGCGATCGGCGATCTGGTCACGTTCTTTCTGCGGATGTTGGGCGCGATGTTCGTTCGGTGGCCTCGGGCGCGAGTCCTCTGGCCGGTGATGTACGAGATCGGTGTGCAAAGCGTGCCGGTCATCTTCATCACGGGGCTGTTCATCGGAATGGTCCTCGCCGTGCAGTCGTATGACACGCTGAGGATGTTCCGTTTAGAGAGTCGGATCGGTTCGATCATCAACGTGTCGCTCGTGCGAGAACTTGGTCCCGTGCTGGCGGCGACAATGCTGGCGGGTCGAGTCGGCAGCGCGATGGCGGCCGAGATCGGGACGATGCGCGTGACTGAGCAGATTGATGCCTTGAAAGCTCTCGGGGCCGATCCGCTGACATATCTTGTTGTCCCGAGATTCCTAGCCTGCTTCCTGCTGATCCCCGCGCTGACGCTCGTCGCCGATGGCGTGGGGATGTTCGGCGGCTGGTTTGTCAGCGTGCAGGTACTCGGCGTGAGTGATCACTTTTTCTGGCTGTACTCGCAGCAGTTCATCTCGGCATACGACGTGGTGGCGGGTGTGTCGAAGAGCCTCTTTTTCGGAGCGGCCATCGCGGTGATCGCCTGTCATCGCGGCTTCCACTGCGGAGCCGGTGCCGAAGGGGTCGGCCGCGCGGCCACCGATTCGTTCGTCTACTCGTTCATCGCGATTCTCGTGTTGGACCTGTTGTTGTCGATCGCTCTGAATAACCTTTACCGATTGCTCTGGGCACTCGGCATCACGGTGGTGTGACTCGTTTAACCGCGTGGGCAACGCCCCGCGCGTCGCGCGACGCTGGAATCTGTTTTGCCCGCCGACACGCGGGGCGTTGC
>JAYTGQ010000284.1:0-2231 GCA_043733345.1 Schlesneria sp.
TCGCCGACTGAGCGGCAAGGCGCTAGCCGCCGGTTCTTTGCTTGGAAACTCAACTCCATCACACCGGCGGCTAGCGCCTTGCCGCTCAAAGTGAGTGCCATTGGGCGTAAGGCTCGTCGCATCAATCACTGTCGCAAAAACTGGAGTTCGGACGCCCTCGTCCGGACAAAGGCGTGCGGGCTACGCTCGTTCGAGGTGCGTGTCGGCGCGGCCTCGGACCGATTGAAATGCGGAGTGGGGAACTGGATACTCCCGCTCGTGATGAAGCGTCTCACCAGTCACTTTCTGGTCTGCGTTCGTTCTGCCGAATTCAGCGTGAGTTCAGCGATTCGACGATGGCTGGGAAATGACAATCCCACAAGCAGGAAACCCGATGATGAAGAACTGTTGGCTTTCAATTGCGGTCGTGTTTGGTCTCGTCCTACCGGTGTTCGCGGCGGACAAGGTCCAACCGGTGCGGATGGGTTGCGGGATCATGACCTTTGACACGGTTCCCGGTTGGGGACTGGGCGAGGACGGGAAGTCGGTTCTGGGTTCGACTCACGGTGGAGTCACTATCGACAAGGCTGGCAGTATCTACACGACATCCAGCTTGGGGATTTTCGTTTTTTCTCCCGAAGGCAAAGTCATTCGCCGGTTCCTCGGTGATCAGTACTCGAACATCCATGACATTGAGATCCGTGCGGAAGGCGATGCGGAATTCCTGTACGCCGCCCGGAATGCGGCGGGAGAAGGGATCAAGATTCAGGCCGAGACTGGCGACATCGTGCTCCGGTTGGGCATTCCCGAAGAATCCGGATTGAAGCTGACCAAGTGGAGTCCCACGGCGATCACCATCGCTCCGAATGGCGACATCATTCTGGCCGACGGCTACGCGAGCAACCACATTTTCAAGTTTGACAAAGCTGGCAAGTACCTGATGCACTTCGGTGTCAAAGGAAATGGTCTGAAGGAATTCAACACCGCGCACGGCATGACCTTGGACACGCGCTATGAGCCTGCTCGCCTGCTGATCTGCGACCGCAACCACACTCCGAAGGGCCGCCTGCTGCATTACGATCTCGACGGTAACTTCCTCGACGAAGTCGTGACCGGCCTCGGCATGCCGACTTCGGCCACCGTGCAGGGAGACTATGTCTCCGTGCCTGATCTGCACGGACGAGTCGTCATTCTCGACAAGAGCAACACCATCATGGCCGTCCTCGGTCACAACGCCGACCCCGCGACGCGCGTGAACCATAATGTTCCGCAAGACAAGTGGATCGAAGGGATCTTCAACGGCACTCACGGCTCCTCTTGGGACAAAGACGGCAACCTGTACGTGCAGGACTGGAACGTCTCGGGCCGCATCATGAAATTGGTGCGAGTGAAGTAAGCGGCTGTCCAAGAGCGACTCCGTGTTTCTCAGTTGACTGGAAAAGCCTCTCACGCTCACCCTCTCCCCGCAAAGCCGGGGCGAGGGGACAAGGCATACCTCGACACGATTCTGGGACAGTTTCTATCCCTCGCGCGGTCCGTGATGAGACATCCGAGCGGGGCGGCGTCAGCCCCCCGGTTCTTGGGCGTCAGCCCGCTGTGGAAGAACCATTGGGCTGACGCCGCCCCGCTCGGAAATTCATCGGAACGAGCTAACGCTCGAACAGCATCACTCAAATAGTTCGACTGTCTGAGTTCGCCCAATGTAGGGTGGGCTGTGCCATCCCTTTCAAGGTCTTTGAAATGCCTAAACAACGGGGATATTTGCACTGGCTCATCCGGTGATTCGGGGAGGTCGCATCAGGCGGCTGGGCAGACCGTCGTTGCGACGGGACTTTGTGGCTCGACGGTCGATTGAGTGCGGAGTCTTGTGTCTTAGCCCGGAGGGCGGCAGGTCGTCGCCCACGGCGTGAGCCGTGGGGAACGGAACCCACACAACACCCAGCCCGGAGGGGCGACACCTTCGTTCGGCGCATCACATGGCACTCGCAAATGTCCCAACGGAAGTGCCGCCCCTTCAGGGCTAATGATGTTGTCGTCGGACTCACCCACGGCTCATGCCGTGGGCGACGACCTGCCGCCCTTCGGGCTAAAAACAGAAAAGCTCGGCACGCTCCCGTCGCAAGAGACGGACCTCTCTGGGGAATGAAGATCAAAAACCGGTTCTCCGCCGTTCGTGTTGAAAGTTGTGTGATGTGAGCGGCAAGGCGCTAGCCGCCGGTGATTTCCAGCATGACCGGCGGCTAGCGCCTTGC
>JAYTGQ010000285.1:0-6342 GCA_043733345.1 Schlesneria sp.
ATGTCCAAATGGCCCAAGAAACGAGCCAAACACAAGTCTCCGCCACGCCTCGCCAAACGCTTTACAGACACCATCGTTATGGCTAATTGAACGGTATTGTCATTAGCCCGGCTTCTTTCCAACCGCGGAAGCCGCCGTCCATGCTGATGACGTTGGTGTAGCCCATCTTTTGCAGGTTGTCCGCCGCGAGCGCCGAGCGGAAACCGCCTCCGCAATAAAGAACCATCTCGGTGTCGGGGTCAGGGACAAGAGACTCGATATCCCGTTCGATGATTCCCTTGCCGAGTGACCTCGCGCCGGGGAGGTGTCCGGACGCGAACTCACTCTCTTCGCGAACATCGAATAGCAGAAACTGTTCGTTACGGGCTTGCCGATCTCGCACGTCGGTGACCGTGCATTCACGGATATTGACTCGGACAGCCTCAACGATTTGAAGAAAGCGGGGAGCGTGATGAGCCATGAAAAGTCCTTCCTGAAGTACGATGCAAACTGAAGTTGAACCCTGAGTTGCGGACCAAGATTAGCGTGAATGCAATAAAAAGTAGCAGGCACATTCCATGTGCCGTCAGCCTGAGAAATGCGGACGGCACATGGAATGTGCCTGCTACTTTGCGGGCAAAGTGAGTGCCATTGGGCGCTAGCCCCCGGTTCTTCCACAGCGGGCTGACGCCCAAGAACCGGAGGGCTGACGCCGCCCCGCTCAGAGGTCTCATCACTGACCGCGCGAGGGATAACCCTGCCCGGTTTTGTTTCTCTCACCTCGTTTCCCGAGGACACTGCATTCTTGCCCGGTGGCCAAGTTCTTTCGCCCCGTCTAGGATGCGTCGCGGGTGGCGACCGCACGATTCGCTGTCGTTCTTTCTCGTCGCAACACGGCCTTCCTTTTTTCGCAGACTCATTCTTCATGACCACGCCTGACATGCTGAAGACCATCGAACAAAAAGTCCTCGCCGGGGAACGCGTCTCGTTTGACGAGGGCCTGTACCTCGACGAACACGCCGACGTGCTGGCTCTCGGGCGGCTGGCCAACATCGTGCGCGAGCGGAAGAACGGGAACTTCGCGTACTACAACACGAACATTCACCTGAACCCGACGAACGTCTGCGTCTACCGCTGTAAGTTCTGTGCGTTCCGATCGGACTTGAAGGACGAGAAGGCGTATGTCTTTTCGGACGACATGCTGCGTGAGCGGATTCTCGAAGCAAGATCGCAGGGTGCCACCGAGATTCACGTTGTGGGCGGCCTGCATCACCAGAAGAAGTTCGACTGGTATGTGAACCTCGTTCGCGTGCTGCATGAGACCTGCCCCGAAATTCACATCAAGGCGTGGACGGCGGTCGAGATCAACTGGTTCAGCTTCATCACCAAGCAATCGACCGAATGGGTACTCCAGCAAATGGTCGATGCGGGACTCGGCAGCCTGCCGGGAGGCGGCGCCGAAATCTTCCATCCCGAAGTTCGCGACCAAATCTGCGAACACAAGGCGGACGGCACGAACTGGATCACTTGCCATCGAACCGCTCACCAGCTTGGTCTCCGCTCCAACGCGACGATGCTGTACGGACACGTCGAACAAGCTCATCACCGCATTGACCACCTTTGCAAACTGAGAGACTTGCAGGACGAGACCGGCGGTTTTCAGACCTTCATCCCGCTGGCGTTCCATCCCGAGAATACGGGCCTCGACCACATCATCAAGCCGACCGGAACGATGGACCTGCGGATGATCGCCTTGTCGCGTATCATGCTCGACAACTTCGACCACATCAAAGCGTACTGGATCATGCTGGGTGAGCAGATCGCGCAAGTCGCTCTCGGTTTTGGAGCCGACGATCTCGACGGGACCGTCGTCCACGAGATCATCTACCACGACGCCGGAGCCAAGACCCCCGAGGGCCTGACGGTCACCAAGCTCAATCAACTCATCACTGAGGCGGGCCGCATCCCCGTCGAACGCGACACGCTCTACCGCCGAGTCCACCGCGACGGCGCGCAGTGGTCGGTTGGCGATTCGGTCATGGCGGGATAGTCCTCGCGCGGTCCGTGATAAGACCTCTGAGCGGGGCGGCGTAAGCCCCCCGGTTCTCGGGCGTAAGCCCTTCGCTGGAAGAGCCAGGGGGCTTACGCCGCCCCGCTCAGAGGTCTCGCTTTGTGCCGCGTGGGATATAAAAGCGGTGTCGAGCCACCAGCACTCCAAAGTGAACCACCTCATGTCTGACCCCGCCCCCATCCGCGTTCAGTCGCTCGATCATGTCACGATCGTCGTGAAGGACTTGGCTGCCACGAGGCGGTTCTATGTCGAGGTACTTGGGATGGACGAGGTGGCTCGGCCGAACTTCAGCTTCGCCGGACAGTGGTTTCAGGCGGGAGTGACCCTGATCCACACAATCCTCGAGTTTGAAGGCTCGGGACCAGCGGGACTCGGCGGCGGAGCCAACACGCGCGGGCATCACTTTGCATTTCTGGTCGAAGACGCAAATGAAGCCGCTCGTCAGATCACGGGACTCGGGATCCCATTCGTCTCGCCCCCCAAGCAGCGTCCCGACGGAGCCGTCCAACTTTTCCTGCACGATCCCGACGGGCATCTGGTGGAACTCTGTTCGATCGCGAACACTGTCGCTCGGTGAATCCCACTCGGCAATCTGTCAGGGCCGGTGGCGTGGTGCGTTCTGGGCCGTTTATACTCGTGCCCGCCGGTCTGACGGTTCGATAACAGGTTGGCGTTGGCTGGCCTTTCGGCAGAATTTGACTCACTTTTGGCGACAGCAGAGGAATCACTCGGATGGCATCCAATCTTCCGAAGAACTTGGTGTTCGGCTCATTCGGCGCAGCAGGCTTGGTGGCGGTTCTCGCCATTCTCGACCTCGCGACCACGTTCCCGTTCGCGGGTTCAATGGTCATGGACATCCTCTTCATCCTGAGCGCCGCCATCGTCGGCTATCTTGCTTGGGATGCGTTCAAGGACATGGCGTGATCGCCAAGTGACTCACGAATGTCGCAGTGATCGAATTTCTCGGCGTGTGATACAGCCTAGGGCAAGTCTTTCACGGCTTGCTCAAATGCCGCGTCTGAGGGGTTGTCCTTGCGAGCAAACGCTTCCGCGAGTGTGACTCGCATTTCGTCGCAATAGACGACGACACAGAGGCGTAGCCCACCACTTTTGCCTTGGCCGGGAAGCCCCCATCTCACCTTGAGAATCTTTCCACCAGCGGGTGTAGCACCTAGCGGCGAGATACTGGCACCTTGCTTGGTGTCGCAGTGCCCGGTTGCAAAGTACTCGCACAAGAAAAGCTGGAGAGCTTTCCTTTGCTCCTCATACAACGCCTCACCCAGACGGTCTCGAACTTGCGAAAGGCCACTGGCCGTTGGCAACACCGTCCATGTTCCATCGGATGGCACATACGTCACCAGTCCGCTCCTCCGCCCTGATCGGCAGCAGCCACTGCCGCCAAGCTTTCCTCGTCGAGTGGTTCTGAAAGCCACGGATCGACATCCACGATCTGCTGCATGGCAATCGACAAGTCGATGGGCTGTGGCTTGGCATGGGCACCAAGACCATTCCGATAGGCCATTTTCCAGCCGAGGTTCTGGTGGGAGTAGTGCGAGACTTCCGTCGCCGACTTCCTTGAGATCCAACCACCCACGTCTTCAGCGAGTTGTTGGATTTGGGGAGTGACATACTTCATGGGGAATAACGGCTTGATGAGCTTGATCGGTTTGGATTGGCCCTCTGGTTCTCCCACCGCGATACCACTTTCGAATAGTGGCAACACCAACCGTTTTTCATAGTGAGCCACGACAGGGCCTTGCTTCAAGGCCACGAACGTCGTGTTCGTGATTGGCGAACCGAGGTCTCGCAAGCAGACGAGGTCCAGATAGAAAATCGCCTTGTTGAGATTGACCATTTGAAGGCGCTGTCCCTCAGCACCACTTAAAAGGGCCGAAGCGGCTTCAAGCAATCTTGCGCGGCGTTCGTCTTTTTGTTCTTGTGTCAGCACGATTTCGCTCCCCGTGTTTCTCCCATCTTTGCCCGATGGTAGCAGGCCAAGCTCTCGGAATGCACGGTTGTCGATTGAAGCGAATGCAAGAATCGTTGCGCGCGTGGAGCCTCACACATCAAGGTCATCCACGAGGTTCGCCATGCACGGTTGTCGATTGAAGCGAATGCAAGAATCGTTGCGCGCGTGGAGCCTCACACATCGAGGTCGTCCACCAGGTTCGCCTCGCTCATGATGATGCGGTAGCGTTCGCTGGGGTCTTTGCCCAAGAGCTGCATGAACGTCTTTTCGGTCTCGATCACGCTGTCGATTTCGACTGCGAGCAGCGTGCGGGACTTGGGGTCGAGCGTCGTCTCCTTCAGTTGCTGGGCGTTCATTTCACCGAGGCCTTTGAACCGCTGAATCTCCACTTTGCGATTGGCGGGAAGGGCGGCGAGGATTTCTTCCTTTTGAACGTCGTCCTGCGCGTAGGTCGTTTGAGTGCCGACTTGAATCTTGTAGAGCGGCGGTTGGGCGAGGAACAGTTTCTTGCCGGTGATGAGTTCTCGCATGTGTCTGAAGAAGAACGTCAGCAGCAGCGTGCTGATGTGATAGCCGTCGCTGTCGGCGTCCATCATGAGAATGATCCGGTCGTAGCGCAGGCGGCGGATGTCGAAGTGCGTGCCGATACCTGTGCCGAGCGTCTCGACCAAATCCTTCAGCTCTTGGTTTTCGAGGACTTTGGGAGTGGTGAGTGACTCGGTGTTCAGCACCTTGCCGCGCAGAGGCAGGACCGCTTGATAACGGCTGTCGCGTCCCATGCCTGCTGAGCCACCGGCCGACTGACCTTCGACGATGAACAGCTCGGAATCGGCCGGGTTGGTCGAGCGACAGTCGAGCAGCTTGCCGGGGAGACTCGTCCGTCGCGTGGTGGCGGTCTTGCGGCGGACTTCGCTGGCCGCTTCGCGACTGGCCTGGCGCGCTCGCGCGGCGAGGACGATGCGGCCGATGATCGCGTCGGCAATCGACGTGTTGCTGCTGAGCCACGTTTCCATCGCGGGACGGAGGAGACTCTCGACGGCGGCGGTCATCTCGGGGTTGTTCAACTTCTCCTTCGTCTGGCCTTGAAACATCGGTTCGGAGAGAAAGACCGACAAGATGCCGAGGATCCCTTCACGGATGTCGCTGTTCTCGATCGTGATCCCTTTGAACTTGATGTCGTGAACGTCGAGATGATTTTTGACCGCCTTGCCGATGGCCGAGCGGAAGCCAGACTCATGCGTCCCGCCGGCGTGAGTTCGGATGCCGTTGACGTAGCTGCGGACCTGTTCGTCGGTCGCTTCGGTCCAACGCAGCACGGCTTCAATTTTGATTTTGCCGTCGTCGCGCGAGACCGCGAACATCTGCTCGTGCGTCGATTTCTTTTGTCCCTCTGCCAAGACTTTTTCGAGATACGCAGCGATGCCGTCGGCGTGGAGGTACTCGATCTTTTCCTTGCGCGCGTCGTCGTAGAAGACGATCTTCAGACCGGCATGGATGTACGAGATGTCTTCGAGATGCTGCTTGATCGTCTCGGGGTTGAACGTCGTCTTGGCGAAGATGTCTTCGTCGGGCCGGAAGAAAATCGTGGTCCCTCGTCCACGAAACGGCCGGACTTGTTTGACGGGCGTCGTCGGCTTGCCGCGTTTGTAACGCTGCGACCACTCAAACCCGTCGCGATGCACGGTCGCTTCCATCTCACTGGAGAGGGCGTTCACCACGGACGAGCCAACGCCGTGCAGACCGCCGCTGCGGGCATACGCCTGACTCGAAAACTTGCCGCCCGAATGGAGCGTGGTCAGGATCGTTTCGAGTGCCGACTTCTTCGTCTTCGTATGCGTATCGACGGGGATGCCTCGCCCATCGTCCTGCACCGAACACGACGCACCATCCTTGTGCAGCGTGACGATAATCTCGTGGCAGTGATTGGCGAGATGCTCATCGACGCTGTTATCGACGATCTCCCACAACAAGTGATGCAGCCCGCGCGTATCGACGCCGCCGATATACATCGACGGCCGCCGCCGCACGGCATCGAGACCTTCCAGCACTTCAATGTCGTCAGCGGTATAGCGGGTGGAAGAAGTCTCTGTGTTCGACATGAGTTGGCTTTCGTTCCGATCTTCATTCGTCAGGCTACAAGACGGCTTGAATCATTGCCCGAATGGCACTGTTCGCCTCATTTCGGAGGCTGTTTTTGTCTTAGCCCGGAGGGCCGTATTTGTCTTAGCCCGGAGGGCGGCAGATGGTAGCCCCAGGCGCGAGCCTGGGGTTGGCGTTGATTGATCGTCTTCAGCCCGGAGGGCGACACATTCGAGGGCACAAC
>JAYTGQ010000286.1:0-2224 GCA_043733345.1 Schlesneria sp.
CTTCCCCCCAGTGTGTTGACATGCGGATTTCGAGTCCGTGCCCCATTGATTCCTCCTTCTTGCCGTGAGGGTTTTGACTCCCATGAATAATGCCAATCCCCTCGTTCGTCGGTCGAGGGCTCCGAGAACCCTGGCGGTTGCCCTGTGCATGGCGGGTTTCGTCGCGGGCTGTTCAGGTGATGGAAGCTCGGTCACTCCGCCCGATGATGTCACTCGGGCCATTCCGGTTCCCGCCGAAAAGGTCGTGGAAGCCAAGAAACCGGCGCAAGGTCTCGTCGTGCCAGGTAAGAAAGGTGGTCCCGACTGATCGCGGGCGTTGTCTTGCAGTTCCCCCCCAAGAAGCTCGTGTGTGGTCTACGGTTGGTTTTTCCTCATCTCCATTTTTTTTCCGAGGAGCCGCGTCCCATGTCCGAGTCCATCGTTCGCCCTCGCCGCGCGAGAGGCTTTACCCTGATTGAGTTGCTGGTCGTGATCGCGATCATCGCGGTGCTGATCGCGCTGCTGCTTCCGGCGGTTCAACAGGCGCGAGAAGCCGCACGGCGGACACAGTGCAAGAACAACATGAAGCAACTCGGTTTGGCGATGCACAACTATCACGACACTCACGGCGTGTTCCCGTTCGGATGGGACGAACGCGAGACCGGGTGGCAGGCCATGATTCTGCCACAGATCGAGCGGTCCAGTCTTTACAGCACACTTATTTGGGCAGAAAGCGGCTTGGGAAATTGGGACGCCGTCGGCTCCCCAAATCTGACCGCGTGTGAAACCGTGATCGCCGCGTTCCGGTGTCCGAGCATGGCTGTCCCAGAACATATCGACAACAACAACATTCCAGGACGATCACCGGTGAGCTACCGCGCGGTCGCTTCGTCGATTGCCGCATCTGACGATACTTCGACGATCCCGGCGGGCAGCGGCACGACCGTATCGCTCGAACAGGCGAATCACGACGGCATGTTCTTCGGTTGCAGCAGCGTCAAGATTCGCGATGTCAACGACGGAACATCCAGCACCATCATGATCGGCGAGTCGTTCACCGACCCCACGTATGTCAAAGATGGCCAAGGGATGGACTACTGGCAGATCGGTTCTCCTCAAACAGGCACTTGGGTCTTGGGGGGAATTGGCGGCACCGAGTACTCAGAACTCGTGGGCAGCACGTTCGCCCGCATCAACAGCCGCCGCGATCCAACAGTCCACGGAACGGCCATGGAAATGTCATTCGGCAGTTGGCACGTTGGCGGTGCCCACTTCACCCTGGCCGATGGGGCCGTGAGGTTCGTCTCTGACAACATTGATCTGCAACTCTATCGCAAGCTGGCAACGCGCGCGGGCGGCGAAGTTGTGGGCGAATACTGATGACGCAGCATCTCCAAATGAAACCATCAAGACGGGGGAAAGCAATGCACCGGCATCGTAGCGCATTCGGAGTGGGACTCGTGTTGGCACTCGCGATGGCAAGTGGCTGCGAATCCAAGCCCAAAGCGACTTACAGTTCACTCGCGCTTGTTTCGGTGAGCGGCAGAGTGACGTTGAACGGTCAGCCCTTGGCCAAGGCGGTCATCACGTTTGACGATGCTCAAGACGGAACCTTTTCGTTCGGACAAACGGACTCAGCCGGAAACTACAAGTTGCGACTGGACTCCGACATGTTGGGCGCGAAGCCTGGCAAGAAAATTGTTCGCATCAGTACCACTCGAAAACTGTTGGGTTTGAATTCATCCGAAGAGGCGGGTGAAAGCAGTTTGGATGAAGCTACCGGAAAACTCGAAGGGGCCAAGGAACTGGTTCCTGACAAGTACAACAAGAACTCTGAACTGATTGTGGATGTGAGCGGGAAAAACCGGACGTTCAACTTCGACCTGCGATGACGGCGACTTCGATGCCCGAGCCTGACTTCGACTTTTTTCTTTTTTCGGAGTGCGGTCTTCGATTACCGCAGTTTGTTCACGCCATCCGTTGGTTTCGGTTCATCCAAGGTTTTGGGGGGACGCACGAATTGGAGAGAAACGGACGACGACCACTGTCTTCATCCTGAAGGGACATCAGCCATTAGCCGGGGGTAGAGGGAAGCGACACCCCATAGGCACCAACTTAAGCGGCCCAGTCGAGTCGTTCTGGGTTTCGGAGGAGTTGGAAGTGGCTGGGTTTTTTCTTTCGGGACTGGATTTTGGCGGCATGGTTGAGGTGGGAATGAAGTTTGGTCACGGTGCGGACGAGTTGG
>JAYTGQ010000287.1:0-6337 GCA_043733345.1 Schlesneria sp.
GCCCCGCGCGTCGATGACAAAACAGACTCAAACGTAGCTCGACGCGCGGGGCGTTGCCCACGCGGTGAAACGACTCAGTTCCGGCCGGGCGAAGTCTATTTCACGCGACCTCGTTCCTACGTGAGATGTTTTGGCGAGCCGCCTGCCGTCAGGTCACGGGTTTCTGAATTGTGTTCCAGAACCTGCGGCCTGACGGCAGGCGGCTCGCCAAAGTCTCAATCTCCGTGGCGTGAGGTATCTGTTCAAACAGGCTTGGCCGGGGTGTCGATGATGGATTAGGATCGTCCCACATCGGCGGCGGCTGGTGATTGGCTTGCCGGTGTGATGGACCTGCCTGATTGGGGCGAAAGACCTCCTGCCTGAGTGAACCTGCCTGCGCGCTTGAACTCGCCCGTGACGAAGACGGGCAAGCGAGACGCTTACCCTACGAAGGACTTCCCCCATGCTGACTGTTCCCGGTGCTGCTCATCGTTTGTGTGATGGCGTGACTCGGCGCGATGCCTTGCGGATCGGGGCGCTCGGGTTGGGAGGGCTGTCGCTGCCGGGGTTGTTGCGGGCCGAGCAGCTTGCCGGGATCAGGAAGTCGCACAAAGCGGTCATCATGATCTACATGGTCGGGGCACCGCCGCATCAGGACATGTATGACCTAAAGATGGATGCTCCTTCCGAAATCCGGGGTGAGTTCCGGCCGATCGACACCACCGTGCCGGGGATTCAAATCTGCGAGCATCTGCCGAAGCTCGCGTCGATCATGGACAAGCTGATCCCATTGCGGTCGGTCTACGGTTCCCCAAGCGGCGATCACGACTCGTTCATCTGCTACACGGGCCGCAAGGCGACGAATCAGCCTCCCGGCGGCTGGCCGTCCCTCGGCTCGACGATCTCGAAAGTGATGGGGGCAACGAACACGTCGGTGCCGCCGTTTCTGGGGCTGGCTCCCAATGCGGGGCATCCGCCGTATGGCTCACCCGGTCATCCGGGGTATCTGGGCGTGACGCACTCGGCGTTTCGTCCGTCCGGTCCCGCGAAGGCCGATATGACGTTGAACGGCATCGACTCGGATCGCCTCTCGCACCGCAAGCAACTTCTCGCCAGCTTCGATCATTTCCGGCGTGACGCCGATGCGAGCCGCATGATGGAGGGACTCGATTCACTGAACGCGCAGGCGATGGACATCCTCACGTCGAGTCGGTTGGTTGAAGCGCTCGACATCTCGAAAGAGGACGAGGCCGTTCGCGCGAAGTACGGCAAGGGCGACGCGAACAACTACGGTGACGGGGCACCTCGCAACTTGGAGCAGTTCCTGATGGCGCGCCGCTTGGTCGAAGCGGGTGCGCGCGTGGTGACGCTGAACTTTGGCCGCTGGGACTTCCACAGCAGCAACTTCAGCGAGTGCAAGAACACGCACTTCCCCATGTTCGATCAGGGAATGCACGCCCTCATCAGCGACCTGCACGAACGGGGCATGGACCAGGACGTGGCGGTCGTCGCGTGGGGTGAGTTCGGCCGCACCCCGCGCATCAACCCGGAAGCGGGTCGCGATCACTGGCCCGAGGTCGGCAACGGCCTCATCGCAGGCGGAGGTTTTCGCACAGGCCAAGTCATCGGTTCGACAGACCGCCTCGGCGCGAAGATCATCGACCGCCCGATCCACTTCGGCGAAGTCCACGCCACGCTCTACAAACACTTCGGTATCGACCCGCACGCCATCACGCTCAACGATTTCGCGGGACGGCCGCATCCGCTGGTTGATGCGTGGCAACCCATGCGTGAATTGGTGTGACATGACTAACGCCCCGTTGAACGTCGTAGGATGGACGCCCTCGTCCGTCCTCTTCGATTTGCAATCCGCTCGGACGAGGGCGTCCAAGCTACGATTTTCAACGCTCTGCCAATCCAGTGGCATGTATTCCGGAAACGAACCATGAACGCCGTCATCGCCGATCCCGATCTTGAACGCAGCCTCATCCGTCGCCGCCGACTTCGCGAAGAAGACCACCACGACGAAGTTTGGGAGGGAGTCTACGTTATGAACGCGCAGCCCAACGACGAACACCAGTCGATCGTGTCACGTCTGACATTCATCTTCGAGAACGTGATCGGAGAGCAGAAGCTCGGCCACATCCGGCCCGGCACCAACATCTCAGATCGGCATCAGGGCTGGAAAGAGAACTACCGTTGCCCCGATGTAGCGGTGTTCCTCAATGACTCAACGGCCATCAACCGGCGAACTCATTGGCAGGGCGGCCCCGACTTGGCGGTTGAGATCGCCAGTCCGCGCGACCGGACGTGGGAGAAGATCGAGTTCTATGCCAGCGTCGGCACGCGCGAACTGCTCATCATCGACCGCGATCCGTGGACGTTGGAGCTTTACCGGCTGACCGACTCGCAACTGACACTCGTCGATAAGCTGACGGTCGATTCACCCGACTCCTTCCAAACCGAATCGGTTCCGCTCCGCTGGCGGCTCATCTCAGGCCCGCATCGTCCGCTCTTGGAAGCAACGGTGCCAGATGGCGCGCAGCACTGGCTGGCGTGATCACGCTGATTTCCACTTCAGGCTCATTTTCCACAGCGCTCCAGCGTTCTGTGAGCCGTTGACAGCCTTGCGAAACACCCTCTGAAAGCCTACGGTTCGGTCCTCCTTTCCGGCTCAAAACTCGCAGCCTTTCGCTCACTGCATTTCATGAAGGATCACGTTATGGCCAAGTCGAAATCGGCCCGGGCAGAGGCTGCCAGTGGCAATGACAAAGAGATGCTTGAGAACGCACTCGGGCAGATCGAGAAGTCGTTCGGCAAAGGCTCGATCATGAAGTTGTCCGAGGCTTCGACGATGACTGTGTCGGGGATTCCGACGGCGTGTTTGTCGCTCGACTTGGCTCTGGGCGGGATGGGTCTGCCGCGCGGACGGATCATCGAGTTGTTCGGACCGGAATCGAGCGGCAAGACAACGCTGGCCCTGCACTCGGTCGCGTCGGCTCAGCGGTTGGGAGGCATCGCCGCCTTCATTGATGCCGAACATGCACTCGATCCGCTGTGGGCGAAGAAGCTGGGCGTGAATCTCGAAGAGTTGCTCGTCAGCCAGCCCTCGACGGGCGAAGAGGCGTTGGCGATCGCGGAGATGCTGATCAAGTCGAACGCCGTGGACATCATCGTGATCGACTCGGTTGCTGCCCTCGTCCCGAAGGCGGAACTCGACGGTGAGATGGGCCAATCGCACGTCGGTCTGCAAGCCCGCATGATGAGTCAGGCGATGCGCAAACTGACGGGCGTCATCGCCAAATCGAAGACGATCGTGATCTTCATCAACCAGATTCGTGAAAAGATCGGCGTAATGTTCGGCAGCCCCGAGACGACGCCCGGTGGCCGGGCACTCAAGTTCTACAGTTCGTGCCGCATCGACGTGCGCCGCATCACGCAGATCAAAGACGGAGACAACGTGATCGGCATCCGGATGCGGGCCAAGATCGTGAAGAACAAGGTTGCTCCGCCCTTCCGTCAGGCCGAGTTCGACATGCTCGGCGAATGCGGCATCAGCTACGAGGCCGATCTGGTCGATCTGGCGGCGTTGTTCAAAGTCGTCACCCGCAGCGGCTCGTGGTACGTCTACGGCGACATCAAACTCGGGCAAGGTCGCGACAAGGCCCGCAACTATTTGCGAGAGAACCCGCAGGTCGTGGCCGAACTCAAAGAAAAGGTGATGCAGGCGTATTTGGATGGCGGACAAGTCATGCCGGGCGGCGGCGGGGACTGACTTCGTTCGACGTGACTGAGTTGGCGTCGATTTGTAGGACGGGCACTCCTGCCCGTCCTGTACTTGCGAGTCACACGCTGGCACTAACACTGTTGAAAAAGCGTAGGGTAAGCCTCCGGCTTGCCCTTTTTCCAACTGCAATCACGGGCAAGCGAGACGCTTACCCTACGGTTTTTCAACACGCCGCTAACCCAAAGCGTAAACGAGAAACGGACTCGCTTACGCTTCGGGTTAGTGTCAGCGTGTGCCTTCCTCATCCGTCCGCCGTATCAACCAAGAGGCTGCGTTCCAGTGATGTTCGCGACGACCGGCCGCTCTTGTTTCGTGGCGCTGCTGCTTGCACTGAGCCAGCATGGCGGAGTTGCCACGGCACAAGACCCGGCGTTCGCGTTGGAGGAAGCCGTCATCCAGTTGGTGGAACGGGTCGAGCCATCGGTGGTGAGCATTGCGCGCGTCAAACCCGAACCTTACGATTCGACTCTGAAGCGGTTGAACCCACTCGATCGGATGCCACGCCGCGAGGAGCCTGTTCCTGGCGATCCCGAGGATCCCGACTTCCACCCGAACGAATTCGGGGCGGGGATCGTGATCTCGGCTCCTGGCAGCGATGAGCGGTTGGTGTTGACGAATTATCACGTCGTGCGCGGTGGCCCGGTTTCTCCCCACAACTCCACCGACGACGGCACGTCGCTGCTGATTCGCTTCTCTAATCGTCGCAGTTGCGAGGCGTCGATCATCGCCGCCGATCCGCGCTGCGATCTCGCCGTATTGCGGTTGCACTTGGCTCCGTCTGCCATTGAACCGAACGACCTCAAGCCACTGGATTGGTCCACGTCATCAGCCACTCGCAAAGGGCAGTTCGTGGTGATGCTCGGAAATCCGCATGCCATCGCGCGCGATGGTTCGGCCAGTGTCAGTTGGGGAATGGTCAGTAACCTCGCGCGACGACCGTTGCCGTGGACGACGGAGGGGGCGTCCAAAATGCTCTACCGTTTAGGCAACATCTTGCAAATTGATGGACGCCTGAATCTCGGCACGAGCGGCGGGCCGGTCTTCAATTTGAAGGGCGAACTGGTGGGACTGACGACTTCTCTCGCGGCAGTCGAGGGCTACGAGAAATCGGCCGGGTTTGCGATTCCGTTTGATGATCTGACGCGCCGGCTGGTGAAATCGTTGGTCGCCGGGCACGAGGTCGAATATGGAATGCTGGGCCTCGTACCGATGGATGTGAAGCCGAGTGATTTTCGCAAACTTGGCATCGTTGCCAACCAAGGTTCTGCCGCAAAAGCGGGACGGATCTCACCAGACTCACCGGCGGATCGCGCGGGGATCGAGACCGATGACGTGTTCCTTAAGATCGGAGGCGAGTCGGTCTTTTCGGACCACGACTTGATGCGGCTTGTCGGTTTGCACGCCCCCGATACCGAACTCGAAGTTCTCGTCTGGCGGCGCGGCCGCGAGCTGCCGTTTCCGGTGAAGGTCAAACTTGGCAAGTGGCCCGTGGCGGATGATGAGGGGATCATTGAAACCAATCCACGGTTCGCTCCGTGGCGTGGCCTCTCGGTGGATTATCCCACCGGCCGCTTGAAGTGGGCACCCGGTGATCATGCTGGACCTGCTCCCTACCGTCGCGCCGTCCTCGTCAACAAAGTCGCCGACGAGTCGCCCGCTCACGTCGCGGGCCTGCAACCCGGAGTCTTCATCTCGCATGTGAATAAGCTCGCCGTGCAAACGCCGACCGAGTTCCACGCCGCCGTCAAAACCTCAACTGGTCCGGTCACGTTGCGTCTCTACGAAGGTCGCTCGGTCGTCGTTCGCGAGTAGGAGCGGTCTCACGATCCCTGCTGCTTCCGTTCGTTTTTCAGGGATGGCCCGCTTCGGAGTTGGTCGGAGGGAGCGATTTTCCCAACGCGAGTGCAAAAATCGCCGGCTGCCTCAGCCCCAGTGCGATCCACATGACCACGCCGATGAGGATCGGAAAGAACCACGGATCGCCGACTCGCAAATGAGTCATGACGGCTCCACCGAGATACCCCGTCACCAGAATCGCGCCGAGGAATGATGTTCGTGGAATGAGAAAGAGGATCGCGACGGTGATCTCGATCACACCGAGAGTCGGCAGGAGATCGGCGGTGATGCCCAAGTGGGCCATCATCTCAGTCTTGCCGGGGAAGTCCACAAACTTGGGGACGCCACTGGCTCCGATCAGAAAGAGTCCGAGCAAACCCGTCAGGATCCAGCCGGTGATGCGTTGTGTTTTCGAGGGCATGAAATGTCTCCATTGGATGTGACGTGCGGGGTTCAGCCGAAGTTTTAGGATCACTCGATGAATTAAGTGTCTCTCGTTTAACCGCGTGGGCAACGCCTCGCGCGTCTGAGTCTACACGCGCGATCAACGCGCGGGGCGTTGCCCACGCGGTTAAACGACACTCATTTCTCGATCAGTCCTTAGGAACTGGCTCGCAATAACTTCCCGGTTTGGCAGAGTGATTCTGTGAGCGGCAAGGCGCTAGCCGCCGGTCGTTCCAACTCACCGGCGGCTAGCGCCCAGCCGCTCACGGGAAGTTATTGCGTGCCAGTTCC
>JAYTGQ010000288.1:0-6326 GCA_043733345.1 Schlesneria sp.
CTTCATCACGATGGACTCCGGTGCAGCGGAGACTGAATTGAAGAAAATCGCAAAACGCCCTGGCAATTCTCTGGTCCTTGCCAAATCCAACGTCTCGTCTCAGGTCGATCTCGATGATGTGTTGAAGTTGATTGCTTCGGCACGAGTCCATGCGACATCTGCTGTCAACACCACACTGATTGAACTTTACTGGAGCATCGGCCAGTGCATCAGTCGCAAATCTGCTGAAGACGGTCGGGGCAAAGGAGCTGTCGAAATCCTCGCCGAAGCGATCAAACGGCGTTGCCCCTCACAGCAAGGTTACTCGCCCCAAAACCTTTGGCGAACGCGACAATTCTACGAGGCTTACCACGACCAGCCAAAACTCTCGGCACTGCTGAGAGAATTATCCTGGCCTTCAGCCAAGCGCTCAGTCCGAGAAATGGCCTTAATGCTGCTGGTCTGAATCATCTTCGATCGAATTGATCCAGCATGATCCTTCACATCGATATGGACGCTTTCTACGCCTCTGTTGAGGAGAGGGACAACCCGTCGCTTGTGGGGAAGGCTGTCATCGTTGGGGGCTCGGCGGAAAGCCGTGGGGTTGTGGCTGCGGCGAACTATGAGTCCCGCAAGTTCGGCGTTCACAGTGCGATGGCGTCGGCTCGTGCCAGGCGGCTTTGCCCGCACGCGATCGTCATCAAGCCCCGGATCGATTACTACGCCTCCGTATCACGGCAGATTCGAGACATCTTCGAGCAGTTCACTCCGCTGGTCGAACCGCTGTCGCTCGACGAAGCCTTTCTTGATGTCACGGGCAGCGAATCGCTGTTTGGCCCCTCCGCCGAAATCGGCCGGCAGATCAAACAGCGAATCCGTGAGGAACTGCGGCTGACCGCCTCGGTCGGCGTGGCCACCAACAAATTCGTCGCCAAGATCGCCAGCGCCCTGAAGAAACCGGACGGCTTCGTCGTCGTTGAACCGGATGAGATCCAAACCTTTCTCGATCCGCTGCCGGTCGGGCGACTGTGGGGCGTCGGAAAAGTGACCGGTCAGGTCTTCGAGCGATTGAAGATTCGCACGATTGGGGAACTCCGGCAAATGCCGCTCGCCACGCTCAATGACCTATTCGGGGCCTACGGTGAGCACTACTGGCAGCTTGCCCACGGGATCGATGATCGACGAGTTGTCCCCGATCGTGAGGCAAAGTCGATTTCTAACGAAACCACGTTCGCCGAAGACATTGCCGACATGGAGGTGCTGCGCGCCTGTCTGGTGGAACTCATCGAACAGGTTGCCCGCCGGTTGCGTCAGCACGACATCAAGGGCCGCACGGTGGAGTTGAAAGTGCGGTTTGCGGACTTTCAGACGATTTCACGGTCACTGACACTGGCAGAGCCGACCAGCACTACTCGAGAGCTATTGGAAGCCGGTATGGAACTGCTGACGAAACGCCTCCCCGCGCGTCATCGCCCGATCCGCCTGCTGGGATTCGGCGTCAGCAAGCTGGATAGTTCAGGAAAATCGCAACAGACGCTCTTCGATCAGCCGGACCGCGAGCGTCATCAGGAACTCGATCGAGTGGCAGATCAGATCACCGAAAAGTTTGGCAAGCTGGCCATTCGACGCGGCACCAAGCTCGACAAGAGCGATGACTGACGTTGGTTGCTGGTGCAATTCTGAAGTGTCTCATCAGCCTGTTCAGTAAATTTGGGCCGAAGACAATTCGGTCGCTCATGATGTAGAGGCCAAGCAAGCAGGGTGCGTGGTCTTCCTCGATTTTCAAATGTGACTCTTTGAGTCAAGTTTGGAATTTGGAGAAGATCGAGAACAAATTAACACGAAGAACTCGAAGAGCGCGAAGGAATCAAAGGACGAAATCCACCTTCGTGCTCTTCCTACCCTTCGTGGTGAAAATGCCTTTCTTAAGATTGGAAAGATCGAGAACAGATTCACGATGATGGTCTGAGGCGAAGCCCTCGCTGGAGTCTTCGGAACGCATCGTTTCAAGCCCAATTGGTGCGTTCCGAAGACTCCACGCACCCTACATGTAAATCACCACGAGCTGCTCATGCACGACTATCTCATCACCGCGTTGTCTGTTCACCTGCCGAGTGTCCTGCGTTGGGCGGGCGGCATCGCGCGCGAGTTGCGTCATCACAACATCGCGGTCGCGGGGAAGAACAGCGGTTCGGCAACGACCGATGCGCTGACGTTGGCTGATCTCACGATTCAGGGATTGATCGTGGCAGCTCTGCGCGATTGCGATCCGATCTTCCGCTACTGCCGCATCGACGCCGAGGAGACCACCGGCGACCTGGCCCGGTTTCCGCACGAGGCCGATTACACGATCGGCATCGATCCGATTGACGGCACGAAAAAGTATCGCGATCACACCAGCAATGGTTACTCGGTGATGCTGCATCTGCGGTCGCGAACCGCCGTGCTGTACTCGCTCGTGTTCATTCCCGAGCAGGGAGAACACGGTTGGTGGGTCGAGGCTTCCAACGAAACAATTCTCAGCGGCTCGGACGATCCGTTGCGCGCGGCCGGAGACGTACTCAGGTCTCTCGCTCCGATCGACCTCGCCGCGCGAAACGACTCGCGCACGATCTACCTTATCGGCTTCCAGCACCGCGACGCCGAAGCTGCGCGACAAGTGCAGAGCCTCGGCCTGAACACTGTCTCGCTGGACGAACTTCCCGGCTGCGTCTACGAACTCATCGCGCGCGGCGAACTCGACGGGTGCCTGATTCATTCGCCCAATGTCTACGACTTCCCCGTCACCTCGCACCTCTGCCGCATCCTCGGTGGAGACGCCGTTTGGACTCGCAACGGAGAGCCAATCAATTTTCGTGAGACGTGGCTCGACCCCAAATCCAACATGATCCGCCTGTCGGGCATCGTCGCGTGTACCACCCACCACGAGTCTCTTCAGAAGCTGGTTGAACTCGCCCAAGACTGGCATCCTCTTCGCTATCACGATGGCGACGAGTTGTGAGGCCAGAGATCGTCGCTATGAAGCCCCGGCTGCCGAGTGGTCGGCCAATGAGTGCCCGATCAGGTCTTAAATTGGGGGTAGCCGAACTCGTGAAAGTTCCACGTTTTCTGAAGTCTCACGACTTCAGCTACCCCAAAACGTGGGGCTGACGCGGCACTAGGCCCGTGATTTCCGGGAGATTGCCCCGCGCGACTGACGTGTTTCAGACACCCCCAATTTGGTGGAGTTCAGAACGACATCGCCCAGCGGACGCCGAGGACATCGATGTCTTTGAACTCGCGCGGCATGTACCAGTGTTCGACGTTGACCATCAACAGGCTGCCGCCCTTCAGCGTCCAGTTGACTCCGTACGTCAGACGATTCACGTCGAAGACGGGTCGCGCCAACGGGCTGCCGATGGCGTAATGCTGGGTCTGCTGGTCGTATCGGCCGAACAGGCTCAGGCGGTAACGGCGTGACATCAACAGCTCCCCTTCGGCGTAACCGCCGGCGACTCGGTTCCAACCGTAGTCTTGACCCGGCAGGCCGACCACGACATCCGAGTTTCGCTGAGCGAACTCGGCCTGAAGACGCAGAATGTCCTTGTAGCGAAAGGTGGCGTCGGCTCCAAAGATCCCGAAGTTCAGGCCGCGATTGGCCGGACCCGAACCGGCATTGTCATTGAACCGACCGCCGATGGCCGACGCTCCCAGCCGCAGCATTTGATTGCCGAACGTCCATCGACCGCCGACTGCCGGCGTTTTGTTGTTGTCTGAGTACTCGCGGCTGTCATCGAAGTTGATTCCATCGCCTCCACCCTGCAAGCCGTTGACGACGTAGCCGGTCATCGTTGCCGTGAGGTCGTCGAACATCGGGATGCTGAGATTGAAGTTGGCTCCCTCGTCGGAATAGGGCATGGGCAGAACGGGATCGCCAAGCTGTTCGCCTCGAACGCGCTGACCCATGTTGAAGATCAGTGGCCGCGAAACCGAGCGATAGACACCGGGATTGACCTGCGCCGAGTACGCTCCGAACGGCACGACGAACCGTCCGGCTTCAACGGTCGCTTCGACGGTGCGCTGGCAACCACGCACCGGACGGGAGCCGCGAAAGTATTTGGCGATGTCCAATTGCAGCGTGGCTTCCACGAGTTCAATGCGACTGAGATAACCTCCGTCATGTTCGTTGTGACACGAAATGCACGCGGTCACTCGCGCGCTGATCACGCCCTGATCCATGGCCGCACCGACCCACACATCGGGAAAGAAACCCGGGTTTTGAATCTCGGCATTGCCACCTCGCCAAGTTGGAGACAGTGTTCCAAACATGGTCACGAGGGAATCATTGTCGTTGGCGGTATCGCCACCATCGGTCGCGCGCTTGCCGTTGCCGGATGCCACGCCCGGGTTCAACGACGTGAGGTAAACCGCGATCGGCTCGATCTCATTCGACGGGATGTCGGCACCGTCCATTCTGGCCATGCGCTGCACGGTGCCTCGCCAGCCGGCGAGGCTCTTCGATTTGGTCAACGATTTCTGCGCATCGTGGCATTGCGTACATCGCGCCGTGAACGCCGACGATCCGCGGGCAATCATTCCGGGGTCGAGCGTCTTCGACGTCGATGCCGCAACGATCGCATCCGCTGTTGCCTTGGGAGTGTCTGATGTGTCGGTGGGACTGGGTGGCAACAGATCGACGGGACTGGGCGGCAACACACCGTCCGATGCGCGAATGACCCGCTTCTCGGACTGGTCTTTGAGATGCTTTGCAGGCTGCTGCGGAATCGATTGCCGTTCGGCCTTTCGGCTCGCCGCCGGCTTCTCGCGAGCGAACGGTCCGGCCACCAGCATCCCTGCAAATTGCATGGCCACAAATCCGGCCAGCAGGCTCCACCATAAGCGCGAACTGTTCATGATGTCTCAAACTTCGGTGTTGTCGCCCATCATTCTGCCCGGTTCGCAGTCCGGCGCCACTGAATGCGGCTGGGAACAATCATCGCGAGGTCTCCAACGGCTCATAGTTCAACGAGAGGCTTTCTAAACGCTTTCTAATGTTGGGGTGGTTGACGCCAACCCATACCGGCAAATCCTGCACGGCTCAACCGGCGTTCCAAGGAGGTCTATTGTAAGAATTCAAATGGAGGTAGAAATCGAGTGGACTCCACGGCAGGGAGCCGTTTGAGTCACGCTGGAGATTGGGAGCAAGGAACCACGGACGGAACGGACCCTCTTGCCGTTGATCGATGACCGGAAGTGCTTGAAATGGTGCGAATGCTGCGCTGGCCCGCAGGCGCGGGCCTGTTCGGGAGGAAACGCTTCATAGAAGGCTCCGATTGTGTGCGTGTTGAGGTTGTCGCTGACCAGTGTGACCGTCTGGCATTTCGCATAGTGCGTGTCCAACAGATGAGCCACTTCCAACGCCCAGTCGGACTTGGTTCGCTGTGGCCGCGCGGTCGCTTGGCGGAACGCACAGAGCGATTCGGCAAACATAAAAATGCTGGCGGTTCCTCGGCGTTCGTATTCGTAGTCCACTCGTTTCGCGTGAGTCTTCGTGGCGGGAATGGCCACGCGAGTTTCACCAATCCACTGCACCGGTTGCTCGTCCATGCAGACCACCGGATGCCGGGAATCGTCGGGTTTGGAGTAGATTTCCAACACGTTGTCCCTGTTCGCGGCGAACTCCGCATCGGCTTCGGGAGGCCCCTTTTCCGTGTTGAAGGGCCCCGTCTTCGATCTTGCGCTTCGTCATGCCGTTTTTTTGAGAACCTGGCGGACGGTTTCGTGACTGATCGACTCGACGATCTCCAACTCCACGAGGTGTTCAGCGAGCAACCGCAACGTCCAGCGACCAGACCCCTCCGGAGGTTTTCCCAATCGAGTCGCGATGACCTTCGCTTCCCCTTTGCCATCCAGAAGAGGCGCGGTCGGAGGCGTCTGACGCTTCACGCCTTCCAAGGCCAACTCAAACCCGTCCATCACCAATCGCTTCCGAACATTTTCGACAGTCTGCACGCGGCAGCCATACGGCTCGTTAATCTTTTTGTCCGTCCATCCCGCTCCTTCCGCATCTGCCTTCAACAAGACTTGAGCACGACGAACCTTCTGCGAGCTTCCCTTCAATTTCTTGACCACCACTTCACAAGCCCGACGCTCCGCATCGGACAACCGAACGATGTACTTCTTGTTCATCAGAACCTCCTTATTCAACAGAGGTTCTCCGATTTCACCCAAGTCACTCAACCCCAAATCTGAGGCATGACGGGGCACTAGCAGCCTGTTGAAAAAGGGAGGGCGAGGCTCCCGCCGAGCCGTGTGCGTGAGGAAAGTCGCTTGTTTCTCGCGGCTCGGCAGGAGCCCTCCCGACAGCC
>JAYTGQ010000289.1:0-6325 GCA_043733345.1 Schlesneria sp.
GGGTGGGACCAGCTCGCTTCGAGCGCCGGCCCACCATCAGGAAACGTCGAAAAATCATGGTGGGCCGGCGCGGCGAAGCGCCGCTGGTCCCACCCTACAACTTTTGCAGACCCAACAAGGCGATGGCCCTGCGTTGGGGCCGGGGGCGGTTGACACGGCCAGTGTGGTGTTGTGGTGGCGGGTGTCTCAGCGGTTGAAGCGGAGTGCGACGTTGCAAGTGGCCGTCAAACATCTGGTCGAATCGGCGGGCGAGTGGTATGCGGACAGCCAGCGTCTTCGCGAGCAGTCGTTGTCGTCGGGGACGGCCGCGTACAGCGGTGGGCGGCAGCGGCTGACGAGGGAGGTGACGGAGTGGTTTGCGAACGAGGTCAGCGATTCGATCATCGCGACGGCTCCGTTGACAACGATCGGGACCGCGTCGGGTGATCGTCGCGTGTTCGTGGTGGATGGCACCACGATCACGCTGGCTCCGGAGCAGGGCTTGCAGGCCGCGTTTCCTCCCACCAGCAATCCGCAGAGCGAGGACGTGTGGCCGGTGGTGGCATTGTTGGTCGTCGCTCACGAACTGGAGAGCGGTTGTGCGATGCAACCCGAAGTGGGAGCCAGGTACGGCCCGAACGCGGTGGCCGAAACGCAGCTGGCTCTGGCGTGCTTCGCGCGATGGTCCGCGCATTCGGTCGCGCTGGCCGACGCGAACTTCGGGATCTTCTCCGTCGCACACGGTGCCGCCCGGTGCGGGCACTCGTTCCTGTTCCGCCTGACCGAACCGTGGGAATCGACCGAGCGATCCGGAGACCCTCGTGTTTCACACCTTCTCCGACTTTTAGAGTTTGAACCGGAAGACCCTGCCATGGGCGCAACACCGGCGACGTTGTCGGTTCGCGTTTGCGAATCAGCCCGACCGGCAGCCCCCGGCCGTTCACTGCGTTGGTTGAATGTGGAGCCAAAGTGAGGTCTGGCTTGCGATTTCAAAAACGGGCCGCTGTCCGGCTTTCACCGGTCACCTCCCCTGCCCGGCTTCGCACCCTGTCTTAGCAGGAGGCGGGCCACCGTTTCGTTGTTCAAGCGGTGGGCTTCATCCAACGGTGTGGTTTGATTTCAGCAACCGCGTTGACGTTGGCTCCCGCCGCGATCAACGATCTCGCGATCTCTTCTCGCCCCCAGAACGCGGCACTGTGCAACG
This sequence comes from Schlesneria sp., assembly GCA_043733345.1. GTDB lineage: Bacteria > Planctomycetota > Planctomycetia > Planctomycetales > Planctomycetaceae > Schlesneria. The sequence continues at coordinate 1,184 of JAYTGQ010000289.1, forward strand.
CGGTTCTGTTCTTACTTCCGGTGCTTTCACTCTGGTTGCGAAGATCGACATCGCAGCCCGCAGGGTGGCCCGGCTTGCTTCAAGCCGGGTGCGTCAGCACAAGAAACTTTGAGTTGACGTACTGTGAAGTGGAATGCTCGAACTTGTTAAACGTTCGTTCTGAAGTTTCTTGTGCTACGCACCCAGCTTGAAGCAAGCTGGGCCACCCCGCGATGGCCGACACAACGCTGGGGGCTCGAAGACTCGACCCCAGCCACCCCGCCGCCCTTGGCTCTGTCCCGTAAATCAGCCGCGCGGCGCTAGCCCCGGTTCTCGACAAAACAACCGGGGCTAGCGCCCTGCGGCTGATTTACGGGACAGAGGGGTCGGGTGTTCCAATTTCAAAATTGGCCGACCATGCGGTGTCCGATCATCACAGTGGTCTTTCGGCCAATTTTGAAATTGGAACGCCCGACCCATTCTTCATCTTCATCCGTCGTATCACTTGTCGTCGGGGTACTCATCGCCCCACTCGATGCAGGCGTGCGGACCGGTTCCCCACGGAAAGTCGTCATACCATCCCGGAGGCCCGGACGGAGCGGTGCGAAGTTCCAAACTCGATTCGCGTTCACCCAAGCTCGGCTGACCGGTGCCACCCCATTTTCCGAGATAGCGCAGCGGCCGATTTCGTTCGTCGCGCCATTCGTTGCTACCCGCTCGATGCCAACCGGACATCCAGAAGTTGAGGCCACGTCCCTGCTCACAGATGAAGGCTTCTTCTTCAGGTGAAGAGACCGTTAGCAATCTGCCTTGCAACTCGGCGGCCATCCGCTGTGCGTCAGCGAAGTTCATGGGTTTGTCACTGATCAAGTATCTTCGCCCATTCCACGTCAGGCACTTCTTGGCGATCTCTCGTGGAGGTGTGACTGCGATTGGAGCCAATGGGTTTCTCCAATCGTCAGGCAAGAAATACACCTTTCCGCCCTGTTTCAGTTGCAGTTCGACTTTGTGGAAATCGGCGGCAGATTTGCATATTCCGAATCCCACTGCCTGAGGGCATGGCAGACAGTAATTTGGAGCGCAGAGCAACTGTGAAGAATTGCCACTCCAAGAGATCAATCGTTGGCCATCGAGATCGACCTTTACAGTGATCAGTTCCCCAACTTGAATGACCTCGACCCGCATCTGATAGCGTTGACCATTAACCAGCTTTCCGGGGCGTGCCGCCGCTCCCGTCGAGACTGGTATTGCGTTGGCCTCCCGACCATCAAGATGATGAAGACCGTGAACGGCTCCATTCCATCCACTCAGAATGAACGCCCCTGAAGTGGCACCAACTGGCATCACCACAAAAAGTGTGTCTCCACCCGACTGCCGAGTAAACTCGATTTTCAATTCGTAACTACCACGTATTGCCACCGGCACCATGCATTGAGGCTCCTCAGACGAATCACAGCCCAACGTTCCATCTCGTCGCTGCCACTTTCCGCGGAGAGCGTGGTCAGGCAGTTTGACCATCTCCAATAGGTCGATCCACTTCCCCGTCGGTAGTTCACTAGCTTTATTCGCCTTACTTATGGCGTTGTTTGCAGGCTTGGGTTGGCTCGACGACGTGAGCGTCCGTTGAGACGCTGGTTCCAAGCTGGTCGAGAGTTCTTCGAGTCGCTTGGTCACGCGAGCCTTCACGAGCGGACTCTTCGCGTTCGGTTCGTGGAGTTTGTACCACTCGTGGGCGCGGCGTTGAGCGGCCAGTTTGGCTTCGCCCGTGGCCGATTGAGCGACCTCCCACCATGCATCGGCGGCGGCTAACTGCCCCTCGACTTCCGACGGCGACTTCGGTTCCGCTGCGGCGGCCGCCTTCCACTTCGCGTCGCTGCCGAGGACCAGCTTCGGTAGAGCCTGCTCCCAATTGGACTCGTACACCGCCAGCCAGACGCCGACCGCGAAGTTGGCTTTTGGATCGTCCGGCTTGCCCGCCAGAGTCTTTTGGGCCTGAGTTTGAGTGATGAACGCCTGCTCGCGTTCACGCAGCGTGCCGCGCACTTCGGTCAGCGATTTCGACAGCTTCGTCGCCGTGATCTTTTTCGCCTGCTTGTCGGCCGCGTCGAGCAACTCGTTGGCCGCGCGATACCGATTTTCCCGCGCGGCCCGTCCGACCAGCGCGACGACTTCGTTCAGCACCGGCTCCAGCGTGGTCGATGACTTGCAGGCCGTCATGAAGTCGGTGACGTGCTTAGTCCGCTCGGCTTCGGCATCAAGTTGGAACGACTCAATCAACCGCCCGACCGCCGTGAGATACGTCGGAAAATCACCGGCCTCGCGCAACAAGGGTAGCGCCGTCACTAGCACGACGTACAACTCATCTCCGGCCGTCGCCGAGTCGCCCGCCATCTCCATCAGCTTCTGCGCGGCCTGCTGCTTCTTCGCGGGAGTGCTCGCCTTGGACAACTCGAACGTCTCGTCGAGCAGCTTGCGAACCTCGGCTTGTCTCGCCGCGATGGGCACAGCAGACTTGGCCGGTTCCGTGTCTTGAGCGCTCGCGACCACGGACCATGCCGCGAACAAGACGGCTGGCAGACTCCATCGCCTCGTGCCTGAAATACAACAACGTTGACGACCGTAGTGCATGAGAGTCTCCCTTGCGATGAATACTCGCAAGCTGGGCGGGGTGTCATTGCTGGAAGGTCTTATCACGATTGGCGAGCCACTGCTTGTTTGCGTTGAGACAAGCAGTGCTGAACTCAAGTTGTCTGGCCGCTCACACTGCTCGCTGGACTTGTGAATCAAACCGGGCCACCCCTTCACTGCATTCACTTGGTTCAACGCACATTATGAGAGAACCAATTCCCCGACCTTGCGAACACTTGGAATCTGTCCGCTGGTGAGATCCTGGTAGAGGTCTTTGAGATGCTCAAGCAGGTCATCCAAAGTATCCCCCTGCGTCCAATAGTCGGGATAGTCTTGGAGGTAGCCGAGCCAAGCATCGTCCTGTTGCCAGTAGACATACTTGGTCGTCTGAGGCAATTCTGTGGAGGGCATGATGAGACCTTTTCTGAAAACCCGTGACGCGATGCTGTTCAGACAAGAACATATGAAAACTGTCGCAAGCATTTGAGCAACGGTTTAATTTTTCAAGCCGAATGTTGTCAGAAGTGCCTCGTGAGCCGTGGCGGCATCTTTCGGAGCGACCACGACGCTGATGCGGATTTCGCTCGTGTTGACCATCTGCACGTTGACGCCGGCGTCGGCCAAGGCGCGGAACATTTTCTCGCCGACGCCGGTGTGGCTGCGCAGGCCGATCCCCATGACGGAGAGCATGGCCATGTCTTTTTCAAAGCTTACCTTGGTGCCGGGCCAGCGTTCGGTCAGTTCTCGCAGCAGGAGCAGGCAGCTTTCCAAGTCACCGCGCGGGACGGTGAAGCTGAGGTCGGCTTGTTGGCCTTGGCTGATGTTTTGGACGATCAAATCGACCATCACGCCCCCTTCGGCCACGGCGGCGAAGACCTCGGCCGCGACGCCCGGATGATCGGCGACGTGTCGCACGGTCACGCGAGACTGCTCGGTATCGAGTTGCACTTCGCTGACGACGATGTCTTCCATGCTTGCCAAGCGTGAGACGACATCGCGTTCGAGTTCATCGCGCGAGACATCGCTCGCCGCGTGATCGTTCTCTTGGCGATAGCCGATGCTCGGCGGGGCGGCGAACTCTTGGTCGAGGTTGAAGCCTTCGTGAACCGCAACCAATGCGGCTTCCTTTTGATCGCGATCGACCAGCACCGAGATTTTGATCTCGCTGGTCGTGATCATCTGAATGTTGATCCCTTTGTCTGAGAGGGACTTGAACATCTGAGCCGCCACGCCCGTGTGAGTTCTCATCCCCGCACCGACCACGGAAATCTTGGCGACGTTCGTACCGTGATGGACCTCGCCCGCTCCCAATGACAGCACGGCTTGCTGAGCCGCCGTGAGGGCCTCCGCCAAATCATCCTGCGGCACGGTGAACGAGACCTCGGCCACAGCCCCTTCCGCCACGTCTTGGATCACCATGTCGATCGGAATTTTTCGTTCGGCCATCTTGCTGAACAGGGCCGCCAGCACGCCGGGTCGATCGGGCAGTTTTCGGAGCGCGACGATGGCTTCGCTCTTCACGAGCGCCACACCAGAAACCATCGGGACGTTCTCGTCCTCTTGTAACGGCGCGATCAGCGTTCCCTCACCGGTCGTAGACGCGGGGCGAATGAGCAACTTGACGCGGTACTTCTTTGCGAACTCAATCGACCGCGAGTGCATCTTGCCGCCGCCGAGACTCGTCAGTTCCAGCATCTCGTCGTAAGAGATGCGGTTCATTTTGCGAGCCGCCTTCACCAGCCGGGGATCGGTCGTGTAGATGCCGTCCACATCGGTGTAGATCTCGCAGACATCGGCTTGCAGCACGGCAGCCAATGCGGTCGCAGTCGTGTCGCTTCCGCCGCGACCGAGCGTCGTGATGTTGAAGTCGTCGTCGATTCCTTGGAAACCGGCAGCCACGACGATCTTGCCTTCATCGAGCGCCTTCCGAATCCGGTCGGTCTTGATGCGGCGGATGCGGGCCTTCGTGTAGGTCGAGTCGGTCAGGATGCCGATTTGATAGCCGGTCAAGCTGATCGCCGGTTCGCCCAGTGCCTGCACAGCCATCGCGACCAGAGCGACCGATTCCTGCTCACCCGTGGCGAGGAGCATGTCCATCTCGCGCGGTGGAGGATGATCGCCGAACTGCTTGGCCAGCTCGATCAGGTCGTCGGTCTTGTCGCCCCGCGCGCTGATGACCATCACCACTTGATTGCCTGCCCGCTTGGCGTCTACCGCTCGCTGAGCCGCCGCCATGATCCGTCGAGCATCCGCCACACTCGACCCACCAAACTTCTGCACGATCAACGCCACGTTGCCAATCCTCACTGAGGTTGCCGTCCCTGAAATCAAGGCCGTTTGCCGAGAAAGATCTGCCTACCGCAGAGCGGCTCCCCAAGCGGCGGGCACACGATAGCAGCGGACAGCTTGGTTGTCAGTTCGCCGGGTTGTGTGGGTTGCGAGTGGTCGGACAACTTGAGATTGCGGGGTTGTTCAACAACGAGCCCGACGCGCAAGCGAGGGCAAACCGTTGTCGAAAGTGAAGCCCTCGCTTGC
>JAYTGQ010000290.1:0-6324 GCA_043733345.1 Schlesneria sp.
CGGAATTGGCGCGTTGTCGTTGAACCGCGTGAGCAACGACGCGGCGTAGCCGCAGCCAAAGTAGCCTTCATCGCTCCGCGTGAAGGAAGCCGATGGGGATGGACCGATGATGATGCCAAACCAACTCGGACTGGCGCTCGGCTTCCTTCACGCGGAGCGATGAAGGCTACTTAGAGTAGACCGAAATGCGCGCAGCACGACAGGACATCGAGCCTGAGTAGTACGAGACGAACGAAAGAGCGAACGCATGCCAGACCACGAACTCGCCATGTGTGCCTATGTGCAGTTAGGAAGCCTCTCCGACCAGAAGCAGCAGTCGCTAGCACGCGATCGATTCCTGCTGCTCGGCGGCGTCGAGGCGTGTCGCGCGGGATGGCTCGATGTGGCCGAGGCCTGTCGCCTGCTCATCCTCGCCTCAAACCCGGCTCATCAACTCAACCGTCACGCGACGATGCCCGATGCCCTGCGAGACGACGACTTTCAACATCTCGTCGCTGCGGGGGAACGCTACTGCACCTACGAGCAGGCCGAACACTTGCTGCGTCAATTGGGACTGACACCCGAGGGTGACCATCCCGAACTTTCGCGAGGTGAACGGATGGGTCAGTTGCTGGCGCAGGGGCAGCGCGAGTGATGTGATCGGGCGTAGGATGGACGCCTCGTCCGTCCGATCTGAGTGATGCCCGGACGGACGAGGCGTCCATCCTACGAGGTGAGCGACTTCAGCCTCTCATGCTCACTGCAACAGGCTCCGTTGCAGCACGTCTTGAGCTTGCGCGAAGTACGGCTGCCACATGATCTCGGGCCGACCGTCGCGCAGGCAGTCGCGGACCTTTTGCAGCGTGTTGCGAGCCATGTGCGGGCAGCGGTTGCAGGCACAGGTCTCGCCCGTCGAAGCCATGATCCCCGGCACCGGGATGTACTCGTGCTGCGGGGCGAGCTTCGCCAGCGGATGGATCATGTTGGCTTCGGTCGCTACCAAAAACGTCTGCTTCTCGGCGAACGACGCGACGTACTTCCGCATCTTCTCGGTGCCGCCGATGAAATCGGACACGTCCAACACATTGGTCGGGCATTCGGGGTGAGCCATCACGATCGAGCCGGGATTGTTCCGCTTGGCTCGCAGCAAATCTTGGATGCTGAAGACCTCATGCACCATGCACGAGCCGGGCCAGAGAATCATCGGACGCCCCGTCACGGAACTGAGGTAACGGCCGAGATGCTGATCGGGGACGAACAGGATTTCTTTGTCCGCCGGGACGCGATCAATAATCTCCCGCGCGTTGCCACTCGTCACGATCCAGTCGCAGAGTGACTTCACCGCCGCAGTCGTGTTGATGTACGCGACCGTCTGAAAATCGTGACCCTTCGCCCGCAGGTCGGCTTGATAAGCGGCGAGCTTGTCCGCCGGACAACTCTCCGCCAGCGAACAACCCGCCTGAAGGTCGGGCATCAAGATTTTCTTGGAGGGGCTGAGAATCTTGGCCGACTCACCCATGAAGTGAACGCCGCAAAAGACGATCGTCGAGTTCGGCACCTGCGTCGCATCGCGTGCCAATTTCAGGCTGTCGCCCGTATAGTCGGCGATGTCCTGCAAATCGCCATCGACATAGAAGTGAGCAAAAATCGCCGCGTCCTTCGACTTCTTCAACTCGTCGATCTCATCCATCAGATCGAGCGGGTCTTCATAGGTCTCGACAGGAGCAATGGCGTTGAGAACGGGCAGGTCCATGATGCTTCTTTCCGGAAGAGGTTGCGGTTGCCCGTCATTCTCGCGAGGCCCGCCGAGAAATCAACGCGACTGAAAGACATCGACCGAAGTCCGGCTTAGCTTTGTTAGCCGGACTTCTAGGCTTATGGCATCCATCCTACGGGCGTGTGTGCAATGAGATGCCGTTCGCATCAAGTCAGAGTCTGTCCGAAAAGTGTAGGGTGGGCACTGCCCACCACAATCTATGGTGGAATGGTGGGCAGTGCCCACCCTACGGAATGAGCCACCTCCGACTTCTCGGATAGCCTCTCATTCCCTCAATCAAGAAGTCCGGCTTTAGGCAAAGCCGGACTTCAGAGATCCGAAACGGAAACAGCCCGCGAACCGAAGTTCGCGGGCTGTCACTTTATCCTCCCTGACGCCGTTCGAGGGGAACGGCCTCCTTGGATTGGTTACCAACAGGAATCTCAGTACATGTCGTGGTCGCCGCCACTCTTCTTCGGTTCGTCTTTTGGCTTCTCGGCGATCAGGGCTTGGCTGGTGAGCAGCAGCGTCGAAACGCTGGCCGCATTTTGCAGGGCACTGCGCGTCACCTTGCACGGGTCGATGATCCCGGCCTTGACCAGATCTTCGTACTTGCCCGTCTGGGCGTTGTAACCGAAGTTGTCCTTGTGCTCGGCCACCTTCTCACAGATGACTGCGCCATCGACACCGGCGTTGTCAGCGATCTGAGTCAACGGAGCACGGCAGGCACGGACGATGATGGCATAACCGGTCGTCTCGTCTTCGTTCAGGCCCGTGGGCTTGAGGTCGAGCGAGGCTCGCAGCAAAGCGACACCACCACCGGGCAGAATGCCCTCTTCGACAGCAGCGCGAGTCGCGTAAAGGGCGTCCTCGACGCGAGCCTTCTTCTCTTTCATTTCGCTCTCGGTCGCGGCACCGACGTTGACCTGAGCCACGCCGCCCGACAACTTCGCCACGCGCTCTTCGAGCTTCTCGCGGTCGTAATCACTGGACGAGTTGGCCAGTTCGCGACGAATTTGCTCGATGCGCGACTTGATGTCCGACGACTTGCCGAGACCTTCGATGATCGTCGTGTTGTCCTTGTCGATCACGATCCGCTTGGCACGGCCGAGGTCCGACAGTTGGACGTTTTCAAGCTGGATGCCCAAGTCTTCGAAGATCGCTTGGCCACCGACCATGATCGCCAAGTCTTGCAGCATCGCTTTGCGCCGATCGCCGTAACCGGGAGCCTTCACGGCACCGATCTTGAACGTGCCACGCAGCTTGTTGATGACGAGCGTTGCGAGGGCTTCGCCGTCCACTTCTTCGGCGACGATCAGCAGCGGCTTGCCACTGTTGACGACCTTTTCGAGGACCGGAACCAGATCCTTGATGCTGCTGATCTTCTTCTCGTGGATCAGGATGTAAGCATCTTCGAGGACGCATTCCATCGAAGTCGGGTCGGTGACGAAGTACGGCGACAGATAGCCGCGATCGAACTGCATCCCTTCCACAACTTGGAAGTCCGTCTTGAGCGACTTGCCTTCTTCGACAGTGATGACGCCATCCTTGCCGACTTGCTCCATCGCGTTGGAAAGAATCTCGCCGATCTCGGTGTCGCCGTTCGAGGCAACAGTTCCGACCTGAGCGATCGACTTCTTGTTCTTGCATTCGACGGCCATGCTCTTGAGCTTGGCGACGATTTGCTCGACAGCCTTGTCCATGCCGCGCTTCATGTCGATCGGGTTCACACCGGCGACGACGGCCTTGAGGCCCTCGACGTAGATGGCTTCGGCGAGCACGGTCGCGGTGGTGGTCCCGTCACCGGCGATGTCGCTGGTCTTGCTCGCGACTTCGCGCACCATGCGGGCACCCATGTCCTCGAACTTGTCTTGCAGTTCGATTTCACGGGCGACGGTCACGCCGTCTTTGGTGACGGTGGGCGAGCCAAAGCTCTTCTCGATGATGACGTTGCGACCGCGTGGGCCGAGCGTGACGCGAACGGTCCGCGCCAGCTTCTGCACGCCGCGCTTCATCGCTTCCTGCGCTTCTTGATCGAAGGCGATAATCTTGGGCATCTCGAACTGCTCCTTACGGGGAAACGGCCAGACGTTCAAAGCTGGCGGAATTTGATGTTGTCAGAAAAATCAGAACGCGAGCCATCAACCGATGATCGCGAGAATGTCGCTCTCGCGCATCAACAAGTAAGTCTCGTCGCCAACCTTGAGTTCGTCGCCCGCGTAAGAGCTGAAGATCACCTGATCGCCCGCTTTGACGGTCAACGCGGCCTTCAGGCCACTGCTCTTGGTGTGACCTTCGCCCACGGCCAGCACTTCACCGCGCTGCGGCTTGTCCTTGGCAGCGTCTGGCAGAACGATGCCGCCAGCGGTCTTCGACTCCGCTTCGGCTCGCTTGACCACGACCCGGTCGCCCAGCGGGACCAGCTTAATGTCATTCGAGGCACTTGCCTTTTTCGCCATCTCTTCGTCTCCAAGAATGCAGGCACGCTGCGGATCATACGTTCGACACAACACGGGCTGGTGGCGGACAAGCGAACTGCGCGCCAAAGGAGCCGCACGACGAAAGTCGCTTGTGGCACTGAACTTTGCGATAAACCGTCGTTTCTCGAACTCTGCCATTGCGGCGAGAGCCTGCGTGATGTTAGAGGCGGCCTCTGCCAATCTGACACCGAGCAGGTTGAGGCGGCGCCTGCCTTCCTGCCGCTCCAACTCCCATGATCGTTACAGGCGTTCTCGTCAGCGGGGTTGACACATTGGGAATAATGGGAACAATAAGCCCCTCTCAGGTCGCCTTTGTCGAAAGGCTGTCGGGTTCGTCACGGATGGGTGAGGCCATGCGCTTCGTCGAACGAACTCCCGGCTGTTTGAACACGCTCGTTCTGCTTGCAACCCCGTCCCAAGCACGAATGAAGAGAACGAGCCATGACCAATCCCGAATCCAAGTTTGCATCGAGTCAAGTCGAATGGCTGCTCAATTGGGCCAGTGATCTGGTCCGCACCCGAAGCTGGAGCGAGGCCGATGCGGTCTTCCAACGGGCCATCCAAGTTGATTCGTCACCCGCCGGGTGCATTGCTTACGGATGTGCTTTGGCCGAGCAAGAGCGGTTCAACGAGGCGCTCTGCCAGTTGACCGCCGCGCTAGACATTGCCCAGAAGGGCGGAGAACGCGCCGCGTTGGCGACGATCTACCACAACCTGGCTGCCGTCTATCGTGAGCTGGGTGACAACGATCTGGCCCGACGTTTCCAACAGCGGGCAATCGCGATGGTTGACGATTGCGGCCCTGATGAATTGCTCGGTCTGGCGAACGACGCTTGGCTCGCGGAGCGGCTCGAAATGGCGGAGTGTCTCGCTGGGGCAGCCGCTGATTTCGATGAAGTCGAGTTCGATGAAGAAGGTCTCCACGGCGAAGTGAACGCCGAAATTGAAGCGACGCTCGGGTTGCTCACGGGGTTCCTCACCGATCCGCGCGAGGGGATTCGACCGCTGCTGCGAGCCTACTCGCGTCATCGTGCGACGGGTGAGTTGAGGCTGATGGGCAACGATCTGCTCAACCTCTCAGCGCTACTTGGCGAACTGGGCCGACACCGGGGCGAGATGGCTTGTGTCCGCCGAGCCATCGCCTGCTTTGACGATGCGCCCGCACCGATCTCCGCCGCGAAGGCCCGCCGACTGTTGAACTACCTCGAACGGCTCCGCCAACTCCGTCAGTTCGATCCGTCACGCAACTGACATAGACCGCAAGCGGGTGAGGATGACACCATTCACACTAACCCGACGCGTAAGCGAGGACGTGAGTTGCATCCTCGCTTACGCGTCGGGTTAGTGCCCGTCCTACGGCTTCAGGCCGTCACGGCTCCTCGTTCCGAATTTCGTCCAATGAGCTGCCCGACGCGGAACTTCCTGCGAGGAACGCATCGTTCTCGGGAGCGAAACTGGTCGGATCGAAGAAGCAGTCCAGCGCGAGCCACCACGCGCGCGAATGGCGAAACAACAGCACGGGCATGATGAGGCAATACGCGACCAACGGGGGCATCAGGTACTCGTTGCCGATGTCGGCCCCAAAGTGCAGCCCGACGTAGGCGGCCGTCAGCGTTACGGCGATAAACCCGTAGTTGATGTACGTCGAACCGAGGTAATAGCCTGGACCGCGCTGAAACATCAGGTTGCAGTGCGCACATTCGTGGTGCATCAGGAACCAGTTGCGAAACAGCGGCCCTTCGCCGCACCTCGGGCAACGCAGCCGTCGCGCACGTGAGACGGCGGTCGAGTAAGTGATGGGCAGCATGGGGTGATGTCCTGTCGAGGCGCGGGCGTACTCGTCTTGTGGTCTTGCCTCGGGGGCGGATCCTAGCGTCACTGTCGAACATGGACGTTTCTAAACCTCACGCGGCACAAAGTGAGAGGTTTCCGAGCGGAGCGGCGTCAGCCCCCGGTTCTTGGGCGTCAGCCTTCTTTGGAAGAACCGGGCGGCTGACGCCCAATGGCACTGACTTTGAGCGGCAAGGCGCTAGCCGCCGGTGTGATGGAGTTGTGTTTCCAAGCAAAGAACCGGCGGCTAGCGCCTTGCCGCTCAGTCGGCGAATGACA
>JAYTGQ010000291.1:0-6314 GCA_043733345.1 Schlesneria sp.
CAGCCCCCCGGTTCTTCCAAGGCGGGCTTACGCCCAAGAACCGGGGGGGCTGACGCCGCCCCGCTCGGAAACCTCTCACTTGGTACCGCGTGAAGCATAGTACCCTGCCAGTTCAAAGTTGGGAGTTCCGCGACCCTCACACTAAGTCCTGACGAAGCACACGTGAGTCATCCAAAGGAAGGCGGGCCTCGAAGACTCGACACAGCCTACAGCCCGTCCTCGCTCACGCTACGGGTTGGTGTGAGCAAGCCAATCGTTTTACTTCCCATCCTCACCGCGTCTCATCCGAAACGGTTCGCTCTTGGCAATCTCCGTCACCAACACAGAGAACTTGAAGTCGTGCGTCTTGAGTGCGGCGACAATCTTATCGGTGGCGCAGCGGTCATAGAACTCTAATCCCCGTCCCATGGCATAAGTCAGCATCTTTTCTGCGAGACATTCGCCAAATTCACACTGTTTGCCACGCAGGACACTCGCCAGTTCGATCGGTCCCTTGAAAGTGGCTCCGCCGGGGAGTTCACCCGTCGTGTCGAGCGGCTTGCCCATTTCACCGTCCCGCCAACGGCCGATCGCGTCGAAGTTCTCCATGCCGAAGCCGAGTTGGTCCATCACGCGATGGCACGAAGCACACGCGGCATTCTGGCGATGCAGCTCCAATTGTTGACGGAGAGTACTCTCGGGAGCCGCCTTCGCCGACTCTTCCAACTCGGGAACGTTGGGCGGCGGCGGTGGCGGCGGTTTGTCGAGAATCACTTCCATGATCCACTTACCCCGTTTGACGGGCGAGGTCCGATCGGGGTTCGAGGTCAGCGTGAGAATGCTCGCTTGCGTCATCAGTCCCGCGCGGTTTTTGCCGTCGAGGCTCACCTGTTGGAACTCAGGCCCTTTTACATTTTCAAAGCCGTAGTGTTTGGCGAGCCGTTCGTTGACGAACGTGTACGTGCCGTCGAGGAACTCCAAGATCGAACGGTCTTCACGCATGACATGCTCGAAGAACCGGCGGGTCTCGTGCTTCATGTCTTCGCGCAGCTCAGCGTTGAACTCGGGGAACCGCTTCGGGTCGGGCGTGATCTCGTTGAGGACTCGCAGTTGGAGCCACTGTTCGGCGAAGTTATCGACGAGCGCCTGCGACTTCGAATCCTTCAGCATCCGTCGCACATGTTCGTCGAGAACCGCATCGGTGTGGAGATCGCCCCGTTCGGCACTCGCCAAGAGTGCGTCGTCGGGCAGGCTGCTCCAGAGAAAATAAGAGAGCCGCGATGCCAACTCGTAGTCGTTGAGACTGTGCTTGTCGGACGAGTCGTTCGGGTTCTTGTCGGTCTCAATCCGAAACAGAAAGTGCGGCGAAACCAGTGCCGCCGTGACGGCCAAACGCATCCCGAACGCGAACGGTTCGCCCTGCTTCATCGCCTGATCGACCAGTTCAACGAACCGCGTCACTTCGACTTCACTGACCGGGCGTCGAAAGGCTCGCCGCAGAAACGGCCGCAGGTTTTCTCGTGCGGCCGTCGCAAGACTCTTGTCTGCACTCGGGACCGCCGCGAGCAGCCGCTTGTGCGACGCGGGTAACGCGCTCGCATCGAACTCCACCGGCCCGACAAGTTGCACGTCACGCACGATCAAATTGCGATCCCGCCGGTTCTTGTCCTTCGCCTTCTCATCGTAAAAGTCGTTGAGAAACGCGACCGACAGCTTGTGCTTTCCCTGCGGGACAGCGAAGCGAAACTCGAACGCTTGCGTCTTCGGTTCAGTTACCGCAACGCTGAACTTTTGAAGCGACTTGCCGTCGAGACGGTACTCCATCTGAGCGTGATCCGAACCGGCCGGTGTCTCAGACGCTTTCGTTTTCAGCACATATGTCCCTGCCTGAGCCGCGTTGATCTCCACCGAAAAATCGCCCTCGGACACGAGGATCAGCGCGTCATCGCCATGCGAGTGCGCGACCCCGCTTCGCTGGACTTCGTTCGAGGTGAACTGCCGTTCGGGCGGACGATTGGGATCGACAACGGAGATCGCTTCCGTCGCGACCTTTTCCGCCGCATCGAAGTATTTCTCCATGAGCAGTGGCGGGAGCGAGAGGACATCGCCGATGTTGTCGAAGCCATAGCCGACATCATCCGAAGGAAAGTCGTCCGCAGGTCGTACCGTCACACCGACCAGATCGCGGATCGTGTTGTTGTATTCGGTCCGGTTCAGGCGGCGGATCGTCACGCGGCCGGGGTCCGACACTTTCGTGCAGTCGATCCGAAACAAGGATTGTTCGAGGTACTCGATCAGCTTCGTCTTCTCATCGGCCGTCGGTTGCGGGCTGTCGGCAGGAGGCATGATCCCTTCCGAGATCATGTGAAAGCTCCGCTCCCACGTCTTGCGATCTTTCAGCAGAGCCGCTTCGTCCGCGTACTTCGCAAACGAGATTCCCGCTTCAGGATTGTCGCCGCCGTGACATTCGCCGCAGTACTTCTTCACGACCGGCTGAATGTCGGACACATAGCTCGACTTCGGCGGGGTGGACTCACTACTGCTCGCCCGCTTCGAGGACGCCATCGGGACGATCGCCATGAGTAGCACCGCGACCACTGCCGCGACACCTGCCCCGACAAAGAACGACATCCGGTCGAGACGACTGAAAACGGACTCGGCCTTCCGTCCCTTCCCCTTCGATTTCGCGGCCTTCCCCCACGACAGGCTGTTCCCCGCATGAGACTTTCCACCGCGTGATGAGTCACCAAGATCAGAGTCCTCTTCCGGCAATCGCTCATCCCAGAGATCGTCGTCATCGGCGGAAGACTTCGTCGTCGGCTTGGGGACGGTGTAGACCTGCCGGCATTCCGCGTTGGGGCACTTGCCACGCTTCCCAGCGAACTTCGCATCGACTCGAAACGCATGACCGCAGCCAGCGCAGGTGACAGACACATACATCGCAGTACCGCACGCAAAACGAGGAAAGAAGCAGAGTGGAAGAGCAAGGGGCGAGAGGGCATCGAGGGGCGGAAGTATAGCAGTCCGTTGAATAACCCTGTAGGACGGGCACTCTTGCCCATCTTTCAGCTTATACTTCACGCGGCCAAAACTGACACATTTGCGACCACTGCACACTAACCCGAAGCGTAAGCGAGGATGTGAGTTGCGTCCTCGTTTACACTTCGGGTTGGTGTCAGTTTCGGCCGCGTGAAGTATAAAAACCGCCGGGCAAGAGTGCCCGTCCTACCTTTTTCAACAGACTGATAGCCCCGGTTTTCCGGCGAAGTCGAACCGCGCATTGAAAAACCCGTGGTGCAGGTTACAAACCGACCTCACGAGAATCACAACACTCCGTTTCGGATCAATGAGAATTGTTCGAGTCGGCGGCTCGTCTGCTCGATATTCCGGTCGGTCCCGCTTATCCGAGAACCACGTCATGTCGCAAAAAATCATCATTGATGCCGATCCGGGAATTGGGGACGCCCTCGCGATCGCCCTCGCGCTGCTCGACCCCGATCTCGACGTGATCGCGCTGACGGCCGTCGGTGGCAACGTGTCGGCCGTGCAAGCGGGACGCAACCTACAATCGGTGGTCGAAGCACTCGATCCGCCCAAGTGGCCACGCATCGGTGTGGCCGATTCGGGGCAGCGTTTGCAGGAGGCGGAGGTCGACTTTCCAGAGTCTCCCGCGTGGCACACTCGGCAGCGATGTCTGAACGGTCCGGATGGTTTGGGCGATTGGACTCCGACAGTCGCCGATCTGCATCACCCGAAAGACGCCCCCAAATTGTTGACCGAACTGGTGCGACAGTATCCGCACGAGATCGTGTTGTTGACGCTCGGGCCGCTCACCAACCTGGCGCTGGCGTGCGATCGCGATGCCGAATTCTTCAGCCACCTGCTGGGAGTGGTCTCGCTGGCGGGGGCCGTCGCCGCGCCGGGCAACATCACTGCCGCCGCCGAGTTCAACGTGTTGCATCACCCCGAAGCGGCTCGGTTGGTGCTGAAGTATCCCGCCACGAAAACCCTCGTCCCGCTCGATGTCAGCCAGCGCACGATGCTCACGTTCGAGCAGTTCCACCGTCTCAATCTGACCGACGACACACGCTGCGGACACTTGCTGCGGCAGTTGATTCCGTTCGCGCTGCGGGCACACCACCAGCATCTCGGCGTGGAAGGCATGTGGCTTCCCGACGTGACGGCGCTCGCGTCAATTGCTCGGCCGAGACTCTTCCAACGAGCGACGATGGCCCTTGATGTGGAGACGCACGGCAAGCTGACACGCGGCATGACGATCTTCGACCGCCGGGCGAAGCCCGAGTGGCGCAACAACATCGACGTGCTGCAAGATGTCGAGCCGCAAGGTGTTCTCGATTACCTGACTTCGATCGTCCTGCGATCCGTGGCAGGACACTGAGTACATCGTTTAACCGCCTGTTGAATAACGTAGGGTAAGCGTCTCGCTTGCCCGTCTTGGCAGCGAGAAAACGAGCAAGCCGGAGGCTTACTCTACGTTTTTCAACAGGCTGAAAACCGCCGGTTCACTCGGTAGACTCCGCCACCACGATGAGACCGACCGCGTTGCGGTGGATCGGTCGATTCGCGTTTCAAATCCTTAGCTCCACAGACCGGTCGCCATCACCATGCCGTCGTCACGCGATGAGATCCTCGCCTCCGTCCGCAAGCATTTGATTGAGAGTACGCCACTTCCCGAGTTGACCGGGCCGTGGATCGAGTACCCCGATCCGATCGCTCAGTTTGCCAGCGTGCTCGACATGATCGGCGGTCGCTGCGTGCGAGTCCCCAACATTGAGGCAATCAATGCGGAACTCGATGCGATTCCTGTCTACGTCGCCGCGAAGCAAACGGTCTCACGCATTCCCGGCGCGGGAGCGTCCAGCGTGGACCTCGACGCCATCGACGATCCGCACGCGCTGGAAGACATCGACTTCGCACTCCTGCCGTGCGAGTTCGCCGTGGCCGAGAACGCGGCATGCTGGGTTCACGATCGAGGCCTCAAGCACCGCGTGATCTATTTCCTGTGCCAGCATCTGGCGTTCGTCGTGCGTGCGGAAGATGTCATCCACAACATGCACCAAGCCTACGAACGCCTTGAGTTCCGCGAGGCGGGCTTCGGCACATTCATCGCTGGCCCCTCGAAGACGGCCGATGTGGAGCAGTCGCTCGTCATCGGTGCCCACGGCCCGAGATCCCAGACCGTCTTCGTCGTCGGCTGAGTCTGCCGTTTTGATACACACCCCCACCGGGCTTGCCCCGGTGGAATCAGGTCTTTGCACTACTCGCAGTCACTTCGATGCTGACGTAGTGCAGAGACCTGAAAACCACCCCGACAAGCGGGGTGGGGTTTCAAAACGAGACCTATTTGAACGAGAGCGGCAATGGCAGATCGTCACTGGTCACCGTTGAGTAGCCAACGTCCTCTTCACTCGCGCTGACGAGGCGGATCGGAAACGGCTGCGTTGTTCGTTCGTGCTGACAGGTGATGCGTGTCTGGCCGAGACGATCGGTGACTCGGAGTTCATCCAGCGCGCCCGATGTCACGTCGAGCCAAACTTGGATCGTGCCATAGAACAGTTGCTCGGTCTCATCCTGCGGAGTTGCTTCCAGACAGACTTGGTGGGCGTCGCGAGTGATGACTGTCCACGCAAACGTCTCGCGGAGCTTGGTGGCCTGCACCTGCCCCGCCAAGTGTTCCACGGCCGTGGCCGCGTGAGCGTTCACTGCCAACGAGACACGATGCCGCAACAGATCGCGGCGCGTGAGTGACAGCGCGGGGTGATCTTGCGAAACCCGCTCCCACCGCCGCAGCCACTCGGTGATCCGATCGAAGTCGGCGGACTGAGCCGCTCCCACCACATGTTCGATCATCGGCACGACGCTCTTCGCCGCCGGACGCACACAGGTGGCGAACGACACCGCCGCAACCGGCCCAGAGCCAAGGATCACCAGCGGCAATAGCAGCGAAACAAACATGGCATCACATCCTTGTGACGAGGCCAGAAAGGACAGGGCGCGAGGCGATACCTGTCGCGGCCGAGGCTGACACATTTGTCGCTTTGGCACACGAACCCGAAGTGTCAACGACGAAGTTTGTCGCGTTCCTCGCTTACGCTTCGGGTTCGTGTCAGCCTCGACCGCGCGAGGCTATAGAGAAATCCCTCAACCGAGGCAACGCGGACTTCAACGACTCATTGCTGAGCGGCAGAAAGTGCCGCTCCCGCAACACCAACCCGAAGCGTGAGTTTTGAAGTTGCGCACTCGCGTTTTGTAGCTGAGTTCGCAAGAACTCAGGGGCTTCGCAGGTGCCGAAAAGGCTGAATTCTTGCGAATTC
>JAYTGQ010000292.1:0-6313 GCA_043733345.1 Schlesneria sp.
TAGCCGCCGGTTTCTTAGCTGGAAAAGAACCGGCGGCTAGCGCCGTGCCGCTCACAGAATGCCAAAGTGAGTGCCATTGGGCTGACGCCGCCCGGCTCATCTGTTTGCAACTTTTGTCGGAAACGTCAGTAATAGACAACAGAACCGCGCAGTGGGACCAGAGTGCATGGGTGGCCTCAGAGGAGGGAATTGAAATGACGACCAGTGTTGCAGTGGAGCGCGATGAGCAAGGGCAGTGGGTTCGCCTCCCCAATGGCTTCGAGGTGA
Source organism: Schlesneria sp. (assembly GCA_043733345.1). Classification (GTDB taxonomy): domain Bacteria; phylum Planctomycetota; class Planctomycetia; order Planctomycetales; family Planctomycetaceae; genus Schlesneria. The sequence continues at coordinate 268 of JAYTGQ010000292.1, forward strand.
GTGGGGAACGAGTCTACTTCAAGAAGACTCGACTGGGTTTCCTCGTCCTATCGCGCGATCCGTGGGACGTATTTCTCGAAGGGATTGAGGAGCTTGATGACGACTGCTTTTCCAATGGTCGGTCGCTTGCTGGAGACGATGAATTGGACATCCTCCCATGATCTATCTGCTCGACACGGACTCGATCATCTTCATGATTCGCGGATTGAAGCAATCGGTTCGTGACTTGGATTTGCGAGAGCGAGCCGTGCGATTGATGGAGCGCTGCCGCGCAGTGATTTCCGAGGGGCACTCGATTGGTGTGTCGGCCATCACTGTGGCGGAACTCGAATACGGCGTGCGACGGGGCGGGAGGTATCGGGAGGTATCGGGAGGAGATGCTCGCGGTCGAGAAAATCTGTGCTCCGTTTGAAGCCTTCGCTTTCGATGCGGTGTGGTGTCCCAGTCACTTTGGCCGACTGCATCGAGAACTGGAATTGATCGGACAGCCGATTGGAACGATGGACTCATTGATCGCGGCGCAGGCCTTGAGCGTGACTGCCGTACTCGTCACCAACAACGTTTCACATTTCCAGAGAGTGCCGGGCCTCGTCGTTGAAAATTGGTACGACGATCACAATGGTCCCGTGGGTTGAACGCAAACGACCAACTCTCGATTGGTCCTGCGAACGGCCGCTCGGTGAGACAAATCGATTGTACGGGTGCGTTGTGAGATGGGTGGGACTAGATGGTTTTACGCACGCTGCTTGGCGAATAGTGCGGTCTATGACATGATCCCCGCCCAGGCGCGCTGTTGGGATTTGAGCTGCTCGGAGCAGCTCACGGGCCGTTTTTGCGAGGCCGGTGCTCGCGACATTGAACATTTGAGGTGACACGATTTCTGAAACATTTGGCCGCGTTGGCCCTTCGACTCCCTGGCTCGGCTGGCTAGCCCATCAGATTTCCAAGCCCTTCTACCGGCTGCCCTATTGGTTGTGCGGCGTGCATCGGAGCCAGAGTCCGTACACGTGCGAGCGGCGGGAGTCGATGCGGCAGAAGCTGGCTCGCGGCGAGACCGTTTACGTCGTCGGCTTGGTCACGTCCGGGCACAACTGCGGCATTGGGTTGATCGAGGTCTCCGCCGCGAACGGCATTCGGCTGCTGGCCAATGATGAGGAAGAACGCTTCACCGGGATCAAGCATTTCGATGGCTATCCCGCGCATTGCGTCGCGCTGCTCAAGCGGCGGCTGGAGGAACGCGGGCTGACGGCGCGTGACATCCATGCGTTTGTTGCCGGGTGGGATTATCCGGCCATGTGCGCGTTCTCGCTGAAGGCGGTCTTCGAGCATTTTCCGACCAGCTTGCAGCTCATCAATCCGGCCGCCTGTCCGAAGGTGCCGTTCTTGAAGTTGGGGGGCCGAGTCCGTCGCGCTCAGGTCCAGCTTGCGAAAGACCTTGGGCTGCCGGGCCGTGTGCCGCTCATCACGCTGCCGCACCACGACAATCATGCGTCCGTCGGTCTCGCCACTTCGCCGTTTGGAAACAGCCCTGAGCCGGTGATGGTCACGGTACTCGATGGCTTCGGTGACGAAGGAGCGATCTCGCTGTACGTGGCCGAGCAGGGTCAACTGCGTGTGCTGAGCAAGAACTACAGCATGATCGACTCGCTGGGAGCCTTCTATTCGATCATCAGTTCGACTCAAGGGGGTTGGACAACGCTCAGCAGTGAAGGCCGTTATATGGGAGCGGTCGCGTGGGGCGATCACGATCGGCTGACCAACCCCCTCTATCGGCGACTGCGTCAAATGCTCCATTTCGGTGACAACGGCCAAGTGCAGGTCAATCGCGCGTTGGTGAACTGGCAAAACGCGGGTGAGCTGCGACCGTACAACAAGGCGACGCGCGCCTTGCTCGGCGAACCAATCCCGCCCGAACGGATGTGGAACCCCGACGCGGTCCTCAAGGTTGAGGACGTGCAGCACTCGGCCATCACGCGCGAGCGAGTCGATCTGGCCGCCGCGACGCAGTTGGTATTCGAGGACGCGCTCTTCCACATCGTCGATCACTTGATTCGGTCCACGGGCAGCGATCGCCTCGTCATGACCGGTGGCACAGCGCTCAATGGTCTGGCGAACATGCAGTTGGCCGCGCGGTTCGACCAGGCGTGGTATCGCCGGAACCTCGGCAAGGACACCTGTCTGCACATCTGGATTCCGCCGATTCCCAGCGACGCGGGTGTTGGGCTGGGAGCCGCCTACAACTTCGCCCTGCAAGCGGGAGCCAAGCCCGGTGCGCCGATGCAACATGCCTTCTGCTGCGGTCTGCCACCGACGCGCGCCGAGATCACGGAGGCATTCGCGGCCGAACCCGAGATCGGCTTCCTGCCGTTGGGAGACACCTCCGTTCCACAGACGCTGCTCGACGTGGCCGACTTCGTGGCGTTCGTGTTGTCGCGTGATGGAGTTCTCGGCATCTTCCAGGGAGCGGCGGAAACGGGTCCGCGTGCGTTGGGGCATCGCTCGATCATCGCGAACCCGTGCAACCCGAATTCTCTGGAGAACATCAATCTCCGCGTGAAGAATCGCGAGCCGATCCGCCCGCTCGCCCCGATGATGACGCGTGCTGCGGCCGAGCAGTATTTCGTCCTCGCCCCCGGCGCGGTGGACGACGACTACAACGCCTACAACTACATGGTCCTCACGGTCCTCGCCCGTCCCGAAGCCAAGGCCAAAATTCCCGCCGTCATTCATCACGACGGAACGGCCCGCATTCAGATCGTGCGCCCCGAGCAAGACCCGTTCACCCACGCATACTTGTTGGCTCTCGGTCGCCGCGTGGGAGTCGAAGTCAGCGTCAACACGTCGCTCAACGTCGGCAGCCCGATCGCCCAAACACCGACTCAAGCCCTCGCCGCACTCCAGCGAGCCAAGGCACTCACCGGCCTGGTCATGATCTCCGCCGAAGGAGACGCCTACCTCGCCTGGCACGGCGTCAATCAACCTCCCAAAGACGGCGGTCAACAGATCCGACAGTGGTACGAAGAATGGAAGGCCGAGTTGCCGAACGCGCCCGTTGCCGCTCAAGGCTGAGATACCGCACGCGGTGGAAGCTGACACTAACCCGAAGCGTAAGCGAGGAGGCAACACCAGTCCTCGCTCACGCTTCGAGTTAGTGTGAAATGTGCCATTCTGTTGTGGAGAAGAAGGCAGGCGAGTCGCCTAGCCCACGAAACTGGTGGAGAGCCATGAAAACCAAATGAACTCGTTCCACTCGCCTTGAGTAGCCCCCGTGGCAGACTGGGCGAAGTGGCACCGACGCTGCCGAGCATGCCGTCTTTTCTCGACATGCTGGTCGGGAGCGTCCGATTCGAGACCATGTGCCGTTCTGGTAGGTGCCAAACTTACGCACTCCGGCGAATGCCGCCGCTCAGTACCATCCGACTCAATCCGCGAGACGCATCATGGCCGATCCACAACTGGCTCAAGTCCTCGAACACGCCGCGCATGAACTCTTGATGTGGGTCGGTTTCGGCACGCTGGTCGGTCTGACGGCGAAGGCCATTATGCCGGGTCGCGATCCCGGTGGTGCGATCGGCACGCTGATGATGGGGATCGCGGGAAGCTTGATCGGTTGTGGAACCGTGCTGCTGTTCGACACGAGCTTCAAGATCACGCCGATCAGCCCCATCGGTTTTGGAGCGGGGACCGGTGGCGCGTTCCTGCTACTCATCTTCTTCCGCGTGCTGTCGAACTCGTATGTGGTTGAAGCCGTCGATGGCAAAGTGACCGGCAACCCCGGCACCGCAGTGACGAAGTACTACCGCCGCAAAGGCCGCGCGGCGTGAACTCGAAGTCCGGCTTTTCTTAACGCCGGACTTCCTTTCACTGACCAAACTTCCATTCAACACCAGCAACCGCTTTTACAACAACAAAACAAGAAGTCCGGCTTTAAGAAAAGCCGGACTTCTGACAACGTCACTCCACGCGCGGGGCGTGGCCCATGCGGTTAAACAACGTGTTCCCACTACTCGTCCGTGCGCGGCGTTTGGCGGCTTTGCTTGGTCGCGCTGTTCAACCGTTTGTCGGCCACGCGGCGGCGTTTGGAGGACTTCGTGGGCTTGGACTTCTTGCGCGGTTTCGGAGCCGTCGCGACCGAGAGCAACAGTTCGCGAAGCTTCTCCAAACAATCGGCCACGTTCTTGGGTTGATCGCGGTAACGCTCGCTGCTCATCACGAAGTCCCCTTCCGTCGTGAGCCGTCGCTTGTACGCCGCGACGAACCGCTCGCGCACGTCGGGGGGCAAGCCTTCCGATTCAAACAACGGCCAGCGGAGCGTGACCTTCGAGTTGACCTTGTTCACGTTCTGCCCGCCCGGTCCCGAACTGCGCGCCACGCCCCACTCGAACTCGCGGCACGCGATGCGGATGCGGGGCGAGACCTCCAAGCTGTCAGCGTCTGAGGGGAACATGATGAATCACGCGGGAAAAAAGAGGCGCGGAACGTTCGTGTCGTGACGAGATACTCCACGGCGAGTCGGAACGACAAGGTTGCGACCGGATCGGTTCGCGTGGTGGAACACGGGGGCTGTCGGAGATATACCGCTCGCGGGAGAACTTGACACTAACCCGAAGCGTAAGCGAGGAGGCAAAGCACGTCCTCGCTTACGCTTCGGGTTAGTGTGAAATGTGCCATTCTCACCCGCGAGCGATATAGACGTTGTGCCACTCGAACTGACTCGTTCCAACTCTTCATAGATCGGCAAACCATGACCTTCCCCCGCATGATTCGTGTTCGTCAGAAGTTTGATGCCCGTCGTGTGGCGGATGTCTCCGCAGAAGTTCACGCTCAACTCGCGACGCTGAAGCTGGGTGAGACGATTCGTGCCGGGCAGTCGGTCGCGATCACAGCGGGGAGTCGTGGGATCGCGAACATCGGGCAGATCACACGCGCGGTGGTCGATCACGTGAAGAGTTTTGGAGCGATTCCATTCATCGTTCCCGCCATGGGTAGCCACGGGGGCGGAACGGCGGAAGGGCAGTTGGGCATTCTCGCCGGATACGGCATCACGCCGGCTGCGATGGGGTGCGAGGTCCGTTCGTCGATGGAGACGGTCATCGTCGATCAGACGCCGCAGGGGATTCCAGTTCACTTCGACAAGCACGCCTCGTTGGCCGATCATGTGCTGATTGTCGGCCGAGTCAAACCGCACACCGGCTTCGTGGGTGACATCGAGTCGGGCCTGCACAAGATGATGCTGATCGGCCTCGGCAAGCACGCGGGAGCGAAGATTTACCATCGCGCGATCGCCGACTACAGCTTCATGGAGATCATCACGGCGGTGGCCTCGTCGGTGATTCAGAAGTGCCGTGTCGCGGGGGGCCTTGCCATCGTCGAGAACGCTTACGATGAGACCGCGCTGCTCGAAGCGGTCGCCCCATCGCGGTTCTTCGAGCGGGAGAAGGAACTGCTCAAGTTGGCCGTGCAGTGGTTGCCGCGCCTGCCGTTTGCCTCCGCCGATCTGCTTATCATCGACCGCATCGGCAAGAACATGAGCGGCACGGGGATGGACACGAACGTCATCGGTCGCAAGTACAACGATCACGCCGCCACCGACAAAGATGTCGCTCGGTGCCGAAGGATCTTCGTGCGCGGACTGACCGAGGAAACGCACGGCAATGCGACAGGGATCGGCATGGCCGAGTTCACGAATCAGCGGACGGTCGATTCCATCAACCGCAAGATCACCGCGATCAACTGCCTCACCGGGCTGCACCCGACCGCCGCGATGACGCCGATCGCATTCGAGACGGACCGCGAAGTCGTCTCGGCCGCGCTGCAAACGGTGGGACTCGTCGAAGCGCCACAGTCGCGCGTCATCCAGATCGCCAACACGCTGCAACTGGCCGAGTGTCTCGTCAGTGAAGCGTATCTCCCGGAACTGGCCGGTCGAGACGATCTGACCGCACTGACCGATCCGCTCGACATGGCCTTCGATGCTCAAGGCAACTTGTACGACGTGAACCCGGCGGGACGCGGGGCCTCGCACTAAAGCGAGCGGCAAGTGTTC
>JAYTGQ010000293.1:0-6299 GCA_043733345.1 Schlesneria sp.
CGGCCCACCATGTAACACTACTACACATACTGGTGGGCCGGCGCTCGAAGCGAGCTTGTCCCACCCTACGCCGACTTGTGTCGGTCACATCTGCCATCCTTTCGGGATGAAATCCACATCGAACCACTGCTGATTCACTCAATCGAGCGACGAGAGGTCGTAGACTTGGAACGTCTCGTTGCGGTAGACCGGTTCCAATTCCAGCGGACCCAGCCGGTCGGTCAGCAGGTGCGTGATGCCCGTTGCGCGACGCAGGCTGCGCAGTTCCGCCGCCGAGTAGAACTGGTCGAGGTACTGGTCCTCGTACCACTTCTTCAGAAAGATCAGCCGGCGGTTCCATTCGACGATTCCAGCGGCGTCCTGCGGGCAATCTTTGAAGGCGACGAACTCGGCCCGCCGGGCAAACCATTTGAAGGCCCAGCCGTTATGGGGAGCCTGCACGACCGCCTCGTCGGGCAGATGTCCGTCGATCCACTGACACGCGTCAATCCAGTCGGCTCGCAGTTCGCCCGAGTAGCGGTTGGTCTCGACGACCGAGTGGGCCCGCGCGAGAGCCAGCACGAACAACACGGCACAGAGGCAACTTGTGAGCGTCGGCCACGTTCTTCGATACAGCTCACTCACAGCCACGACGCTCACCGCCAGCGGCACGAGGACATCGGCCAATCGAAACGGATAGAACTTGAGTAACCCCGCGCGCTCCATGAACCACGGCATCGTCGCGGCCGGGCGAGTCCCCGCTCCCACGAGCAGCCCCGCCAAGGCAAACACCACCGACCACGCGACGACGCGATCGAACATCCGCCGCGCATCCGAACGAGCCTCAGACCTCCAGCCGATTCCCCACACCAACAGCAGGACCGCATAACTCGCATACGCTCGCAGCGGGAACAGCATCGGGTCGAGATGATGAGCCAGTCGGTAGTAAACCTGAATGTAAGTCGCGGCGCGCTTCGTCGCGTCGGGAGCCGGTTCGAGCAGCAACTGCACGACGGGGACGAGGCCGGGCAGAGCCAGCAGAGAGAGAAACAGCAGTGCGAGCAGCCCGCGTTGGTCTACCGCCCACTGAAGCCTGACGCGCCAGCGAAGGTTCGGTCGAACAGTTTTCGCTGGCGCGTCAGGCTTTGATGAGTCTGTGTTTTCGCGCCGATCATCGAACGCGCACTTCATCCACGTCGCTCCCGCGAACGCCAGCACACCCCACGCGCCGACCACCGGATGAAACCCGATGGCTAGTCCGGCCAAGGCTCCCGCGCGAACGACCCGCGCAGGTGATCGGCCTTCCACACCAACCCGAAGCGTAAGCGAGGATGCAATCCAGCGCGTCAGCCAGGATGCCGTCTTCTCCCGCGTAGAATCGTTCTCGCTCACGTCCTCGCTCACGCTTCGGGTTGGTGTCTGGGAATCGCTTCTCAACAACTGACCGAGCGCCGCGAACAACAACCCGTAGGCGATGACCTTGCCTTCGATCCCGCCGACGAGCCACTCGCCCGACAAGTTGCCGCACGATTGCAGCGCGAGAAACATCCAGCACGCGAGCAGTGGAGCCTCGCGCCGCAGCAACATCGTTGAGACCAAATTGATCCAACCGACGGCCAACACGAGCATCGTCACTGCGCGTCCGACCCACGCGGTTTGCTCGAACGACAACCACGGCGTCAGCCAACCGATCGTGACAAAGAAGACCGAGTGTGCATTGGGCGACGTGAGAAAAAAGTCGTTCGCGCACCACTCGGGCTGCCAGAAATGGCGCGCCTTGGTGAGATAGTGTGGTTCGTTCACAGCCGGGATCGGCGCGGCGATCGCTCCGTACACGAGTAGGCTCAACCAGACGGCCGCGATGAGCGGCCAGTCACACGACGGTGAGGTGGCAGGCTGGGCATGGACTTCGGCGGCTGGCATCTCAGTTCCCAAGCTTGATGACAACGCGGGCGGTTGAAACGGACACTAACCCGAAGCGTAAGCGAGGAGGCAACACCAGTCCTCGCTTACGCTTCGGGTTAGTGTGAAATGTGCCATCCTCAACCGTCTACGGTAAACAACGCGGGCCAGACGCCACCGTCCATTTGGATTCATTCAACGAAAAACCCCCGTAGGAACGGGGGCTTCTCTTCGAGCGAATGGCTCCGCTGGATTACTTCTTCTTCGCCGCCTTCTTGGTGGCCTTCTTCACTGGCTGGGCTGCGACCGGTTTGGCGGCAGCGACCACGGGCTTGGCGGCGGCAGCCTTCTTCGGAGCGGCGGCCTTCTTCTTGTCGCCGAAAATGGCGTCGTAGTTCTTCCAAAATTCCGGGGTCGTCCCCGTTCGCACGATCGGTCCGCTCATGTGGTCCTTCCTCTGTCGAAATCGAAGTCCGGGTAAAGCTGCCGTCGGAGGCGACGGTGCAGCGTGGCAGGTTCAAGTGAATGCTCGACACGAACTCTCTTGAAGAGCGGCTGATTCTTCTGGCAGACCTCGGGACTGTCAAGCAGGTGCAACGATGTGACAGGGCCAATGCCCGTTTGAGTCTTGGCAAACGTGGAGGGTACGTGGAGTCGGCGGAATGCACCGAGTTCCCCGTGAAATGCCGGTGTGTTCCGCAGACTCCACACACCCGACGTTTATACCTCACACGGTCTTCGATGAGACATTCATGGTGAGCCGGGCGGCGTAAGCCCAATGGCACTCACTTTGTCATTCGCCGACTGAGCGGCAAGGCGCTAGCCGCCGGTTCTTTGCTTGGAAAATCAACTGCCTCACACCGGCGGCTAGCGCCTTGCCGCTCAAAGTGAGTGCCATTGGGCGTAAGCCCCCGGACTCTTCACTCTCATCCAAGACCGCGTGAGGTATCGCAAGGCCATGACTCTGACGGTGTGACAGGGACTTCACTTGTGTTCGCCCGAAGCATCGACTCAACTGGGCCGTGTCTTCGCTTGAAAGATCGGTTCGTCGGTCTGGTCTGTGTTTTTGGGAGTCGTCACCGTGTTTCCTCTCGATGGTTTTGGCAACGAGCGTCGGTTTCGAGCGGCCTGGGAGGCGGTCGAGATCGTCCGGCCTGTCCGTTACTCGCTCTTCACGTTCGGAGCTTCGGACCTGCCGTATTTCCTCGTCCTATCGGGACTGGGGGCGGACAAGACGGTCAGCATCACGAAGGGCGAGGTCAAGATCACGCGCCCGATGATTATCACGCCGGAGAACGCGCGGCCCGAGTTCCAGGACTTCTTTGAGGACGCCGAAGACGAAGACCTCGCACAGTTCATTCTCGCGCGGTCGGCATCGTTCTCGAACCTCAAACTGCAAAACCAGAGCGGTCCCAAACGGATCGTCAGCGACAGCGTGGAAGAAGTCGTTGCGAAGCTCAACAAGCAACTCGATGACGAGGAAGAGGAACACGTCGCGATTCTGACGGCTCCCCAACCGCTGGCCGGCTTCGCCGTCCTCCGCTACGCCAGCGATCGCATCATGCAGAGCGCGCCGGACAACATTCAGGAACTCCGCGAACGCGGGTTCCTGCCGTAGTCCGGACCCCTCGATCGCATTTCAAAACAAGCCCGACGCGCAAGCGAAGGCTGGGCATTCGATGACGGTGAAGCCCTCGCTCGCGCGTCGGGCTTGTGGTCCGGACTACAACCTGACGACTCATTCACCCTTCGGCAGTTCAAACACCAGCACCTTGCGGTAGCTGATCCCGCCCGCCACTCCGTCCAGCACGACGTGGCCACGCTCGGGAACATCCTTGTCGAGCGTCGCCTTCAGCACGTCCTTGCCGTTGATCGCGACCTGTGTCTTGTCGCCTCGCACGCGGATGCGGAGCGTGTTCCACTTGCCTTCGGGCAAGCTGGCGTTCGACAACGGCGGGTCTGAACCGAACAGCGATCCGGTCGAATACTGATCGACGTTCTTCTGGGCGAGGTCATTCGCCAGATGAATCTTCGCCCCGTTCTCGAACGGGTTCCCACGACCATCGTAGCGCAGGTAGACGCCACCCATCGCCGTCGGCCCAGTCACCTTCCATTCGCACGTCACTTCTAAGTTGCCGTACTGCTGGGCCGACTTCAGATACGAGCCATTCGACCGCACGTCGTCCGCGAGGAAATCTCCCAATTCACCGCGCTTCCACTTCCGTTTGCCAACCTGTTCCCATTGGAGTTTGTCGTACAGCGTCTCCTTTTCTTTCGCCGCCTGCTTCGCGGAATCGGACGCCGGCGCGACGGCGATCGCGTCGTCGAGGAAGCCGATCCCGTCCGAGAATTTCTGGCGAGCGATCTCCTTCTGACCTTGGATGAGCGACCGCGCGGCAAGTCGTGCGACGAAGCTCTCGCCTTCGCCCGCAGCGCGTTTCAGCCAGCTCTCCGCAACCTTGTCGAATAGCTTGCCTTGAAAGTGAAGATAAATTCCGCACCGCAACGCCTTGGCCGCGTCCCCCTTCTCCGGTCCCGAGTCCGCCAACACGACGAGATCACCGGGCGCGAGGTCGCCGACTTTTTTGACGACCTCTTTCTCCTTCAACTTGAGATGCAGTTCGTCTCCGTCACGGCGGTCGAAGTCGTAACGAGTCCCACCGACGCGGACGGTCGCGCCCGGCTTGAGTGCCTCGACGGCGCGAGTCACATCGCGACGGAATTCGGCGACATGTTCGGCCACTTCGATGTCCCACGTCACCAGCGTGCGGTCCTGCGCGAGAGCCGCGTTGCCCAACGCTTGTTGAGCCAGCGCGAGGGCCGCATCCCCGTCACCCGCCGCCAACCGTTTCGACAACGCGGTCCAGTGAGTCGTGTAGGGGAGCGGCAACGTCAGCGGATCGACGGGCGCTTCGACCGGCTTGGTCATCTGGACCGGTTCATCAGCGGACTTCGCAACGACGGCTTTCGCCGCGATCGACTTACCGACGAACGACCTTCCCCACGCCGGCCCATCGTTCAGCCGCACGAGAAACAAGTCGCCTCCCGTGCGAGGGTCATCGCAGTAGAACAGCCACTGCTCGTCATCCGTCACCCAGAACTGCCGGTGCCGCGGGCTGACCTTGTAGTTCGTCAGCGTCAACTCGCCGATGACTTCGGGCGGACCAAACGACTGCTTGATCGAGCCCCGTCGCGCCCGTTGGAGTTTCACTCCGTCGAACGCAAACTGACGCAGGCCATCCGACGACAGATGCGGGTGATGGTCGGGCAGTTCAAACTTCAACGTCTTGCCGAACAGCTTGCGACTCGACGCCCGCACCGCCGCGCGCGACAGCAGTTCGTCGCCCCCTTCTTCGGTCCAATAGAGCCGCAGACCATCGGTGGAAACTTGTGACGAACGCCACGCACGATCGGTCTGCTCGTCTGTCCGGATGATCTCCTTCTTCTTGAACGGCGACGTGTTGTCGGTGCGAGTCAATTGCCAGATTCGGGCTTTCTCGGGGACGGCGTACACGAGCATCAGCCCGTTCTCGGTGACGGACGGCGATGCGGGGAGATCGGCCCCACTCGATTCTCCCACCAGTTGCGGTGCCTCGAAATCGTGATAGGGCGACAAGCGAGTCGCCATGTAAACGCCACGCAATCCAACGCGATCGCTCACAAACCAGATCGTCTTGCCGTCCGCTTCGACAAATGGATCGAAGTCCTTCTCGGACGAATTGAGCGATTTCAATTCGAGCGACCGGCCGACGGCGGCTTCAAAATACGGCGTGTTGAGCAGCGGCGGATCCGCCAGCACGTCTCCCTCATCGAGCGGCATCTCCACGTCAAACTCGAGTTCTTCCACGGCAGGCATTTCCACCTCGCGCGAGGCCCGCCTTCCGCCCGGCTTCTCAACCGAAATGACCACGCGCCCGCGCGGCACTTGAACTTCTAGCGGAGTCTGCGCGAGGGTCTCGCCGTCTCCGCGCACGACATCGGTCCCCACAAACACGAGGCAACCGGGTGGAGTCGAATAGACCTTCAACGTCACGAGCAGATTGTCTTTCCCCGGTGGGATGTCTCGCGGATTGACGATCGGCGATCCGGCCGATTCCGTGGACGCCGCCGATTTGCCATCGACTCCGCCATTCTCGCCCACCGGCGTGGCCGATGAACCGCAGCCGGACACGCCGAACCAGAGCATCGCGGCCACACAGGCTTGCAATCGAGAGTTCGCTGGGACAAGTCGGGAGCCAATCGAAACGCGGTACATAAACGGATTGAACCTCTCATCATGAACAAGTGGCGTGGTCTGGACCACTAGACCTGAAACAAGCGACCCCACCGGGCTTGCCCCGGTGGATTCAGGTCTTTGCACTACTTTTGCGATCAGCCGAAACGGTGCAGCGAGTAGTGCAAAAACCCGCGAGCCACCG
>JAYTGQ010000294.1:0-6288 GCA_043733345.1 Schlesneria sp.
TGCTTGACCCCTTTGATCTGCTTGACCCCTTTGATCTGCTTGACCCCTTTGATCTGCTTGACCCCTTTGATCTGCTTGACCCCTTTGATCTGCTGACCCCTTTGATCTGCTATGCTTCTCCGAGGACTCCGAAGCAGTGGCACATCTCAACTGGCGGGCACTCGCAACAAATCAAGCCGGGCCACCCTGCCCGGTTACGATTTACTTGCCACAATTGATTTACTTCATTTCCAGTTCAGTAATGAATTCCACGGCTTTGCCCACGCAGTAAAAATACTCTTCCATCTCAGCGCTCGTTCCGGGCGAGACAAATATCGCGAATCGACGATCACCACATTTCTGGATCTCTGGAATTGAATGGATCTCAACACGAACTCTATCCGAGATGCGAATCTGCAATTGCATCACGCCTGGCTCCGATATTTCAAGACATACCTCGACGTGTTGTGTGTCACGAGAAATGGCAATCGCAATTTCGCGTAGGTGTTCCAACTCTGCCGATGAGTTCCCGAAGTCTGAATGCCATTGCGGGAGCTGCCAATGTAGTGGAGGATCACAAGTTGTCATCTGTTCAATTCCCTAGTATTGTCCAAAACTCGCCGTTTGGACGAAATATATATGTGACGCCGCCATCTTCAAATGCAGTAGCAGCCTCATCCGCATATCTGGTGCCTCGCCCGCCACCTTGCGCGACACGGTCACGAATGATTTGCTCAACGCGGTCCATGCCGCCTTTTCCAGGAGAAGGAATTTGGTCTTGAGCTGAACCTCGGTTTCGTACTTGATCAATGTGCTTCCGCACCTTCGTAGAAAAATTCTTTCCAAATGAAACTGGTCCCGCAAGCGCGTCCGGACCGCGTATTAGTGTACCAGGCGTGCCCACAGGGTAGTTCGCATTATGCACCAGCAGCGGAGACGTGTCGTCGTGTTGGGCAACGAAGTACGTGTGGAATCCCTCGACCTGGAAGTTGAAAACGGGGACGCCTGCGGGGTGTTCGGTGCGGGTGGTGGCGATCAGGGTTTGTGGCGTGCCGCCGGGGGATTGGACTTTGTCGCCGAGGCGGAGGTGGCTGGCGTTGACGAATTGGTCGCCGGTGGCGGAGTGCGGGTTGGCGATCAGGAACGGGTGTTCGTCTGTCGTGTCGAGGGTTTGTTCCCGGCCCGACTCGTCGCGGAAGGTGACGTGTCGCAGGTGATCGGACGTGCGGCGGTAGACTTCGACCACGCGCCGCCAGCCGATTTCTTGGCCGTGTTCGTCGCGGGCCAGCACGAGGTCATCGACCTCGATCTCTTCGATGTTCTTCGTCGTGAACTGCGACTCGCTCGTGGCGACGGGTGTGCCAACTGTGAACGACGCGGCGGCGAAGCGGCTGGGGCGGAAGAGTGGCTCCGACCAGCACCAGCCTGCGACGGTAAAGCAGAGCAACATCGCCGTCGTCAGGACTTTGGAAAGCCTGCGGCTGCTCGGTCGTTGTGAAGTCACGGTTGCCGGTGAGGTGGCGACGATCACATTTGCCTCCGACCGTTCAGGCGGGGGCAGCGCCGGTTCGAGTGGCCAGTCTGCATCGTCATCATCTTCCCGCTTTTTTCCACGAGGTCGCGCGTTGTACGCCACCCGTTCCTCGCCCGACGCTGCCCGAGTCTTCGCCGCCAGTAAGGCTGCACCAACTGCGGCTGCAACCACACCCGTGACACCCGCGGTCGCATCGTCATCGCTCATCACGGCCGAGCCGTTGATCGCGAAGACCAGTGACTGATCCCTCTTCACCACCACCTGAGTCCCCGCCACAAAACAGTTCGTCGGCTTGATCGCCAGTCTGCCCGATCCGGCGGCGCCCATAAAGCCCAAGGCGGCTTCGCCCAAGTTCAAGATTCCGCCGACGTAGTCGCCGTTACGAATCCGGCCAATTCCCTTGGCGGCTGCACGACCTCCCTGTACTCCTGAGTACATCGCCGTGGCAGCGTTGTAAATCTGCGCGGCACGACCGGGATAGCCGCCGCACTGGACCACTCCGGCAGCAGCGCCGCCAACTCCCATCGTCCCTGCCATGATCAACATGTCGCGCCCAAACCGAGCGGCTCCGTCGGCGGCACCGTATCCGAGTTGCGCGTTCTCGGCGATGAGTTGGTTCGTGGATTCATTCAGCGGTGTAATCATGCCGAACGTGAAATTGTTGGCCGTGATTTGCACGCCGTGACCGAGGCCCTTGGTCCCTCCCATGAGCATTTCCCAGCCCATTTCGAATGCCTGAGCCGTGGGGCTCGGCATGGGTGGGGGGAGGTGGTGGCGTGGGAGTGCCTGGGGGCAGGGTCGGTTCCGGTTCCGGAGCTGGATTGAAGATCTCTTCAAAGCCGGCGAGTCCGGGATCGAAGCGGTGGTAACTGAGTGTGGGGGTGACGAAAGTGGAACGAGGAGTCGGCGTGAAGTTCGTGTTGAACCAGTTCATCAGGGCGTCCTTCGAGACCTTTCTCAAGTCTGCCGTCGAAGCCTTGATGGAGGAAATGCCCAGCGCCACCGACTTTGACAGCAGCGTGGCCATCTTCGCTTTGTAGGCGGCCACCGCAGCCGAGCGTTGACCGGCATCCGCCCCCTGTTCAATCCCCACGGCGGAGATGACTCCGTTGATGGCCGTGGTGAGATCGCTTTCTGATTGGGAGATGTCGCTATTGAATTTGTCACGGAAGCTGTTGCTGGCGGACTGAGAATCATCGCGTGCAGCGTTGGTCCGCCGATCAACCCGATCCTTGGTGGCCTGAGTAATTGACGTGATGGCATCGAAGCTGGCGCTGGCGGCACGGTCCACGGCATCCTTCTCGTTCGTGGCCGCAGACATGATGCGCGATTCGATGGCGGACGCGGTGTCATCGGCGGCTGTCCGCCACTCACCGGCCTCATCGTTGACGTAGCTCGATGCGGCCGACGATTGCGAGGAGACGAACGCTGTGGCGGCTCCGAGCATCGTGCTGGAATAGGCGCTGGAGGCGGTGGAGATCGTATCGTTGTAGCTGTTGGCCGCATCGATTGAACTGGTTCCGGCGGCCAACAACGTCGAGGCCACGGCGGAGTTGTAGGAGGTGAAGGCAGACGCAATCGTGCCGATGTCGGTGACGGTCGGATTCGCCGCCGTCAGGGCCGCACTGTACAGGGAGTTGGCCGAACTGACGTAGCTCGTCACGGCGGACGTGATCGATCCCCAAGCAGCCGATCCGGCGGCGGTGGCGCTGGTCTCACAAGCGGTCTGAGCCGCTTGGAGTGCGACTTGGTGAGTCGATTCACTGGCGACGCTGGCGAGAACCCAAGCCGCCGCAGCCGCTTCGATGGCGGCCGTCTGTAGGTGGTCCGCCGCATTCACCGACAGTGACCGGGTTCGAAGCGCGACCGCTTCCCCGTCTGATCGAGTCTGGCGGGCGTTGGCAACGGCATTCTGATAGGTCTTGCGGGCCGTATTGACGGCATCGTCATAGCCCTTTTGAGCGGTCGATTTCGCAAGGGCGTAAGTGGCCGCAGCATCAGCGACCGCCGTATCAACGGCAGTCGCTCCGCTCGTCGCCGCCTGGGCCGCTCCGGACTCCAACCCCAACACACCATCAGTCACGCTGGTCAGGGCCGAGGAGATGGCGGAGGCATAAGTACTACTGGCCGAGGCCTTCGCTTCGAGTTCCTGCATCTCGGCACTGATGAGGGCGTTGACGAGCGTCTCCTTGAGCGGCAAGCCGGTTTCCACGAGCGAGACTTCATCTGCAATCCAGCTCTGCATGAATGTATTGTGGATCGTAATCAGCTTCCTCTTCAGCAGCGCGGTATCGCCGAGGTTCTGATAGAGGAGAAATGCCTGATCCAGAGCGGCATGGGCCACGCCCCACGGGCGAGCATAGCGTGGATCGTCCCAGCCGCGCGGCAGCATCGCATCGACGTAGTCGCGGTAGGCATCGTCGGTCGCGGTCTTCCGGTTTTGTGTGGCATCGTCCATGGCGGTTCGATAGGCCGTCTTGGCCGTCGCGATACCAGCTTCGGCCGCATTCACGATGGTATCGACATCCGCCTGATAGGTCCCACCCGATCCTGCGGTGACGGCCCCCGTCACCGGGTCGGTCGTCGGTCCGGTGCCGAAACGGGTAGAGGCCCACGAGGAATACGCATCGTTGGCCGTGCGTACTGCCGTGTCGTAGCCGGATAGGGCCGTGTCGATACCGGTGCGATAGGTGTTCAGTGCGATACCGATGTCGCCCTCAAGGTCGTTGGCGGCGCTCACGACGGATGCGTCGTAGGCTGCGGCGAGTGCGCTGTTCGTGGCCTCCAACATGCCCTGCGCCACGGCCACGGCCATCTGGCGAGTCGTTTGTGCCGACGAGACCGTCGTGTTGAAGACGGTCAAGTGTGCATCAATGGCACTTTCTCGCGCCGCGTTGGCGGCTGAGATCGCGGCATCGCGGGCGGCATTTGCTGCGAGAGCCGCCGCCTCCATTCCGTCGATCGCGGCGTCGAGCGCCGCCTGTGCCGCAGAGATCAAACCGGACGAGGCTGCTTGAAATGCAGGGTCGGACATGAACGAGACATCATAGCCCGAGGAAGTTCCCGCCAGTGCGGCATCGCGCGCCGCCTGAGACGCCGCCAGACCCGCTGTTCGTGTGGTCGTGACTGCGGCGGCCGAGGCATCGTAAGCCGTCCCCGCCGTAGTGGCTGCCGTGTCAAATGCAGTCGAAGCCGTCAGACTCGTTGCGTCATAAGCAGACTGAGCGGAAGCCGTCAGACCTTCATAGGCCGCCCACAAGCTTGTGGCGACACTGTCATAGGCGGCCTGTGTCGTGGACATGGCCGTCTCGAAAGCAGCCTGTGCCGTTGCCTCGGCGGCATCGTAGTCTGCTTGGGTATTGCCGATTTCCGTGTCGTATGTGTTGATCGCGGTCGATACCGAAGACTGATAATCCGACTCGGCTGCTGCGTCCTCAAACTGTCGGGTCGCGATTCGATCAGCCTCGTTGGTGTCAAACAACGTTTGAGCTGCAGCTCGGTTGGCCTCCCGGGTTGCCATGTATCCAGCGAAGGCCGAACGGGTGGCTGCGCCAGCCGCATTCAACGCGGCGAGCATCCCGCCATCGGCGGCATCCACCGCTTGATCGAACGTGTTTTCTGCCGCCTGCAAGTCACCTGCGAGCGCCCCTTTGAGAGCCAGATACGCATCGCGTGCATTGTTCGCACTCTGATCGATCTCAGCCATCAGATCGTCGATCTCGCCCTGCGTCAGCGGTGGCTGATTGTTGTTGTTGTTGTTGTTGTTGTTGTTCGAACCTCCTCCATTCTGGTTGTTCGTGACAATGCCGCTCCCTATCGAACCAGACGGTGTACCGCCGGTGCTTGATGAAGGCCCCGAACTGGTTGTCGAACCCGTTGATCCTCCCGAAGTGGGTGTGGAACCGGTGGGATAACCGGGAGTCCCCGATGTTGTGGAATAACTTGACATCATGTTGGAACCGCTCGTTGTCCCGCTCGATGCTCCGGTTGTCCCCGATCCACTGGTAGGCGCGTAGGAAGAACCACCGCCGGTCGTTCCTCCCCCCATTTGCGTCATCATGGCACTGAGCGGGTCTTCGCTCATGACACAACGTTCTTCCAAGACCTCGATCATCGCGGGGACTGTCGAGCCGAGCGCTTCACGACGACGGCGGGGCCGCGTGTCGGGCATCAGCCCCCCCCGGTTGCCTATCTTTCAAACCCCGGACGACAACTGACCGAGCCAATTGGACAAGAGCATGATCGAGATTCCTCAGAAGGGAGCGGGGGAAGCAGCAGAGCGCTGCACGGCAACAGACCAAGAGTGGATGCGGCCGAATCGACGGAGCAACAAAAACACTGAGCAAACGGCAAGCAGAATCAGAGGCCGTACCAGACTCACGCCGCCGCAAACTTCACCAGAACAGCAAAGCGGGCGAGACGCTACCGAGATCGCATCAAAAATTGCAAGAGACTGGTTTCGAGAATCCCAGAGCGGGGCTGAACGACGCTGCTCACGACCACACTCATACGGGACGCGAGGCACTGATGAAGATGTCGAGGTCGTACAGCACTCTTAGGTCGCAGCATCACAACACGGACCACGCGCCCGATGCTCAGGAGATACCGCAGGCGGGGGAAGTTGACACTCACGCGGCACAAAGTGAGAGGTTTCCGAGCGGGGCGGCGTCAGCCCCTCGGTTCTTGGGCGTTAGCCCTTCGCTGGAAGAACCGGGGGGCTGACGCCCAATGGCACTCACTTTGGTTTTGGTTGATGGTTGTTGGCCGGGTTGTGG
>JAYTGQ010000295.1:0-15818 GCA_043733345.1 Schlesneria sp.
GTTGTTCAACAACTAGCCCGACGCGCAAGCGAGGGCAAACCGTTGTCGAAAGTGAAGCCCTCGCTTGCGCGTCGGGCTAGTAATGAACCCCGCAATACAGAAGTTGTCACACCACTAGGTTCAGCCGCGCCATCAAACCGTGTGTTGAGCGGCCTCGGTAGATGCTCACTGCGGCTTCAATTGGAACACCGCTTCAACTTCGACCGCGATGTTGCTGGGAAGCGAACCCATGCCCACGGCGCTGCGTGCCCCCTTGCCGTTCACCTCGCCCCAGATTTCGACCATCAGGTTGCTGAAGCCGTTGATGACTTGCGGGTGCTGACCGAAGTCGGGCGCGGCGTTGACCATCCCCAGCGTCTTCACCAAGCGTTCAATTCGATCGAGGCTCCCCAGCTCGCGCCGCAGCGTCGCCAGCATCGTTAGCCCGACCTGCCGCGCGGCCACGTACGCCTCGGCTTCGTTGATCGTGGCTCCGACTTTGCCGGTAATCATCGTGCCGTCCGTGCGCATCGGCCCGTGGCCCGAGACATAGGCCAGATCGTCCACGATCACGACCGGATGATAGACGCCGCCCGGTTTCGGAGCGGGTGGAAATTCGAGATTCAACTCGGCAACGCGGGCTTCGGCACTCATGGCTCGTCCTCAAGGAATGTGTCTGGTCGGTCGAGTGATTCACGGTCAAGTGGCAATTCGTACCAACTGAGTTCCGTTTCGCAAGCCCAGCCACCGTCCGCATCAAAGACCCACCCGCAACGTGAGTTTTGAAGTTGCGCACTTTTGGATTTCCGCCCCAACGGGGCAGCCCTAAGTCAGCCCAGGGCCAGCGACCAACGGGAGCGCCGCCCTAGGTTCCGAGAGTCACAGAATTCGAAGCCCTGAAGGGGCGGTCCTAAAATGTTCACAGGAATAGTGCCGCCCTTTCAGGGCTTGAAATTCACGGTAACTCACAGCCCTGGGCGTTGCCCTCGTTGTTCCACACATCTTTTTGAGTTCCCCGCTATGGGTTGGGCCGAAGGCGTCCCAGCAGAGGGCCATGTCGTGCAGGCGTTGAAGTCCTTTCCAGATCGTTTCGACGCCGGGCATCGCGTTGATCGAGCGGTTCACGAAGCCGCCCAATTGGCCGACCATCCGCACCCTGTCTCGCAAGGTCGGCGGGGTTTGCGGTGGCGGTTTCTTTTGCGCCGAAAAACAAAGGTGGAAAAACAAAGGTGTCAGGAACCGAAAACCGCCAATAACGGAGCTATTCGGTTTCTCCCCCTTTGTTTTCTCGTTCGACATACCGCTTGGCATCAGGGCGTCTCGGCGAGGCCGAGGTGAAGATCGGGAACTTATGGCTGGGGTTGAGTCGCCAAGCCCCAACATTCGCAACATCACACCTACTGGGGGCGAACAAAGCGTTCGGCACCAACCACCCAGTCGTGATTCCCGCCGACAGACCTCCGGTGGCGATTACCCACGGGCACCGGTCTCCGAAGTGAGCGAGCCAGGCGCGCTATGGGCGATCCACCTGTTGTGCCACATCCGCTTGCTCCACTCGGAACTGGACGCTGCGGCGGGGGGGCGTTTGTTCGTCGTGGGTCAGGCTGGAGGGGACGAATTGCCAGCCGGCGCGCGTGGCCGCGTGGTCGTAGCCGGTGTCGAACAGACGCTGCATGGTGCGAGGCGAGAACGCCAGCGAACCGGCTTCAAACGCGAGGTCTTTCGGGACGGAGGTCAGTGCGAAATCGGCTCCTGCGAATCGAGCCAGCAGGTACGTCTTCAGCAGATCACCTTCCAGTTGTGATTGCAGAACGCCGCCGACGGACTCTTCCAAAACCTTGGTCAGTCGTCGCTGGACCGCTCGGCGCGGAAGCTGAAGCTGTCCCGCCACGATCACATAAACATGCACGTCGTCACGCGCGCTGGGACTCTCTTGCTCGGGGTGTACTCCGACCATCGCCGGTTGCAGGAAGAGCGCCGCCGAGACACTGCCATCGACGTGCAATTCCGTGTGACGCCGGCCATCGACAGCGATGTCCACATCCACCGGCGGCAGCAGTCCGGGAACGGAAGCCGACGCGAGCAGCACGTTACGGAACAAGGGAACTCGCTGCGGATCGTCGCTGTCGGCGATGGCTCCCATGTCCCACACGACGAGCCGCTTGGTGTCGAGGTCGGTCGTTCCGACGTAGAGGCGTCGTCCCGCACGGTGGGCTTCCGCCACTTGGGCGATCACGTCGGTCGTGATCTCGAACGCGATCTTGCGACGGAGCGGAGCCGAGTCGGCGATGGAGTCGGCCCACAACAGTTCGAGCAACCAGCGTCGCTCGAAGATGTCACTCTCCTTACAGACCGTATAGCTGCGACGAAGCCTGTCGTCGTACTCCGACCCCAGAAACGCGAACGGCGCGATCAGTGCTCCGGTGCTGATCCCCGTCACCACATCGAACTGCGGGCGCGAACCACTGGCGGTCCAACCGTTCAAGACGCCCGCCGTATACGCACCATTGGCACCGCCACCCGAGAGAACCAGCACGTTGCGCGGTTCGCTCTGAGCCGACGCAGGCAACACGTGATCGATCTGAAGTCGCGGGGCGATCTCAGCCGTGCCATTGATCTCAACCAGCCGCGCGGCGGGAGGCAGTGTGAGCGGAACGTGCCGACGGTCCATCACACAGCCCGCGTGGCACACAACCACGAGACAGACCACGCCGATCAGGTTGAGTCGTCGCCGCATGATCTCCCCAGCCAAACAGTCGCCGAATCTGTAGTCCGGACGCCCTCGTCTGGACGAAAGCGTCCGGACTACGACTGGCGATTTCCGACAGTGATTGATGCGCCGATCCAAAGCCGCCTCGCGAGTTCTCGCTCTGTCACACGCCCAGTGGCAGGCACCGTGGGGAGGCACTCCAAGACCGACGCATCAACGACGAGCAGTCGCGGATTGAAGGGCCGCCCCCAAATGGGCCAGACACAGAGCGGCCTTGTAGTTCAAGCAGGCCGATGCCAGAAGATCATTTCGATCAACGCCAACTCAAGGCGTGTGGCTAGGTTTGACCGAAGCCTTGTTTCAACGACGTGCCACGGCATCGGACACCTTCGAGTCAGAAACCTGACTCAATGAGTCAAGTTCTCGCGGACCAGATCCGGCGCAGCTCTCCCTTCGTTGCCTTTGTTGCCTTCTGTTCACATCACTTTTAACAGAAGGCAACAAAGGCAACGAAGACGTTTCCGACAGAAGTGGTGAGCCGGGTGGCGTCAGCCCAATGGCACTTACTTTGGGTCAAAGTCCTGAGCGGCACGGCGCTAGCCGCCGGTATCTCACTTGGAAGTACACCGGCGGCTAGCGCCGTGCCGCTCACAGAATGACAAAGTGAGTGCCATTGGGCTGACGCCACCCCGCTCAGATGTCTCGTCACTGACCGCGCGAGGTATAAGTAGCCCGGGCCGAGCGATGCACACCTTCGCAATCCGTAATCACGCCGATCGAGACACAGATGAACAACCTTCCCAAAGACATCGCCCATCTCGTGGACAACCTTTGTCGCGAAGGGGACCGGTTTGCAGGGATCGAACAATTCGACGATGCCATCTTAAAGTATCAGACCGCGTGGGATTTGCTTCCCGCGCCGCCGCAGCAATGGCCAGCGGCAACGTGGATCTTGTTGTCCGTCGGCGACGCCTACTTCTGGCAGAGGGACTTCCACGACGGAGCCACGTTCCTACTCGAAGCACTCGACTGCCCGCACGGCGACAGCAATCCCTATTTGCTTCTGCGTCTCGGACAATGCCTGCTGGAATCGGGGCGTCTCGATGAAGCGGCCAACGCTCTCGAAGAGGCGTTTCGTTTGGGGGGCAACGAACTGTTTGACGATGAAGCTCCCAAGTACCTTCAATTCGTGCAGACCCAGCTTCGCATTACGAATATCAAGCAACCGACCAGCCGCTTCAATCGCCCGTTGAAATAGCGGCTTAACAGCCTGTTGAAAAATAGAAGCCTGAAGCGCGAGCGAAGGATTTCTGAGCCTGATTCGTCCGCATTTGCGACATTCTTCGCTTGCGCTTCAGGCTTCTATTCCCTTTTCAACAGGCTGCTAACCGGCCTTCGGCCGAAACCGACCCCGCGGTCGCTTCACCGAAAAACCAACCAAAACCCGCCTGCCTCAGTTACGAGGACGGCCTCCTAGGGCAACGCCCTAGGTTGTCGGTTTCTGCGAATCTCAAGCCCTGAAAGGACGGCACTACTCTTGCCAACAAATGAGGGCCGCCCCTTCGGGGCTTCAAATTCTGTGTCGTTTGGAACCCAGGGCGGCGCTCCCGTTGGTCGCTGGCCCTGGGCTGACTTAGGGCTGCCCCGTTGGGGCGGAAAGCCAAAACAGCGCAACTTCAAAACGCGCAAGCGAGGGCTGGTTTTGAAATGCGCTCGAGGAACGTCAACCGAACTGCAATCGCAACGCGAGTTCTTTCACGGCGGTCAGGGGGATCTCGTCGGTCTCTATCGAGCGGTTGGAACTGATGAAGACGGGGGCTTCGCGAGACTCGTGTCCCGGCGTGGGCAGACGGCCGTGGCTCCCTTTCACCGATGAAGCATCCAGGCCAATGATGTCCATGTAGTAGCGAAAGCCCAGGAATTTCTGAGCCAGCCGCCGCGCGATGCGGAGCTGTGGCAGAGACAGCTTCGGATCGATGAATAACTCCATCGGGTCGTAGCCCGGCTTGCGATGGATGTCGATCGTGCGAGCGTAGTCGGGGGCGAGAGTGTCGTCCTCCCAGAAGTAATACGTGAACCATGAGTCCGGCGCGGCGACAACGACCAGTTCGCCCGATCGTTCGTGGTCGAGTCCAAACTGGCGCTGTTCACTTCGATCCAAGATCAGGTCCACTCCATCGGTGTGTTTGAGTAGCAGCTTGATCGCTTTGATGTCGTCCGGTCGCTGGATGTAGACGTGAGCGACCTGATGATCGGCGACGGCGAACGCACGCGACGCGCCGCAGTCGAGCGTCTCCCAGCCGAGCGGCTCGCGTCGCGCCTGCACGTAGCCGTGTCGCCTCAACACACGATTGAGGTGAACCGGACGCGAGACCCCCGTGATGGCGTACTCGGACACCACGATGACTTCTGCGCCGATCTCGCGCGCCGCGTCGATGCACTTCCCCGCTTCGGCATCAACCAGACGAATGTCCTCGGCGATGTGCGGGTCGTTCGGCCCGAGTCGTTGCAGGCCGTAGTCGAGGTGCGGCAAGTAGACCAGCGTGAGACTGGGTTTGTGCTGCCGCATCACTTCGACCGAGGCCTCGGCAATCCAGCGCGAGCTGCGGATGTCGGCTCCTGGTCCCCAAAAACGGTGCAGCGGGAAGACGCCCAGCTTCGCCTGCAGCTCGTCTCGCAGGCCGAACGGCTGGCTGTAGGAATCGAACACCTTGCGACCGTCGGCGGGATAACTCGGACGCGGCGTCATCGACCAATTGACGTGGGCGTACATGTTGTACCACCAGAACATTTTGGCCGTGGTGTAGGCCGGATCGCGCCGTTGCCCTTCGTCGTAGAGTCGGTCTCCGCGCACGAGTCGGTTCGATTGCCGCCAGAACAGCACTTCGGCGAGGTCTCGGAAATACCAGCCGTTCGCCACGATCCCATGCTCGCGCGGCAGCGTCCCGGTCAGCAACGTCGCCTGCGCGGAACACGTGACCGCAGGCAGCACCGTTCCCATCGGCCGGGCAAACCCGTCCTTGGCCAGCCTCGACAAATGCGGCGTCTGCGCCCCGAGCATCTCGTGCGTCAGTCCCACCACATTGAGCAACAACAACGGTCGCGGCATGAACGTTTCCAAGTCGTAAATACTAAGGTTTGGGGTTGGTGGTGGGTGGCCGGGGTTGGAGCGGCGTCTTCGCGAAACCCCGGGGCTTCCTTCGCCAAGCCTCAGTCCAGCCCCGGCCACCCCACCCCATTTCTTAGCGTTGGCAAAGCACTCGTTTCGATTCGAGTTCGGATTAGCCGCCTGTTGAAAAAGGGAGGGCGAGGCTCCCGCCGAGCCACATGCGTGAGGAAAGTCGCTTGTTTCTCGCGGCTCGGCAGGAGGGGCAGCCTATGAAGTGGATTGTTCCACGATCTCCTCACAGACAATGTCCGGTCCCGAATGAATGCGTCTCTGGGGTGGCAAGACGACGGGCTTTGTAGGGGCCTCACCACTTTGGGTCTGCTCGCTTGGCAGTGAGTACAAGCGTGGAGTGAGGGTGACGGTCTTGCGGCCAGACGCTTCGCCGGACGCTCGCAAGGCGGCCAGCATCGCCGTGACATCACCGTGGTACTTGTCGGAGAACGCTTCGCGAATCTGACGGAGTTCGGTAAGGATTGGATCGAGCATGGCTACTCCAAGGAACGTTGTTCGCGAGTTCAGACGATTGGACATCGTAAGGCCGTTAATTTAGCCGACAATGCCCATCAAGCCCACGCTTTTTCCAAAGCCTCAAGCGCTGTGCCCCACTTCATTCGCTGCCGGACAGCATCAGACGGAGCAACGCGCGAAGTTCTTCCAACAGTGCGTGATGTTCTTCGAGTAGTGCGGCCTGCTGTTGTTGTAGGTTCTCCAGCAGAGAGACCAGATCGCGGTATCGCGTCAGTAGCCGAAGTTCTTCGGCCTGAGACTGCTTCGCACGACGGTAGGCAACCAGTGGAGGCCGATTCAACCGGAGCCGCTTTACCGTCCATGCTCCCGTGGCAGTGATCGGATGCAGCATGCCATCGGCCAAGGTGAGCATGTGAATCTCGCGTGGCTCGAAGCGCGGGTTCCAGAGGCCAATTTCAGTTGGTTGCGTCGGCCAGTAGTCGGCCTTGTACGAATTACAGGCGTGGCAGCAGTAGAACAGGTTCTGCGCGTCGTCATCTCCGCCGTGGGCTTGCGGTTGGAAATGGTCCAACGTTAGCAGACCGCCGGTGTCCGCTTCGGTGACGCCGCAATACTCGCAAGCCAGGTTGGCTCGCTCGCGAATCCGTTCTCGCAAGTCGTCGGAGATCGTCATGCTGGTTGAGCCGCTGACTTGGAGGCCAGCCGTCGCTGCAACACGACAATCTCTTTCCGAACGGCATCGTTCTCGGCGGACAACGTCTGAATCCGTTGAGTCACGTCACCAAGCTGAACCATCACGCGATCCACTTGAGCGTGAAGGGCATCGAGCGGTTGTGCCGACGTTGGCCGCGAGAGCATTTCCGACTCAACACTATCCAGTTTCACGTACCACTCGTTGAGTTGAGCCTGTTCTTCCGCAGTCAACTCGACTCCGCGAGTCGCCCGGTCATGCAACCGCCCGCCAACATCGTTTGGGTCCATGTGAGTCACCTTCCACTCGCTTGTTTATTGCTTCTGTCACCCACGCCATCGCCCATCAAGCCCACGCCCTTCGCAAAGTCTCAATGCGGCCACCCCGCCGACCCTTCATTTCCTTGTTGGCTCTGAGCCTTGGAGAATTAGCTGACACCAATAGCGCAGCTCGTCCAAGTTCATAATGTGCTTCATCAAGTTCACAATCTTGCAGACCAACTGGACGTTATCTGGAATGTAACCCACATTGCTATCGATCCGGTCGATAGAAACATTTCGTTGAGTGGGTCCTTTGCCCATTACATGTTCCATCGGAACTCCTGTAATTGCACATCTTCCTTTCTGCTGGCTCCACAAAACTTCGAGAAACATCGGTGAGATGCAGGACTGTTGCCACAACTCTGGCTTGCCCCGTTTCTTGGTCCGTCGATGAAACCTGAACTTTAAGGATTGGTGATGAGCATTCGCTATGTACTTTAGGAACTCGCTAATGCTTGAACCGTAACGTTCAGTGTTCCGCTTCAGGTTACACGACTTGCAACGACTGCCCCGTCCGTGCGCGGAGGTCGCATGAGCTTCGAATTTCTCCAGTGCTTTCCATTCCATGCAGATTGTGCATTGCTTCATTCCGTCGATGACTGCCTTCTTCGGTCCTCCAAGAACATTTGGGTGCTTCGTTCCACTGCACTCCTTGCATTGATACGCGTAACCAGTCGCCTTATTTCGGTCTCGATAGAACATCAATGCGTCCAGAAGTCGCTCGCACTTTGAACACTGCTTTTTCCCATCGACGAACGGTTTGCGTGGTTTTCGGGTCGCGGGTCCACGCTTGTAGATGGCCAAACAGGCCCGGCACCAGCTTCCTAATCCGGTCGAGTTCTTTTTGTTTGGAGGGAAGTCAATGAGAGGGAGCCACTCGTTACACTTCGTACACTGTTTCTTTTCATCGACGACTCGTTGACGTGGTTGCGACATACAGCCGGCATCCGTAAGGGGTAGGCCACCAAGGCAATGCACTTTCACTCGTTCTCAAGCTTCTGCTTGAAACGCGTTTCCAAGCTCCAGCTTGGGAACGGATGTCTTGGAAGCTCCGCTTCTTCTTCGAGTTGCGGGTTGCCACTAATCGACCCGAGTCGCATCAAACGGAAGCAGTGGGCACGCCTTATTTCCAACAACGTACACAAGTCGGACCGGCCACCCAACCTACGTCACTCATGCTTTCCCCTTCGCGACGTGTGCCTCGATACGGCTTGGGATCAGCGTGCGTCGCACCTGACTGCGGAAATCACTGCGGTCGCCTGTTCGATTCCCAGGATAATTGAGCCAGCCAAACACCATCAACGCATTGAAGTTGTTGGGATCAATTCGCAGTGCATCCTCGCAGGCTTTCAGGGCCGCGCTCTTGTCGCCGAGATGTTCACAGCTCAGCGCAAGATTCAAGTTTGCGTTGACGCGAAGAAATTTCCATTGGTCATCCGAGGGACCGGCAACGAACGCCAGCCCGCGCCTGGCTGCATCAATGGCTTGCCGATGAATCGCCACTGCGGCTTCCGCTGGCATTTCGTCCGCCCAGACGAATAGCACCACAGCGGCCCACAAGACCAGAATCCAGTTGTCACTCCGACTCGCGATTTCTTGAGCACGAACCGCAATCTCTGCTGCGCGACCTGCCTGAACGTGAGCGGTCAGTACAAACACTTCGTACGTTGGATCCAAACGCATTGCGTCTTGGAAAAACAAGATCGCGACATCGAAAAGTTTGACCTCCGCCCAATACAGCCCGCGGAAATAGGAGCCCGTAACCGGAGACACGCCGGAATCTTTCGTTCTGAGAAGGCTGATCGCCTCGGGCCATTTGTCTTCGACAATCGCCTGCCCCACTTTCAGGACGATCACGTCGTCGTACTCACCAGACGATACAGACCGGCCCAGCGTATGGAGGTCGGTCGATAGCCCCCTGACCAGTTCCTTTTCTCCCTGGTCCAGACGAATCCAGCACGTGTCGAGTTGGTCGCGAAGCGCATCGGCTTCGCTGGAATCTCCCAGTCCTGCACGAATCAGTTCGTGCAGCCGGACGAGTAGCTGAATATGTTTGAGCAAATCAGGATTTGGTGTGGGTGAAGATGTCATCTTATGTCTCATCGATTCTCCAGAGGTCGCGCGTTCCTGCGAGCGCCGCCTGAAAGTCATGCAATTCCATTGTACGGGAAGGCTCGACGAGCCCGTGGTCGCTCTTTTCTCGGCGTAAATCAAGCGAATCGGTTACCGGTGAATCGACGAATTCTCCTGAACCCATGCACCAGCAGGCATCGTCGTCGCTTCCGGTAGCAAAGGGTGCAATCGGCAGGAGACGAGGTGGAATTCGATGAGTCGGCAATTGCCGCCACGACGGAGCGACGGACATCCCCCCAGTCCGGGGCATCACCAAACCGTTCTCATCAGGGGTGATATCCACGCTTGGGCGAACCCCAAGAGTACGAGCGGACGGCCCAATTCTTGGCTTCTCTCCGTCGCGTGTCATGGCTCGATAGATTAACGGCACATGTCCCTCTTACGCTCGAATCTTCGACTGATTGCAGACAACAAAGTGATTTCTGATGTCATGGTTCAGCATAACATTACACAGGCCGAAATTGTCGTGCTGAAACACAACGTATTCTGCTGGCTCATCCCTTCACCAAGTCTCTCAGGACTTTGTGCAGGATGCCGCCGTGGCGGTAGTAGTCGACTTCGACGGGGGTGTCGATGCGGCAGGTGGCGACGAAGTGGATCGCGGTGCCGTCGGGTTTGGTGGCCATGACTTCGACGGCCTGGAGCGGCTTGAGGTTGTCGTTGAGTTGGATGTCGAAGGTCTCGGTGCCGTCGAGGCCGAGGAATTCGCGGTTCTCTCCGGTGCGGAACTGAAGCGGCAGAACGCCCATGCCGACGAGATTCGAGCGGTGGATGCGCTCGAACGAGACGGCGATGACGGCTCGGATGCCCAGCAGATACGTTCCTTTCGCGGCCCAGTCGCGGGAGGAGCCTGTGCCGTATTCGGAACCGGCGAGGACGACGAGCGCGGTGCCGTCGGCCTTGTACTTCATCGCGACATCGTAGACCGACTCCGCCACAGGCGGTTGATGCGCGTCGGACGATGGGTTAGATGTCGCTGAGTCGTTCGCGCGTTGAACGGGTGGGAAGTACTTGGAGACACCCCCTTCAGTGCCGGGGCAAAGCAAATTGCGGAGGCGGATGTTGGCGAAGGTGCCGCGCGTCATGACTCGGTCGTTGCCGCGACGTGCTCCGTAGCTGTTGAAGTCGATCGGCTTGACGCCGTTCGCTTGGAGGAAGACTCCGGCGGGGGAGCTGGCCTTGATCGAACCGGCCGGGCTGATGTGGTCGGTCGTGACCGAATCGCCCACCGACAGCAGGCACTTCGCGTCGCTGATCCCCTGGATCGGCTTGGGCGTCACGGGCATGTCGATGAAGAACGGCGGCTCCTGGACGTAGGTGCTCTTCTCGTCCCATTTGTAGAGCGGGCCGGTCGCTCCGGTGATCTTCTGCCACTCGACGGGACCGAGCGCCGCGTGACCGTACTCAGTGGTGAACATCTCGGGCGTGATCGAATTGGCGACGGTCTCTTCGATCTCCTGCGATGAGGGCCAGATGTCCTTGAGGTAGACATCCTTGCCATCCTTCCCCTTGCCGAGCGAGTCGTGCGTCAGGTCGATGTCGGTCGTGCCGGCGAGGGCATAGGCCACGACGAGCGGTGGGCTGGCAAGGTAGTTGGCCTTCACCTGCGGATTGATCCGGCCTTCAAAATTGCGGTTGCCCGAGAGGACCGCCGAGACGACGAGGTCTCCCTCGGTGACCGCGTGCGACACGGCATCGGGCAGAGGGCCGCTGTTGCCGATGCAGGTCGTGCAGCCGTAGCCGACCGTGTTGAAACCGAGCTGGTTCAGCGACTGATCGAGTCCCGACTTGGCGAGGTATTCGGTGACGACGCGGCTCCCCGGCGCGAGGCTCGTCTTGACCCACGGCTTGCTGGTGAGTCCCTTCGCGATGGCATTGCGCGCGAGCAGGCCAGCCCCCAGCATCACCGACGGATTACTCGTGTTGGTGCAGCTCGTGATGGCCGCGATCACGACGGCTCCGTGCTTCAGCGTGTACGGCTCCGCCACGCCCACGACATCCACGCCCTCCAGTTCCGGATCGCTCGTGCCATTCAGGCCGTTGCCGGGTGGAGGCGGGGCACCTTCGTCCGTCATGTCCTCCCGCTTCGCGCCGACGGCGCGCGGCGACTTGCCGAACGTCGTGACCAGATCGTGCTGCCACTGCGATTTCATGTCGCTCAGCAGGACACGGTCTTGCGGACGCTTCGGTCCGGCCATCGACGGGACGACCGTGGCGAGATCAAGCTCCAACTTGGACGTGAAGCGTGGCTCGGGGGAACTCGCCGTGCGGAACAGGCCCTGCGCCTTGTAGTACAACTCGACAAGTTCAACCTCCTGCTTGGTCCGTCCGGTGCGAGTCAGGAAGCGGAGTGTTTCGTCATCGACGGGGAAGAAGCCCATCGTCGCGCCGTATTCGGGAGCCATGTTGGCGAGCGTCGCGCGATCGGGGAGCGACATCGAATCGAGACCGGGGCCGTAGAACTCGACGAACTTGCTCACGACACCGTGCTTGCGCAGCGCCTGCG
Organism: Schlesneria sp.; assembly: GCA_043733345.1. Taxonomy (GTDB): domain Bacteria; phylum Planctomycetota; class Planctomycetia; order Planctomycetales; family Planctomycetaceae; genus Schlesneria. Next base: position 11,977 of record JAYTGQ010000295.1, read on the forward strand.
TCACGGTGAGAACGAGGTCCGTCGCGGTGGCTCCTTCGGGGAGCTTGCCGCTCACTTTGAATCCGACCACTTCGGGCATGAGCATGTAAATCGGCTGACCGAGCATCACCGCTTCGGCCTCGATTCCGCCGACGCCCCAGCCGACGACGCCGAGGCCGTTGATCATCGTCGTGTGACTGTCGGTGCCGACCAGACTGTCGGGATAGGCGACACCATCCTTCGTCAACACGACCTTGGCGAGGTATTCGAGATTCACTTGATGCACGATCCCGGTCGCGGGCGGGACAACGCGGAAGTTGCTCAACCCCTGCTGTGCCCAGCGGAGCAACTGGTAGCGTTCGAGGTTCCGCTCAAACTCCAGATCAACGTTCTGCTGCAACGCTTCCTCGGTCCCGAAGTAATCGACTTGGACCGAGTGATCGACGACGAGATCGCACTGCACGAGCGGGTTGATCTTCTTGGGATCGCCTCCCATGCGGATCATCGCGTCCCGCAGAGCGGCCATGTCCACGACAGCGGGGACACCGGTGAAGTCCTGCAACACGACGCGGCCAACCATGAACGGAACTTCAACCTGCTGCGGCTTGACGGCGTTCCAGTTCGCGACCTGCGCAACATGCTCTTCGGTGACGAGGAACCCATCGACGTTGCGGAGGCACGCTTCGAGCAGCACCCTCATCGAGAACGGCAATGTGTCGATCTGGCCGAATCCTTTCGCGGCCAACATGGGCAACGAGAAATATTTGAACTCGCCGCCGCTCGTCTTGAGAACCGACTCCGTACCGAAAGGATTTGCTGCCGCCATGTCCCTGTTTCTCCGCTAGAAATGCCGCCCATTTGCCAGAACTGGACCAAAAGTGGGGCGGATCGTAGCAGTCGCGTTGGGGAGATTGAAGCGACGGTCGGATGCTCTGCGCGGCTCAAGATGAGACCGGTCAAATGGTTCGCGCGCAGATGAAAATCTCATGACCTAGCAGCCTGTTGAATAAGGGAATAGAAGCCTGAAGCGCGAGCGAAGGATGTCGCAAATGCGGACGAATTAGCCTCAGAAATCCTTCACTCGCGCTTCAGGCTTCTATTTTCAACAGGCTGCTAGCACGGATGGCGAAGCCGGGGCGCGGATGAAGCGGGCAAGGAGGAGCGTAGGGTAAGCCTCTGGCTTGCCCGTGTCTCAACTGCAATCGCGGGGTTCCAACTGCAATCGCGGGGTTCCAACTGCAATCACGGGCAAGCGAGACGCTTACCCTACGTTTTTCAACGGGCTTGCTTCGGAAGCCCACTCACTCTTCCTCGATCACCTCGGGGTAGGCCGCGCCGTAGGGATCGTTGATGCGGCGGCGGACTTCGCCCGAGAAGAGGTGTTTCGGGTTGCGGACGGCGTCGGGGAGATCGGGTTCCCACCGGCGGCGATCCAAGCGTTCGAGCGGCGGGCCGAGCAGGCGTGATTGAACTCGCTCCAATCCCGCGTCCATTCCGGCGGGTTTGTCGTCGGGGTGAGGGACGATGTACGGCACGATGGCGATGATGACTTCGTTCCGCGTGCGGACGACCGAACGGCGTTGGAAGAGTCGGCCAACTAGCCAGAGGTCACCGAGATACGGGATCTTGGTTTGGACTTCGATGTCTTCTTCCTTGATGAGACCACCGATGATCATGCCGTGTCCGTCGGCGAGCATCACGGTCGTTGCGACTTCGGTCGTGTCAGACTGAGGCAGACCCGCCGCGTTGATCTGGCCACCCGAGACTTCGGGTTTAACCAGCATCATGACGAGACCCTCTTCGGTGATGGTCGGCGTCACGTCGAGGACCACGCCGACATCAAGGAAGTTCACGTTTTGCAGCGTGCTGGTCTGAGTGGTTGTGACGACGAGGAAGCCGAGCTTTTGACCGATTTGAATTTTGGCGTGTTGCCCGTTGAGACAGAGAACCTGCGGCGTGGCCAGCGTCTTCGAGTCGGTCGAAACTTTCAGCGCTTCCAGCAACGCGTGAAAATTGGTGCTGTCGATCCCGAAGAAGAACGCGGGGCTGGCCGCCGGCTTGGCGAAGCCCTTCGTCTCCAACGAAAACTTGGTGCCGTTGATGTCGAGCATTTCCTTGAGGTTCACGCCATGCACGCAGTCGTTTTTGAGGCTGACTTGCAGGACGTGGGCTTCGATCAGCACTTGTCTCGGCGGGCGATCAACCTCAGTAATGTAGGCTTCGATGCGGGCGACATATTCGGGCAAATCTTCGACGACGATCTCTTCGCGTGTCCGGCGGTTGCTCTTGGAATCAACGACCGTAGAGACCGATTGTCCGGCGGGTGAGAGCAGGCTTTGCACGACCTTATCGACATCATCCGCAGAGATGTAATTCAGGCGGAAGACGCGCAGCACGACGCCGCGCAGTTCGGGCGACGAATTGCTTTCCTTGGCGATTTTCGACACGACCAGAATGTTCTTGTTGCGATGCCAACTGTAGCCGTTCACCGTCAGCAGCGCGTCGAGAGCTTCATCGAGCGCCACATCGTTCAGCGTGACGGTGACCTTGCCTTCGACCTCGCCCCCCGCAACCAAATTCAGGCCGTGTTGTTCGGCGATCAGGCTGAGGACGACCGAAAGCGGCGCATCACGCACGGTCAGCGAGATTAGCTCATCCGACTTCGGTGACGGACGGAGTTGAATCTTGGGAGTGCGTTCGGCTTCGGCGAACGGCAGCAGCGCGTGTCCCTTTCCCGGAGCCTGCCGCAGCAGCGGGACGAGCGGCTCACTTTCGACGACATTGCCTGAATCGTCATAGGCAACGTGACGGACGTTGGGAGAGAGACGCCGCCGCGGAGACTCGGCGAGCTGCGGTTGCGCGCCCGCTTGTTGATTCGGTCGGGCCGCCTGGTTGGGAGAAATCCTGACGCGGCGAGGAGACTCCATACTGGCGACCGCTTCGGCTGGCTCGAGTTCGCCCAGTGTGACGAAGGCGCGATCATCGCGCCAGACTTCCTCTCCACGCGCAACAGCCGGTGCCGCGCGCTTGTGAGAGGCGGTCTGTCTGTTGGGAGGAGGTGGCAGACTCTTCTGGACGACGACCGGACGCTTCTCGTCCGCTTCAGCTTGAGGGCGTGCAACCACCTTGGAATCGCTCTGCTTGGATTTGCCGCCGATGCGATTCCACCAGTGATTGGCAGCGGCCTGCTCCGCCGGAGCCGGATTGGTGGGAGCGGATTGCCGCCGATTGCCAAAGGTGGGGGTGGTCGCTGCGGATTTGGTCGCGGGCTTGGTGGCGGAAGGACGTGGCGCGGACGCGATCGGGGCCGCTTTCGCCGCCTGATCAGACTTGTGCCAGCCAAACCACGACTCTGCGGACGCCGACGCGGTCCACGTCAGTCCGAGTGCCAACGCAGCGATGAGGCTGTGCGTGATTGGGGTTTGTTTCGAGCGTTGCATTCCATGCTCCGCGCAGTCGTCAATCGCTGATGACTGCCAAGAGGCGATCCATCGTGCGTCCGTTGACTTCCGTGTCAACGAGACTTTTGGCGAAGCGTGTCGTGTTCGGTCGAGCGAGACCGTCCACGCAATAACCGTTCGAGTTCGTACTCGATCAATTGCGACACCGATGTCTCGCTTCCGACTCATCGGCATCGTGGGTGAGACAGAACCGTTCTAGCCTTCACCTGTGTCACGACCGATACAAACGGAACTCTTTCAGGCAGGCTCACAATGCGACTCGGCGGATGCTGCCGGTCGTACATTGGCAAGTGCGATGACACTCGTGGTCGGACAACTTGAGATTGCGGGGTTGTTCAACAACGAGCCCGACGCGCAAGCGAGGGCAAACCGTTGTCGAAAGTGAAGCCCTCGCTTGCGCGT
>JAYTGQ010000296.1:0-2198 GCA_043733345.1 Schlesneria sp.
GGCAACGCCCCGCGCGTCAGGCGACGTGGAATCGTGTTTCGCCGCACGACGCGCGGGGCGTTGCCCACGCGGTTAAACGAGTCCGTTCTGACCCCGAGGCGCTTCGAGTTCTGTCGGTCACGTCAGTCAAGTAATCCCGTCTCGCCGAGGTACTTTGCCACTCGTTCGAGATCGAGCAGCAACGCTTTCGCATCCTCGAACCGATCATTGGGCCGCTTTGCCAACAGGCGCAACACAACGCCCTCCAACAACGGTGGGATGGCGAGGTGGTAATGGGTCGGCAGCTTGACCGGCTCTCTTTGGATTTTGTCGAGTGTCTCGATGAAATTGCGGCCTTCGCAGGGAGGCCGTCCGGTGAGCAGGGCGTAGAGTGCGGCCCCCAAGTTGTAGAGGTCGGACCGCGCATCGACATGCAGGCCGAGCGATTGTTCGGGTGAGCAATAGCCGAGGTCCCCGACGATCTCGCCCGCGCGAGTCACCTTCGCGGCACTGTCGTCATCGACTGACCTGGCCAACCCGAGTCCACCCAACTTGGTGACTCCATCCGCGCGTCGGACCAAAATGCATCGCGGCGTGATCTTGCGATGGACGATCTGATGCTGCGCCGCGAACTCCAACGCCCGCGCGATGTGCAGCCCAATCTTCAGCGACTGCCGCCAATCGAGCATCCCCGCAATGCCGATGCGATGAATGAGCTGAGCCGCGTTCTCACCGTCCACAAATTCACTGGCCATCCAACACAAACCCTCGTCCTGCCCCGAGTCGTACAACTCGACGAGGTTCGGATGTGTGAGCGGCAACATCGTCCGAGCCGCTCGCTCGAACCGAGCCACCGCCGCCGGATCGGCCATTCGCTCGGGCCAGAAGATTTTGAGAGCGACTTCCGTCTGCAAGCGCGTGTCCTGCGCCCGCCACACGATCCCCGACTGCGTCTCGGCCACCAGCGACTTCACCTCAAACCGCACAAACCGCTGCCCCGCCAAACGCCGAGGATCGACTCCGACGTAGGATGGACGCCCTCGTCCGTCCGCTTCGATTGCTTCGTCATCCCCCTCCGGACGAGCAAGAGTGCCCATCCTACGCGCGACAACCGGAGCAATCGTCGTCCGGTTGTCCGGCATGGGAGCCTCCACGCGAAACGAAGTCTCTCCCGCGCGAATCACATCCCCCGGCCGCAACTCGCACTCGGCCGTCTTCACACCGTTGACGAATGTCCCAAACCGACTGCTCCCATCCCGCAGCCACACGCGCCCGCCTTCGACCCTCAATTCAAACTGCCCCCGCGACATCGCCGCATCGTTCAGCCGAACCTCACACTCCACCCCACGCCCCACGCGCAACACACCTTCATCCCCGAGCGAAACCGCCCGCGAAGCATCCGGCCCGGAGGTGATGAGCAATTGCATGGCGGCCTCTTCTTGTAGGGTGGGTCGAGTCTTCGAGGCCCACCGTCTTCTGCTCCAAAGCTACGGTTCATGACGTGGTCAAGTCCATTCGCGATCTACCAGCAGGTGCCGCGTGCCATGACAACAACCAGGGGGGCAGCGATCGACATCTTTGCGGTGGCCCACCGCGATGATTTCAACGAGGTGATGACTGTCATCAACGGTGTACAGGATTCGGTAGGTGCCGACCCGGAGACGGTATTGCTCCGAGCCTCGCAATTTGCGGCTGCCGTGCGGCCTGGGGGGTCGATTTCCAACGCACGAATCGACTCGGCGATCCGGTCGAATACCGAATGGGGCAGGCTGTCCATTTCCTTTTCGGCGATCCGTTTGATCAGTACGGAATACGAGTGCCCGTTCGTTATCGTGCGCCACGCTCGCCGAGGTATTCGTGGAAGGGGCGAGACGATTCCTACTGGCGCTCCGCGATGGTCGCCAGATCCAGCAAGTCGCGGCGCAGCGAGCGATCGCCATGTGCCCGACGACCTCATCCCGTTCCGCCTTCGGTAACGCTTTGAAGGCCGTAAAAAACACCTCGGCCGTCGCTTTCGATTTGACACTCATGGCAAAGCCTTTTCCTACCTGTCGTGGAAAACACAGCGCGGTTCAGCCGCAACCAAAGGGAACAAGAAGATGTTGGACAAGAAGATCAAAGCCAGATCCGTTTTTTGCTTTCCCATCTTCTTGTCCACCATTTTCTTGTGCGAGTCTTCTGACCGTCTTTCGTTGATGAATGGTGACGAGCTTCGACGA
>JAYTGQ010000297.1:0-6279 GCA_043733345.1 Schlesneria sp.
GGTTTACCCGTAGACACCAACCCGAAGTGTGAACGAGGACATCGATCAACTTCGCCCTCGTTCACACTTCGGGTTGGTGTGGGTCAGACAAGTCTTGCCAGTCGCGTGACACGTCGCGAACGGCGGTCTCGTCCGCGCTCGAAGGGAAGGTTTGATCCGAGGCACGGCAGCCCCGTGGTTGTTGAGGTTGTGATCCCGATGATTGATCCGACGAAAATTTGGTCGATGACTCAGTTGCCTTCACTGCCGACGGTCGCGGTGCGACTGTTGGAGTTGACGCAGGAAACGGTCGTCGAACAGCGCGACATTGTTCAAGCCGTTCAGACCGATCCGGCCATGTCGGCACGGATTGTCCGTGCGGCAAATACGACCTACTTCGGCGTCCGTCAGGATGTCTCCGGTGTCGAGCAAGCGGCCGCGATTCTGGGAGCGACGGTGACCAACGCCCTCGCCCTCAACTTCAGTCTCATTGAAGACAATTCCAGCGAACCAGAACTGTTGATCCATTACCGCCACTGCTGGCAACAGTCGCTCGTACAGAGCGCCGCCGCGACGGTGATTGCCGAACAGACGGCTCCCAACTCGATCGATCAATATTCGTTGTGCGGCTTGCTGCTCGACGTGGGACGACTGGCGCTGCTGTCTTCGTTCGGAACCGAGTACCGTCCGGTTCTCGAAGCGGCGGCGAACGAAGAAGTGCCGCTCGACCAACTCGAATTGACCGCACTGGGGTTGCACCATGCCGATGTCGGTTCGCGGTTGATGGAACGGTGGAAGCTGCCGGCTGAGATCATCCAGGCCATTCGGTGGCATCACGTTGCTCCCGAGTGGCTGCTCGCGAGAAAAGGTGGCCCCCATTTCCAATTGCAGGCGGCGATGGCCCTCGCCTCGCGCGCTGGCGACTTAATCTGTGCGACGCGGCGCGAGTCTGCGTTCGAGCGATTGCAGCACTTGGCGAGCGAACTCTTTCACTGGTCGGAGAACGAGACGCAGGAGTTCGTCGCTGAGACCGAACTGCGGGCTTGGCGACAGGACTCGCTCTGCCAATTGGAGACGACTCCAGCCCCGTCGGTGTTGATCGCACAGGCAAACGACCAACTCGTGAAGCTGACGTTGCGGGCGCATGTCGCCACGGTCCAAGCGACGTTGCGCCAGCAGGCCGCCGAAAAGGGAACTCGCGATCTCGAATTTGAAAACCGCCAACTCCAGAAGCAGGCGCTGCACGACCCGCTCACCGAAATCTACAACCGTCAGTTCTTCGACGAGATGCTCGAAACCGAAACGAAGCGCAGCCAGCGGTGTGCGTCGCCGATGGGGGTCATCTTCGCCGATGTCGATCACTTCAAGCAGGTCAACGATACGTATGGGCATCAGTTTGGCGACTACGTGCTGAAGCAGATCGCGCAACTGTTCGCCACCACGATCCGCACCTCGGACGTGCTGGCTCGTTACGGTGGCGAAGAGTTCGTCGTACTCGTCAGCCAACCGACCGAGAAGGGGCTGGAACGGCTCTGTGAACGAATTCGATCACGCGTGGAATCCGAGGTCTTCCTGTTCGGAGACGTACGCGTTCCCGTGACGGTCAGCCTTGGCGCGGCCGTCGCCGTCCCCGGCCGCAACGAACGCGACTTGGGAGTCCGCCTGATCGCCAACGCCGACGAGTGTCTGTACGAGTCGAAGCGTGCCGGTCGCAATCGCGCGATCGTGAAGTCGCTCGTCGATGAACGCGAACGGGCGTTGCTACAACAAGTGCTGCAACATCGGTTCAGCCGCTGGTTGGTCTCGCACCGCTTGCTCGACATCCCCGCTGTTTCCAAGGCGCTGCTGGATTGCCGGGGAGAACCCGTGCGCGTCGGCGACATCGCCCTGCAATGCGGATATCTCGACGCCGATCAAGTGCTGCACATCGTCCAGAACCAAGTTAAGACCGGCGAACGGTTCGGCGTGGCCGCCATTCGGCTCGGATGGCTCACCGAAAAACAGCTCATCCACCTCCTCTCGTTGCAGCAAGAGAACCCCAAGCAATTGGCGGGAGCCATCATTCGACTCGGCCTGCTCGCCCCCGACAAAGCGGCCGAAGCCCTCGACGACTATCTCCATTCCGAGACGGCTCACTGGAATCAGAGCCACGCCCAAGAACTGGTCGGCGCGACGTGAACGCGCGTCGATGGATCGTATAACAGCCTGTTGAAAAAGGACCGTAGGGTGGGACCAGCGGCGCTTCGCCGCGCCGGCCCACCATCAAACACAGAGACTATTCTTGGTGGGCCGGCGCTCGAAGCGAGCTTGTCCCACCCTACAGATGATTTTCAAAAGGCTGATAAGCGAGAACTCACCTTGTAACTGCCTCTCGGCAATTGCGTCGCGACGAAGCGATCGACTACACCCCCGTCCAGCTTCCTGAGGAAGTGGACGAAGGGCCGATTCGCACGGAAGTGAGACGCATGAGAGATCGCCGTGAATGGATTCTGTTGGGACTGCTGCTCGGGGCGTCGTTGATTCTCGCAGTCTTGTTGCCGCTGGCCGACGATGAAGTCTATTACTGGTGCTGGGCCAAGGAGCTTCAGTTCAGTTACTTCGACCATCCGCCGATGACCGCGTGTCTCATCCGAGTCTCGACGACGATCTTCGGTGACACGCCCTTCGGTCTGCGAGTCCCCGCCTGTCTGGCCAACGCCTTCGTGTTGTTCGCGATCGCGCGGCTGTCGCGATCGCGAGCGTTACTGCCGTGGATCGCCTGTACTCCGCTCTTCACGTTGGGATCGGTCCTCATCACTCCCGACGCGCCGCTGATGATGTTCTGGGCCGCTTACGTCGGGTGGTTGGTCGAGGTTCATCGCCGCCTGTCACGCACGCAGGCAGACGTGACTTCGCACCACTCGCTCCATTCGCCCACGATCCCTTGGCGGCTTTGGCTGTTGGGCGGAGTCCTCTTGGGAGCGGGCGTACTCTCCAAGTACACGATGGCGCTGGCGGTCCCGGCCGGGTGCGCCAGCTTTCTGTTTGTGAGCCGTCGCTGGCGCGAATGGCTTCCCGGTTACGTCTTTCATGGAGCCGTCTCGTTCGTCGTCGCGTCGCCGATTCTGATCCACAACATTCAGCACGACTTCGTTCCGCTGCTGTTCCAGTGGCAGCATACGATGGGCCGAACTCAGTCCGGCCTGAAGCCGTTCGCCGAGTTCATTGGCGTGCAGATGCTGTTGTTCGGGACGCTGCCGCTCTTCTTGTTTCCGTGGGTGCTGAGAAACTTCCGCCGGTTGGCGCGAGCCTCTCTGCTGCGAGTCTGCTGCTGCATGTATGCCCTACCGTGGGCGTTTTTTCTCTACAAGGCAACTCGTTCGCCGCTCGAAGGAAACTGGGCACTCGTGAGCTTCATCGCCTTCTGGCCCTTGGCGGCGACGTGGTATTCAATCGTGAGGAAATCACATTTCTGGCGGCGATCCGTGGCGTCGTCGTTCATTCCGCCAATCATCTGCGTGATCGGTCTCGCGCTGCACTTCGTCCACCCGCTCCCGGTCATTCCGATCAACGGGGATCGCATCTCGCGCCAAGTCGCACGCACTGCCGCCGTGCGACAAGCGGTCGAAACGATTCGCGAACGAGGCGAGAACTTGCCGGTCTATGCTCCGACCTACCAACTCACCGCGCTGTTGCGGTTCCACGGCGTGGAGGCCCGACAGATCGACGGGCTGACTCGACCGAGCCACTTCACCCAACAGCCGCGACACCTCGACGAAGTAGACCGTGCCTACGTCGTGACCGAACAGACGATCCCTAACATCCTCACCGCCCGCTTTGCTCCTGCCGAGCTGATCGCGAGCTATCCGATCACCGTGCGAGGGACTGTGACGCGAACATTGCTATTGCAGCGATACACGAGGCGGCGGACTGTCGAGCGAACTGAACAAACAACCTCGGGACTCAACGGCCAAGAAACTCTTCCAACTCCGCGCGCGACGGCATCGCCGGCTGTGCTCCCAGAGTGAGGCACGCGAGCGTTCCGGCTCCGCTGCCAAACCGCACGGCGTCGAATAGCGAGCGACCTTCCACCAAGGCTACGGTGAGAGCCGCCGTGAAGGCATCGCCTGCCGCCGTCGTATCGACCACATCGACCGCGGTCGCGGGAACATGCTCGACTCGACCCTCGTCGGTACAAATCATCGCGCCCCAGTGTCCGAGCTTTAACGCGACCTCCCGCGCACCGAGTTCTCGCAATCGCCGCGCGGCTCGTTCCGCCGAGGCGAGATCATCGACCACGATCCCCGTCAGCAACTCGGCTTCCGTTTGGTTCGGGCTGATCACATCGACTGCCATCACTTCCTGCGGCAGCGGCGAAGTCGGTGCAGGAGCCGGATCGAGAATCGTTCGCACTCCCGCCTGCCGCGCGATTCGGATTGCCGTCGTCACCGTGTCGAGCGGCGTCTCCAACTGCACGATCAGTGCGTCGGCCGACTGAATGATCTCCGCCCGCGACTCGATGTCCTGCACGGTCAACCGGCCATTGGCACTGGCCACAACGGTGATCGAGTTAGCTCCGTCCTCATCGACACCAATCAACGCCACACCGCTCGAACAGTGCGGCGTGACAAGGACTTGCTCCGTCACAACGCCATTCCCCGCCAGTGACCGCAACAACGTCTCACCAAACGAGTCATCGCCCACGCGACCGATCAGCGTCACGCGCACGCCCAACCGAGCGACCGCCACCGCTTGATTCGCCCCCTTGCCACCGGGGATTGTCTGAAAGCTCTGGCCGTGAACCGTCTCACCGGGCCTCGGCAACCGCGCCATCCGCGCGACGAGATCCATGTTGATCGAACCGACAACGACGATGTGAAACGCTGACATGAGTCCCTCCAACCGCGATGAACACGGAGCGGCCATCGGCCGCAACCAAAGTCGCCTTCATCGCTCCGCGTGAAGTGAGCCGAATGTGAGTGGCCCCCTGTATCAACAATCGGCCCCAACCCTGCACGCGGCTTGCTTCACGCGGAGCGATGAAGGCGACTTTGAAGCAGAAGAATTTGTGCAGGCCAACAGGAAACGAAACGTGAGTAGTACGGAACTCTTTCGACGTGAGAGGAATTCACTCTCGCGAACAACGCCTCGCAACTCAACCCAGCACCTCAATTCCAATACGAGCCTCGGTGGCTAGAATCCGTGGCCCATCAAAGCCTGAAGCGCAAGCGAAGGGCTTTCTGGCAACATGCTTCGCTTGCGCTTCAGGCTTTGATGAACTCGTGATCTCCAAGCCGCACACATGCCCCCGACAGAACAACCATGCTTCAACGACTCCGCCATTTACTGGAACTGATCCGCTTCAGCCACACGGTTTTCGCGCTGCCGTTCGCCCTGCTCTCGGCGGCCTTGGCGTGGAATCAGCCCGGCAGTCCGTTCGATGGCTGGCAATTGCTCGGAATTATCCTCTGCATGGTCTGCGCGCGATCCGCCGCAATGGCGTTCAACCGCGTTGTTGATCGTCGCTTCGACGCTGAGAACCCGCGCACAGCAAGGCGTCACATCCCGGCAGGGCTGCTCGGTCTCACGACCGTCGTCGTGTTCACCCTGCTCTGCTCGATAGGCTTTGTCGCCGCGACGCTCCTCTTCCTACCGAACCGCTGGCCGGTGATCCTCTCCGTCCCCGTGTTGCTGTTCTTGCTCGGCTATTCGTACGCGAAGCGGTTCACGGTCTGGTGCCATTACTGGTTGTCGGCCGCGTTGATGCTGTCGCCGCTCGCGGCGTGGATTGCCATTCGAGGCGAAGTGGCCGCGACACCCGCGTTGCTCTCGGCCGTCATCTTCTTCTGGGTCGGCGGCTTCGACATGCTCTACGCCTGCCAGGACGCCGAGTTCGATCGCGGGAAGCAACTCTTCAGCATCCCGTCCCGCTGGGGCATCCCGTTCGCGTTGAAGCTGGCTCTCATCAGTCACCTCTGCACGATCGCGGCCCTCTTCGCGCTGTGGCACTTCGCGGGACTGGGGACCGTCTTCCTGACCGGCATCGTGGCCGTGTCGGCTCTACTCCTCTACGAACACTCCCTCGTCCGCCCCCACGACCTGAGCCGCGTGAACGTCGCGTTTTTCAACGTGAACGCGATTATCAGCGTCGGCCTGTTCGCGGTCGGGTTGGTCGATCTGTGGTGGCGCTGATCGAGGTAATGAATGTCGTCAGATCGTTGATACCTCGCGTGATCTGCGATGAGACATCCGAGCGGGGCGGCGTAAGCCCCCCGGTTCTTCCCACGGAGGGCTAACGCCCAAGAACCGGGGGGCTTACGC
>JAYTGQ010000298.1:0-15742 GCA_043733345.1 Schlesneria sp.
AGGCGCGGCAACATCGGACTTCGCCATAAAGCCTCGCGCGTTATCGCTGGCGACATCAGGGCTGGCGAACCACGTTCCGAGATCAGCGTGCTTCTTGCAGGTGATGCTCCGGATCGAGATTCGATTCATCTTCCGAATCTCGGTCTCGTCGAGTCCGTCGCCGACATCGCGCGGCAGGCATTCATCAATCGCCTTATAGACCTCCATCCAGAGTTCGCGGGTCTGCAAAGCCCCCACAAGCTTTTGCCCCGCTGTCTGCAAGGCTCCGTTTTTGGAGACCTCACCGGCGTATTTGCTCTTCAGAGCATTCGCTTCGGTCTCGATCTTGGTCGCTTCTTCTTCGGCTGCTCCGAACCGAGCCTTGCTGACGGAATGCAACACTCCACCGTAACCTGCGGCGGACGTGGCCAAACCGATGAGCAGTGTCGCGGCAGTGGCCACGGCCCACGGTTTCTTGCGGCGAATCTTGCGTTCGAGAGCGATCTCGGGCGGCAGCAGCGTCGTGTGGATTTCCGTCAGCTTCAATACTTGAAGCGCGAGGCCATACGGCACAACAAACGTCAGCAAATTGTCTTGGAACAGCGGCGCGTTCAGGACGTGATCGCCAGCCAGCCCCTTGAACGAATCGACTCGCTCGACATCGTATTGCAGATTCTGTTGGAGAAATTTTTGCAGGCCCGCCAGCCGGAAGCCGTTCCCCACACCGATCAGCCGACCAATCTTCGCGCTGCGGTTCACGCTGGAGAAGAAGCCGATCGAACGCTGGATTTCCGCGACGTAATCGTTGAACACCGGCCGCAAGGCTTGGAAGACGGCACGCGGATCGGGCGACTTCGTGGCGTTGCACTTGAGATGCTCAGCCTTCGCAAACGTCAGCTTCATTTCCTTGGTCAACGCCCGCGTGAAGTGATTCCCGCCCACCGGCATGTTGCGGATCCACATCTTCTTGCCGTTGGTGACCATCAGCGTCGTGTTGTCACAGCCCATATCCACGACGACCGAGTAGTCTTCCGCGTCTTCGCGTGGCTCGCCGAGTCGAACACCCATGCGATCGTAGCAGAGGAAGTTGTAGAGCGCGAGCGGCGCGATCTGGATCAGCTCGACTTCCACCTTCTTGTTGAGGAACGGCTGCAAGTGATGCTGCACTTGCTCGCGTTTCATGGCGAACAGCCCGACCTCGGCGTCGAGCAGGAAGCCACTTTCCTCGACTCCACCGCCCAACGGTTGGAAGTCCCAGATCACTTCTTCGAGCGCGAACGGGATCTGTTGGCGAGCCTCGTACTTCACGATCTCTTTGACGCGACTCGCTTCGATCGGAGGCAACTGGATGAACTTGGCCAACGCCGTCTGACCGGGCAGGCTGATCGAAACCAAGTCGCCCGCGACTTGGTTCCGCGACAGGAAGGTTTCCAGCGCCTGCTTGATCAGTTCGTCGGGAACCGCGTCCGGCTGACTCAACAATTTCGGATGCGGGACGTAGTCAAACGCCACCGCAACCACTTGCTTCGCCGCCTCGGCGTACCGCAGCTTGATCGCCTTCAGTCCGGCCTGACCAATTTCAATGCCCCACGCGGCTTGTGCATCTGCCATGATCGTGAATCCCTGAAAATTCGACGAAGCTGAGAATTTAGAACGAATCGAAGTCGAGGCCCTGAAAGAGAACCACGTCATTCGCGAGTTGAAATCGAGTTTTGAAGTTGTCGAGAGACCTGCGAATGGGAGGCACGGGTTGCCGAGAAATCAGCCAGCCAAGAGTCCCCACGAGAACCGAAATGTCCGAGTCAAAAACAGTGTGAAGCCACGCTGGCGAGGAGCTTCACACATCAAAACCTGCTGCGACTCGATCAGCTCGCACGCCGCTATACTTGCGGTTCGAGGCAATGTCAACCAGCCTCGAACACACGTTACAACCGTGACCGCCACGGACCATCGAACCGTCACACGTCTCATTCTCGCTGCCATGAGAACAATCCGCCGAGACGGCCCCTCTTCACAAACTTGGCATTCGCGAGCCACAACCTCGTACCGCAGCAGCCCTCATTGTTGTCGATCCATTCGGCTCATGGCGAATCGAGCCATTGGGCAATACGACGACAGCACATTGTCCGCAGTTCCCGGAATTTTCACGGGCAACTTTTGACGCTGCGTTTGGGATGAGTTGTTCCGTCGTTATCATCCGCCCCAACGCTGCCATCCCGCCGCTCCGAATCCTCCGCTCTCTTCGGTTGCTTGCCGCGCCCGCCGCATCCTTTCCGACTCAAGACGAGCGCCCAACGAACTGTACTATGAGTCTTCAAGACATTGTGATCCTCGTCCCCAGCCATAGCTTGGAGGACTTTCCCACCGAGCAGGCTGACAAACCGGCGGCCAGTCTGCTGAACACGTTCGCCGTGGCGTGGCATCCGGAGCTGTTGGCGTGGACCGGCGCGTTGCCTCGTTGGAGACGGGCCGACGAACCATCGGCCCTCCACAGCGGGCAGCTCATTTTTGTACCGACTGTCTGCGACGACTGGCTGCCGCACGGATGGGTTGAGGACGCGAAGGCTGCCGGAGCGACGGTCATCAGCGGCTTGCATGATCGGGCCGAGATCGCCGCCGCCGCCGTGGCCGCGTTGCCCGAACGGTATGACATCGCGACCGATCTCGTGGACGATTTCTTCTCGCTCGGCTTCTGCTGGTTGCAGGTCGAACTGCTCACGCGGCACATGCGCAACTTCGGCAACATCGACGAAGCGCGACTGCAACAACGCGCCGTCGCCGCCGCGAAGGCTGCGTTGGACAACGACCGCGAAACGGCGGAAGCACATCTGCGAGGCAGCTTTGAACTACTGCTCGAGGCGCGCGAGAAGTTCTATCCGGTCGAGTGTTATCTGCTCGACCTCTGTCTGACCGCTCCCGATGTCAGCGCCGACAAGCTCGCCACCGAAGCCGCGCGCGACGTGCCGTGGAGCCTGCTCACATCGTCTGCCGATTTGGAGACGATCTGCCAGAAGTCGCCCGCCATTCTGGAGCCGTTGCGGGCGGCGTGTACTGCGGGGCGAGTCAGCATCGTGGGGGGCGAAGACCGCGAAACGCCGTTGCCGCTGCTCCCGTTGGAGTCCGCTCTGCACCAATTCCACCAAGGCCGCTCGCGGCTCAACTCGCTGCTCGGACAAACCGCGATCGTGTGGGGGCGACGAAAGTTTGGACTGACCAGTCAGTTGCCGCAGTTGCTGCACAAGTTTGGATTCAAAGGAGCGTTGCACGTCGTGCTCGACGACGGCATCTATCCCGACGCCGAACACACGAAACTCCGTTGGCGAGGCTGCGATGAGTCGATCGTCGATGCTCTCAGTCGCATCCCGCTCGCCGCCGACAGTCCGTCGAGTTATCTGCGTCTACCGGTTCGCATGGCCGAGTCGATGGATCACGATCAAGCGGCGGGACTGGTCTTCGCCCGCTGGCCCGATGTGACGAGTCCCTTCTTCGAGGATCTGCGACGTTCACAGAAGTACGCTCCCGCACTCGGTCGCTTCGTCACGTTTGATCGCTTCTTTCAACAGACCGAACTGCCGGGACTGCTTAGCACGCACAAGGCTCACGAATACTTCCCGCCGTACTTGATCCTCAACGTCGCCCGGCGCGAAGCCGATCCGCTCAGTCGCTACTCGGACCACGTCCTGCGTCGCCGCCGCTTCGATGTCGCCGAATGGTGTCGCAGTCTGGCGAAGGCTTTGGCCGCACAGCCGGTTGATGAAACTCATGTAGCTGGCGAACTCTCCGAGTCCGCCGACGCCGAACGCTGTCTCGAAGAGGCCGCGCCCGATCCGATTGCGGGCACGAGTATCGTTGCCGAACAGATGTTGTCCGAGATCGTGCCGCGCTGGCAGCGCGAGCTGTCGCAACTCGTCGTGCAGGATGCCTCGCAGCGACGCGGCTTCCTGTTGATGAACTCGCTCTCGTTCACGCGCCGCGTTTGCGTGAGTCTGCCGGGACTCAAGTCTCCGCCCGCAGTGAGCGGCCCGATCAAGGCCGTTCAGTTTGATGCGGCTCGACCTAGCGAATCCGCAGTCGTCATCGAGCTTCCCGGTGCAGGCTACGTTTGGATTCCCGAGGACGCCCGCGCGCCGCTCGCCTCGCCGCAGAAGCCGGCGCTCGTGGAAGCCGGCGTGCTGCGCAACGAGTGGTTCGAGGTCTCCGTCAACGAGCAGACCGGCGGGATCGGACACGTCCGGTTTCACGACCAGCGTGCGAAGCGCGTCAGCCAACAGCTCTCGTTTCGCTTCCCGCGCGAACGCACCGTCGGGTCGGGTGACGACGCCTACCAGACGCAGTATGCCGAGATGCGTTGCCGCAGCCGCGAGGTCGTCTCGCGCGGGCCGACGCGCGGTGAGATCGCAACCGTCGGCGACATCGTCGATCCGTCCAACAACGAACGGCTCGCGACGTTTCGCCAAACGATCCGCGTCTGGCGCGGAAGGCCAGTCGTCGAGATCGACATCGAACTGAGCGACCTCAAGCTCCCCGACACCGATCCGTGGAACAACTATTTCACGTCGCGGTTCGCGTGGAACGACGGCACGTCGGCGGTGACGCGCAGCGTCTTTCACGCCGCACAGGGCTTCGCAGGCGAACGGTTTGAAACGTCCGACTACATCGAAGCCGCCTCCGAATCCGAGCGGCTGACGATCATCCCGCACGGGCTCCCCTATCATCGCAAGACCGGCCCGCGCATGGTCGATTCGTTGTTGATCGTGGGCGGTGAGACCAAGCGCCGCTTTCAATTCACGCTCGCGATCGACGCTCCCTTCCCGTTGGAGGCGGCGTGGAACGCGACGACACCCGCCGCCATCGTTCCCACAGAACTCGGTCCCCCGCGCGCTGGTACAACCGGTTGGTTCTTCCACCTTGATGCTCGCAACGTGCAACTCACGCGCGTGCTGCCACTCATCACGCCGCACGCTTCGTCCGAGACCTCATCCAACGACGACGATTTCACGCCGCTCACCTCCGGCCCCGGCTTCGCCGTCCGACTGATCGAAACCGAAGGGCGAGCCAAACGAATCCGCCTCCGCCTCTTCCGCCAACCACTCCGCGCCCGCAAACGCGACTTCATTGGAAACACGCTCGACGAGCTCACGCTGGAAGACGATGCCGTGCTGATCGACATGGCCGCCTATGAGATCGCCGAAGTCGAACTCCGATTTGGAGCGTGATCCAAAGGCATGAGCCAAAATGTTGTGACGCGGGGCCGCCCGAAGTCGCGAAGCGACGGCCGCGAATAGCCGTGGGCATCAGCCCACGGAAAGAACCGTCCAACGTCTTGAGCCGCAAAGCGGCGACAGCACGAGGCATGTGTTGACACCCCTCTTTCTGTCGCCGCTTCGCGGCTCAAACCTCACCGTGTGAACTTATCTGCGGGTTGACACCCGCAGCTATTCGCGGCCATCGCTCCGCGATTCAAAACAATCGCGTGGCCCCCTCACAAACTTTGCCATCAACTTCCTCATTGAGGTTGACGCACCCGAACACGGCAGGAAGAATCGATGTGTTCCTGAGACGAGCCGGTTCAAAGAGTGAGATTCCCCTCCAATGTTCCGGTCAATGCGAGCCAAACGCGATCTCTTCAGAAGCGAGTGCGAAGTGAAAAGTGAGCAGTGCCAAGTGCAAAGTGTCCCAGAACGTGGCCCCTCCGCCACACGCGGCCGCTCCACCACTTTGCACTTGGCACTGCTCACTTTTCACTTCGCACTTTTCTTTTCTTCTTCACTGATCGCTCTTCCTTCCGCAGCCATCCAAGCTGCTGAACCCTCCGCTTCCGTGACCTTCGAGTCCGACATCCAGCCGTTGCTGACGCGCTTCGGCTGCAACGCGGGGGCGTGCCACGGCAAGTCGCGCGGTCAGAACGGATTCGCTCTCTCGCTGCTCGGCTTTGATTCGGACATGGACTACGCGGCGCTGGTCAATGAAGGTCGAGGCCGTCGCGTGTTCTCGGCCTCACCCGCGACGAGCCTGTTGCTGCGAAAGGCGACCGGTCAAGTTCCTCACGGCGGCGGAGCGAGGTTCGCGCCGGGTTCGCCGCACTACGAACTCATCAGTGCGTGGCTGCTGAACGGGGCACCGCGCACTCCTGCCGACGCACCGCAGATCGTGCGTGTCGTGGTCGAGCCAGCCAACCGCAGCCTCACGCCGAAAGAGAGTTTTGCGCTCAACGCCATCGCGGAGTACTCGAACGGTGCCCGGCGCGATGTCACCGATAGCACCGCCTTCCAATCGAATGACCGCGCCGTCGTGGCCATCAACGGTGAAGGAAAAGTTCAAGCCGGATCGCTCCCCGGCGAGACCGCGATCATGGCGCGGTACATGAGTCACATTGCCGTCTGCGCGATCACGATCCCGCTGCCGGGTGCCGTCCCCGATGCCGCCTATGACGCGCTCCCGCGACTCAACGAAATCGACGGTCTCGTGTGGAAGAAGCTCAAGCTGATGGGGATGCTCCCGTCCCCCAACACGACCGACGCGACCTTTCATCGTCGCGCGTTCTTGCGAGTCATCGGTCGCTTGCCGACGCCCGATGAGACCCGCGCGTTCCTCGCGGACAATCGTTCGGACAAGCGGCAACAGCTCGTCGATCAACTCCTGCAACGGCCCGAGTACGCCGACTTCTGGGCGAACAAGTGGGCCGATCTCCTGCGACCCAATCCGTATCGCGTCGGGATCAAAGCCGTCTGGAATTTGGACTCGTGGTTGCGAGACGCCTTCCGCAGGAACATGCCTTACGACCAGTTCGTGCGCGAGTTGGTCACAGCGCAGGGCAACACGTTTCGCGAGGGGGCGACGGTCCTCTATCGCGATCGCCCGACGCCCGTCGAGATCGGCTCCTCGGTCAGCCAACTGTTTCTCGGCGTGAGGCTCGAATGTGCGAAGTGCCATCACCACCCGTTCGAGGTCTGGAGCCAAGACGACTTCTACGGCTTCGCCTCGTTCTTCGCGCGCGTCGGCCATCATGGTGGGATCTCGCCGCCGATCTCGGGAACCGAAGAGATCATCTACACGCTGCCAACCGGTGTGCTGAATCACGGTCGCACGGGACTCCCCGTCGCCCCGAAGACGCTCACCGGCCAATCGCTCACGCTCGGCCCGGATGACGAACCGCGCGAAGTCCTCGCTGAATGGATGACGAGCGAATCGAACCCGTTCTTCGCGAAGGTCATGGCCAACCGCGTCTGGTCCGAACTGATGGGCCAAGGCTTGGTCGATCCGGTCGATGACATTCGCGCGACCAATCCCGCGTCGAACGAACCGCTACTCGATTACCTCGCCGCCGACTTCCGCCAGCACAAGTACGACATCAAGCATCTGATCCGCCGCATCATGACCTCGCACGTCTTCGGCCTCAGCTCGATTCCGTCCGAGCGAAACGTCTCCGACACCAAGAACTTCTCGCGGTACTATCGCCAGCGGCTGCGAGCCGAAGTGTTGCTCGATTCGGTCAACGATGTCCTCGGCACGGAGGAGGACTTCGCCGCGATGGCTCCCGGTTCGCGAGCCTCTCAGTTGTGGACTCACCGCGCAGCGTCGCAGTTCCTCGACACCTTCGGCCGCCCCGACCCGAACCAAGACCCGCCGTGCGAACGAACGAGCGATGTCACGACGCCGCAGGTTCTGCATCTGATGAACTCACCCGCCTTCAACAAGAAGCTCGCGACCGACACGGCGTTCCCTGCGCGATTGGCGGCAGGTGACCTGACCAACGACAAACTGATCGAAGAAGTTTTCCTGAGAATCTATTGCCGACCGCCAACAACGGCCGAAATGACTAAAGCCGCCGCCATCCTCCCCGCCAAAGAATCACGCCGCCCGAACGTCGAAGACCTCGTCTGGGCACTGATGAACACGCCCGAGTTTTACTTCGTCGATTAACAACATCGTCTTTCAATCACCAGGAAAACCAATGGCCACTCATGAAGTCTCGTTTGAAATTCCCCAGAAATTTGCACTTGCTAAGGACGTGGTGTTTGAAATCAAGTCGAACGAAACGAAACTTGGCACCCTCCTCATCAGCAAAGGAAATGTCGAATGGATCCCCGCCAACAACAGCGTCAAAAAACGCCGCTTGTCATGGGAGAAATTTGCAGAGCTGATGGAGATCGAAGGTAAAGTGGCTAGGATCAAAAAGTAGTTAAGTAGACAAAAAAAACGTTCTAAGCGGGACGAGGAAATCTGACACCGAGGACATCTCATGACGACACATCGCAACTGTGAAGGTCTGCATCGCCGAGACTGCCTCAAGCTGGGGCTGGGCGCGTTGCTTGGCGGCGGGTTTGTGGATGCTCTCCGGTTGCGAACCAATGCCGAACAAAAGACCGCGCGCAAGACGAGTTGCATCCTCGTGTGGCTCGATGGCGGGCCGAGTCACTTTGAAACCTTCGATCCCAAGCCCGACGCGCCCGCTGAGATTCGCGGTGAGTTCTCCACGATTCAGACCAAGATTCCCGGAGTCAACTTCTCCGAGAACATGACCAAGCTGGCCGCGATCAGCGACAAGCTGACGATCGTTCGCTCGGTGCGTCACGACCAGAACAATCATGGCGCGGGGAACCACTACATGACGACCGGTTCTCCGACGCGCATCCCGGTCAGTTGCGGAGCCTTCGTCAGCTTCCATCCCAGCATGGGATCGGTCACGTCGGCCGAGCGCGGTGCGCCAGCGGGTCTCCCTCCATACTTTTCGCTTCCCGACATGACTCGCTCCGGAGGCCCCAACTTTCTCGGTGCCCGTCACGCACCGTTCGT
Source organism: Schlesneria sp. (assembly GCA_043733345.1). GTDB lineage: Bacteria > Planctomycetota > Planctomycetia > Planctomycetales > Planctomycetaceae > Schlesneria. The sequence continues at coordinate 8,776 of JAYTGQ010000298.1, forward strand.
CGTGGCCGACGATCCCAACAACGCGGCATTTCGAGTCCGCGATGTGACGATCCCCCAAGACGTGGCCGATGGCCGCGCGATGACTCGCCGCGAACTCCGCACTCAAATGGACAGCCTGTTGCGATTCCAAGATCGCTCGACCGGCGATCCGGTGCTGGGCGTGGACGAGAACTTCCAGCAAGCCGTCTCACTGATGACTTCGCCAGCGGCACTCGCGGCGTTCGAGATTCAGCGCGAGTCGCCGCTCGTGCGCGACACCTACGGGCGGAGCGCATTCGGTCAGCGTGCCTTACTCGCGCGACGGCTCGTCGAAGCGGGCGTTCCGTTCGTCACGCTCAACAATGGCGGGTGGGACCATCACTCGAACATCTTCCCGGCGTTCAAGAAGCAAGGGCAGGAGTTGGAGTCGGTCGTTGCCACGCTCATTGAAGACCTCGATCAGCGCGGCCTGTTGGACACGACGCTCGTCATTGTGATGGGTGAGTTCGGGCGGACACCGACGATCTCAACGTTGCCCGGTTCGACGACCCCCGGTCGCGACCATTGGTCCAATGCGATCTCGATCCTCGTCGCTGGTTGCGGTACACCGCGCGGCCAAGTCGTGGGAGCCACCGACCGCAACGGCTACACGGCGATCGAAAAAATCTACGCTCCGGAAAATCTCGTCTCGTCGGTCTATCTCAAGCTCGGAATCGACCCCGACAAGATGCTCTACAACACCGCAGGCCGCCCCACGCACCTCGTCAGCGACTCCCGCCCCATCGCGGAGTTGATGTGATGAAGTCGGTTCCAATGAAGAACCTCACGAATGCGTCTGTAGGATGGGCACTCCTGCCCGTCCGCTCTTCAATGCCAAAGCCGGACGGGCAAGAGTGCCCATCCTACAGTTTGCGAACCCGCTTCCTCGCGTTGGCTTTTGCCCTCGCCCTGCTGCCGACCTTCGCTCACGCCGCCGCCCCCGCGCTGACGCATCTGTTTCCGGCGGGAGGCCAGCGCGGAACAAAGGTCGTCGTGACGTGTGCAGGTAACTCCGCCGCGTGGCCCGTCAGCGTGTTCGCTCCCGGCGTAGATGTCGTCGTCGGCACCGAGGCCAACAAACTAGAGGTCACGATCCCGGCAGACCTCGCCGCCGATCGTGTCTGGATTCGCCTCCACAACGCGGAGGGAGCTTCGGCCGCCGTCCCGTTTCTGATCGGCAACGTGAAGGAGATCGAAGAGGTCGAGCCGAACAACGCTCCCACGAAGGCTCAAGCCATCGCGGAAATGCCCGTCACGATCAACGGCGCTTTTGCGAATGCTGATGTCGATGGCTTCAGCGTGCAGCTCACGGCCGGACAAACACTCGTCGCGTCGCTCGAAGCTCACAGCAAACTCGGTTCGCCGATGGATGCCATTCTGCAAGTGGTCACGCCCGACGGAATCGTCTTGGCCGAAAACCACGACGCCGTTGATCTCGACCCGCGACTCGTCTTCACAGCGACAAAGCCGGGACCGCACATCGTGCGCGCGTTCGCGTTTCCATCGGCCCCCGATTCGTCGATCGCGTTTCATGGCGGCGCGAACTACGTCTACCGACTGACACTGACGACCGGCCCGTTCGTGACACACACAGTCCCGTTGACGGTCTCGCTCGCGGAGCCGTGGACCGTTGAATTGTTCGGATGGAATCTGCCTCCCGACACGAAGGTTCGCGTCGTCCCGTTCGGCAGCGCGAACCTCGCCGATTCGATCGAACTGGAAACTCAAGGCGATCTCCGCAACGTGGCCGAAACCCGACTGGGATTCGCTGTCGCGCCGCAGTTTGCCGGAGCCGCGCGAGTCCGACTCGCGCCACATCCCGTCGTTCCCGGTATCGCTTCGATGGATCCAAACAACCTGACTGTGGTCACCCTCCCGAGCGCCGTCACCGGTCGCTTGTCCGCGCCACGACAGACGGCCACGGTTCGAGTGCCTCTGAAAAAGGGGCAGCAACTCGTCGCGGTTGTCGAGTCACGCAGCCTCGACTTCCCGCTCGATCCCGTCCTGAGGCTGACCGATCCCGCCGGAAGCATTGTTCTGAACGTCAACGATCCGACACCTGCCCGTTCAGCCATGCTGACTCACGCCGCGACACAAGACGGCGACTATCAACTCTCCGTACGAGACCGTCATCGTCGTGGAAGCGATCGCAGTTTCTTCCGCCTCACCGCACGACTCGAAGAGCCAGATATTGAACTCACCGCAGCAGCCGACGCGCTGGTCGTCGTTCCCGACAAACCGACCGAGTTCGTCATCAACGTCGTCCGCCGCGCCCCGCCCGGCGTCACAGTGGGACCGATCACAATCGAAGCCATCGATCTTCCGCCGGGTGTCACCGCCGCAGCCGTGATCTCAGAACCGACCGGCGCGACGGCGGCCAAAGTGACGCTCAGCCTCACCACCACCGGCCCCGCGTTCTCGGGACGCCTTCGCATCCGAGGGACCGCCAGTCAGCCACAGGCCATTCAACGACTGGTCCGAACCCCACCTCAACTGAACGCCTGCTTCGACGCCGTCTGGCTGACCGTGGTTGCAAAGCCCCAGTGAATTCATCTAGGCACTGTTCCGTAAATCAGCCGCAGGGCGCTAGCCCCGGTTGTTTTGTCGAGAACCGGGGCTAGCGCCGCGCGGCTAATTCGTTTTACGGGACAGAGCCTAGGCTTTGTCAGGGCTTGAAACTGGGGTAGCCGAACTCGTGAGAGTTCTGGCATTTCTGAAGTCTCACGACTTCAGCTACCCAAAAGCTGACGGCTGACAAAGCACTAGGCTTTGTCGGAACACGGTCGAAAGAGTGTCCCGGACGCTCAAAGCATCCGGGACACTGCAAACAGCTTCACGCGAGTCGCTCAAGGCCTGCGCACGTCGAGGCAGACGATCTCGCGACCGTCGCGCAAGAAGAGGCGTCCGTTGGAGAGCGCAGGAGCTTGGCGAGTTGTCTCTAGAACGGTGGCTCGCCCCAGTTCGTCGTACTTCTTTGAAGAGGCCCGCGCGATGACCAGCTCGCCCGCCATCGTGGTCATGAAGAGCTTGCCATCGGCGGCGATCAGATTGCCCTTGCCAAAACGTGGCACCTGCCAAGCTCGGTCGCCGGTCGTCGCGTTGACGCACGTCAGATGAGTCACTGGGCCGGCACCACCGACGTTGTCCATGCCGTACAGAAAACCATCGAGCAGAATCGGCGTCTGCCATTCGCTGCGCAGGACACTCTTCGGGCCAACGGACTGCCAGACTTCGGTGAGTTCAAACTTGTCGCCCTTCGGTTTCAGATCGAGGAGAACGCTGCCGTGATTCTCACCGGCCGACAGGAAAAGCTGGCCTTTGATCGAGAGCGGCGTCGCGATGTTGCAGCCATAGTTCGTCTCGAAGGGATAGCGCCAAAGAACCTCACCGGTCTTAGGAGCGACGCCGAGAACCGAGCGTCCCGTGTAAGACACGATCTGGGAACGGCCTCCCACTTCGAGCAACGTCGGCGACGAGTAACCCGCCGGATCCTTGCCCGCCGTCCAGATCTGCTTCCCGGTTTTCGTGTCATAGGCTGCGAGAGTTCCTTTCCCCGCACCGACCGTCACGATGATCTGATCGCCGATCACGAGTGGGGAACTGGCCATGCCGTACTCGGCCTCTTTGCCGGAGAGTTCCGTCAGTGGATCGGCCGACCAGAGCTTCTTGCCGTCGCGCACATCCAGAGCGACGAGCAGTCCTTCACCACTGAAGACAAAGACTTGATTACCCACAATCGCGGGAGTCGCACGCGGCCCGTCTCCCATGGGGTTGCGGTAAGCGTCGGCAATCGGCGTTTCCCAGAGTTGCTCACCGTTGCGCGAGTTCAACGCGACGACCGATTGCTGTCCCGCGCGTTGAACCAGCGTGAGGACTCGACCGCGACTGATGGCCAGCCCCGACATGCCGACTCCACCCGGAACGCGCCAAACGACCTTCGGCCCGCCGTCCGGCCACGTTTCGATCAGATTGGGTTCGCTTGAAATGCCGTTGCGTTGCGGCCCAAGAAACTGCGGCCACTCGCCAGCCAGCATGGCTTCGGTCGCGGAAGCTCCCGTTTTTTGAGAGGCGGGCGGCTGAGCGCTGGCACGATCTGGGACTGCCGCCAACAGGGCCAGACACGCTGCAGCCAGTGTCCAATAGTTCACTCGATGACTTGTTGCGACGGACATCTTCAACACCTCCTTGGTTTCGATCCGAGATTGTTTTGATCGCGAGATAACCTTCACGCAGCCGGAGCCAACACTAACCCGAAGCGTGAGCGAGGACGGTTTTTCCACTTCCTCGCTCACGCTTCGGGTTGGTGTGGCTTGAACCAATCGCCCTACAGCCGCGCGCCGTATTGTTGTTCATAGTACGAGCGGTACTCGCCCGACTGGATGCGTGCGACCCAATCGGTGTTGGCCTGATACCACTCGACCGTTTGCTTCAAGCCCTCGTGGAACGTGACCTGCGGTTCCCAGCCGAGTTCCCGCTTGGCCTTCGTGGCGTCGATGGCGTAGCGGTGATCGTGTCCCGGCCGGTCGGCGACGTACTTGATGAGCGTCTTCGGTTTGCCGAGTGCCTCCAGCAGCGAATACGTCAGGTCGAGGTTCGTCAGTTCGCAGTTGCCACCGAAGTTGTAGACCTCGCCGGGCGTTCCTCGTCGCAGCGCCGCGTCGATCCCGCGGCAGTGGTCGAGAACGTGAATCCAATCTCGCACGTTGAGGCCCGTGCCGTAGACCGGCAGCGGCTGGTCTTGAGATGCGTTCGAGATGAACAGCGGGATCAGCTTCTCAGGGAACTGATACGGCCCGTAGTTGTTCGAGCAGCGGGTCGTCACCGCTGGAAAGCCGAACGTGTGGAAGTAGGCTCGCACCAATAAATCGGCCGCCGTTTTCGATGCCGAGTACGGGCTGTTCGGGGCGAGCGGCGTCTCTTCCGTAAACTTCCCGTCATCACCGAGCGATCCGTAGACCTCATCGGTCGAGACCTGCACGTAGCGAGAGATGCCCGCCTGGCGACAGCAATCGAGCAGCACCTGCGTCCCGACAATGTTCGTCTGCACAAACGGTCCACTGTCGAGAATGCTCCGATCGACATGACTCTCCGCCGCGAAGTGGATCACGGCGTCGATGCCTCCCGGCTGGAGCAGTCCGGTCAGGAACTCCTGATCGCAAATGTCGCCGCAAGCGAATTCGTAACGTGCAGCCATTGCGGGATCGTTCGCGAGATCCGCGAGGTTCTCCGGGTTCCCCGCATACGTCAGCTTGTCGAGGTTGATGATCGACAGCTCGGGATACGTGGCCAATTGATGCCGAACAAAGTTCGATCCGATAAACCCACAACCGCCCGTGACGAGGATTCGCTGCATGTTTGACTCAACAACAGAGGTTTTCATTTCACACCAACCCGCAGCGTCAGCGAGGACTGGCGCACACTTCCTCGCTGACGCTGCGGGTTGGTGTCAGCGTGTGCCGCGTGCGGTATATCGGCCCTCGCGAGTTTTCTCCAGTAGTGTTGGCCGGGCGATTTGCTGACGGCCCGCCTACAATGGAGCGGCTTTGATCTCCGCGATTCCCACCCAGATTCCATCGAACCATGACCACTCCCATTTCCCCCGAACCGTTTCATTCCATTGAGGAAGCTCTCGACGCTCTCCAGACCGGTCGTTTGATCATCGTCGTCGATGCGGAAGAACGAGAGGACGAGGGCGACTTTGTTTGTGCTGCCGAAACGATCACGCCTGAGTTGGTGAGCTTCATGCTGCGACATGGAGCGGGCGTGCTGTGCGTGCCACTGCTCCAAGAGACTGCCGATCGGATGGGCCTCGCGCCGATCGTCGATAGCCAGCGGAACACGGCTCCGAACCAGACGCACTTTCTCACGCCGGTCGATCATCGCGACGCGGGGAGCGGCGTGAGTACCGAAAATCGCGCGAAGACTATCCGGGCCATGAGCCACTCTGATGGCAAGGCCTCCGACTTCGTCCGGCCCGGCCACATCAACCCGCTGCTCGCGAAAGACGGTGGCGTGTTGAGGCGGGCCGGACACACCGAAGCCACCGTCGATCTGCTCCGTTTGGCGGGGATGACTCCCGTCGGCGTACTGATTGAAATCCTTAGCGAACACGGAACCGGCATGGCGGAGATGGCCGAGCTGCGCGGGCTGTCGCAGCGTTACAACATCCCGCTCATTTCGATCGAGCAGATCGTGAGACACCGCCGCCGACGTGACCAACTCGTCAAGCGCGAGGCCGACGTGCCCTTTGAAACGCGCGACTACGGCAACTTCCGAGTCATCGCGTACTCGGTCCAACATGAAGAGCAGGAACCGGTCGCCATCGTCTGGGGCGACCTCACATCGGTTCCCGCCCCGCTCGTGCGAGTCCACTCGTCCTGCTTCACCGGTGACGTACTCGACTCACTCCGCTGCGATTGCGGCGACCAGCTTCACATGGCGATGCGCATGATCCACGCCGAGGGAACCGGGGCCGTGATTTACCTGCCTCAAGAAGGACGTGGCATCGGACTGACGGCCAAACTCAAGGCGTATCAGCTTCAGGACCAGGGCCTCGATACGGTCGAAGCCAACCACAAACTGGGCTTCAAGTCCGACACGCGCGACTACGGCATCGGCCTGCAAATTCTGAAAGACCTTGGCCTGACCTCAGTCCGCCTGCTGACCAACAACCCGCAAAAGGTGAACGCCTTCCCCGGCTTCGACCTGACGCTCGTCGAACAAGTCCCAATCGTCGCCCCGCCCGAAAAACAGCGCGAACACTACCTCGCCACCAAACGTGACAAGATGGGCCACAAGCTGCCCGGCGGTGAGACACCAACCGACTGATCGCGGATGTGAAGTCCGGCTCATACCTCACGCGGCGCAAAGTGAGAGGTTTCCGAGCGGGGCGGCGTCAGCCCCCCGGTTCTTGGGCGTAAGCCCGCTTTGGAAGAACCGGGGGGCTGAC
>JAYTGQ010000299.1:0-6256 GCA_043733345.1 Schlesneria sp.
GGTCGAGGGGACAAGGCAATCCGCGACATGATTCTCGGACAGGTTCTTAGCCTCACACGGCACAAAGTGAGAGGTTTCCGAGCGGGGCAGCGTCAGCCCTCGAATTCTTGCCGCTGAAGAGTCCGAGGGCTGACGCCGCCCGGCTCACCAAAACTCCATTTGAGAAATGGATTCATCGAAGACCGCGTGAGGTATATACCTCGTGCGGTCAGTGATGAGACCTCTGAGCAGGGCGGCGTCAGCCCCCCGGTTCTTGAGCGTTAGCCCGCTGTGGAAGAACCGGGGGGCTGACGCCGTCCCGCTCGGAAACCTCTCACGTTGTGCCGCGTGAGGCATATCTCCGCCAGCTCGCGCGATTGTTCGTGGAATCCTCAACTCATGAAGAATCTCTTGGCCATTGTGTCATTGGACGGAGCCGTAACTCCCGCATGGAACATAGGACCGGTCCAAGAAGGCGTGCGTGGTGGCATACGCTACTTCGTGTTTGTGGCCGGATCGTCCCGTCGGCGGAGCGACGGGGCTACGGTAGTCCCGTCGCTCCGCCGATGGGACGAAAATACGGCTTGATTCTTGGGCAAGTTCAAAGTGCAGGCACTGATCGGCCAGACCGCGCCAGTGGATTTGATTCAACCGGCTCACGAGTCGCGTCCGATACCTCGGGTGCAAGCCGCACGGAAGTCTCGACTTGCCAAAGGGTTCCACGTAGCGATGCCCCGCAGGTCTTACTCAGTCGTCAAAGTCGCCTTCGACTTTGACGACTGAGCAGACCTTGTGGAGCGTGGGTGTCACTGCGAGCTGACTGATTGTCGTCTCGCCATGTGAACGTGGAATGGTTCGGACTCACTGAGGAACAGGATGCCTCATCATGTTGATGAAGAAAATTTCGCTCGGGTTGACAGTGATCGTGACACTCCTGGGTTGGCAAGAGCCGACTGAAGCTCAGGTGGTCCCCGGAACCGGTCAGCGGATCGTCGAGGTCGGCGATGATTTCGAGGATGCCAACTGGTCGTTCACGTTGAATCTGCCCAAGGCCAGCACGAACATCGACAAAGTCGATCGTCAGCCAACGGGCTTCTCGAACAATAGTATGTGGTTCGAGAGCGGCTTTCGCGGCACGCCCGACTTCGTGAAGCGAGTCGAGACTCCACCGGGCGGACTTCCCGGCAGCACCGGTGCGTTGGCGATGCAGACGCTCTATTCAGGCATCCCCGGCAGGTTGTCGAACACGTTTCAGCAAGATGACCTGATCGCCAACGTCCATCAGAAGTTGGGGTACATGCTCCCGGCGTCGTGGACTCCCAGCTACGTGGTGCGAGTCTACATCCCTCCGTTTGAGACTTGGGAACAGCGCAACGGCAGCTCGTTCGGTTTTCGAGCCGACTGTCAGACGATCATTAACAAGCCGACCAAGACGGGAAAGTTCTTTCGCACCGGAGGAACCAGCCGTGAGATGGAACAGTACTGGCCCGGTTTCTTTATCCAGTTCAACGCGAAGAATCATCCTCAGCATCCGGGCAAAAACACGGCGTCGCTGCTGATCCGATCGGGTGAACGCGGTCAGGATATTCCCGGCCCGGTCATTCTCAACGAAGGTTGGTGGACGCTCGGCATGACGATCACGCCGGATGGCAAAGTCCACTACTACGGTCACGAAGGAGTGGCCAACCTCACGGCGAAGGACCACCTCTACTCGAACTTTCCTTACGGTTACGCCTGCCTGCAAACGAGCACGTACTTCTTTAACGTGGTGAATCAGGACGATGGCCGGACGTGGTCCACACGCTGGATCGTTGACGATCCAAAGGTCTACGTTGCGACCGGGGCTTATGTTCCGAAGCAGGTTCCCCAGACGGCGCTACTGCCCGCCCAGCCGGTTTCTCAAACGAAGACGATCCCCGCCAGTCCCGCAGTTCAGTTGCCATTGCCAGCGGCACCACCGGCTGCTGCCAGTGGGCTTCCGGCGCTGGCTCCCGTAGTGCAACCGGCCATTCCCGCGTTGCAGGCCACGCCTTCCTCCGTGAAGGCGTTGCCGATGCCTACGCAGACTCCTGCGTTGCAGACCGCTCCTGACTTGCAGTCCCTTCCCGCTTTGCAGCCAACGACTCCTACCACACCGGCAGCGGTGACTCCGAAATCAGCGATCGATTCACTAATTCCGCGGTTGGATATGCCAATGAAGAAGCAGCCCGCTGCGGCGGGCGTGTCCTCACTGCCACCACTGCTGAAACAGCCGTCCCTCGTGGTTCCGGCGACTGCGGGACGAATTGAGGCCCCCGCGCCGGCCCTGTTGCCGGAACCGTCCGCCTCGGCAGCCCCGGCCATTTCGCAGCCGACTCCCGCGCCGAGCACGCTCCCCGTCGATGCGCCCGTTCCACTCCCCGTCACGACTCCGGCGACACCACCCGTCCCGGCAACACCGGAGGGCTAATGAGCCTGCTGAAAAACGTCGTAGCACGGGCGGTTCGCCTGTGCTTTTCAACGAGAAATACGAGCAGGCGAGCCGCCTACTCTACGTTTTTCAACAGGCTGCTCATTCGACTGTCTGAGTTCGCCAAAGGTAGGCTGGGCTGTGCCCACCAATTGGCAACACACAACTATTGAGCCGCGTGCGATTCTAGGCCCAGTGCGAATGTAACCTGCTGTCTGGCAGATTTCCGCAGGCGTTCCATTCGCTGTCTCCTTAAATTCGCTGTCGCTCTCTCTGTCAGGACGAAGAGCCGACAGCGAATTTAAGGAGACAGCGAATGTCAGAATCGGAGATGCACTCCAAGAGACAAACATCGACCAAGGACTCGATCGCCGAGGTGCGTAGAGACCAATGATCGGCAACCGCTGGTGGTGGGCACAGCCCATCCTACTGAAAGTCAGACAGTCGGACTAATGAGCGTCCAGGAGTGAGTGCCTCACTTTTGTCGCGTTCGGGGCGACAGTAGGATCGGCCCGTCAATCACTCCTCCACTCAAAGGCTCGTCGATGTATGACCGTTTGCAATTGATCCGTCTCTTCCATGAACGCGCGTTGAAGTTCGGTGATTTCACGCTCGCCTCCGGGAAGAAATCGACTTACTACCTCGACGGCAAGCAGATCTCGCTGCATTCGACCGGACTGCGACAAGTCAGTCTCGGGCTGCTCGCATTGCTGCACGATGTCCCGTTTGATGCGATCGGCGGGATGACGATCGGAGCGGACCCGATTGTCGGCGGCGTCTTGGTCGCTGCGGCGGAGACGGGGCGATCGCTCGACGGATTTCTGGTCCGTAAAGAGGCGAAGGGACACGGGACTCAGAAGTATGTGGAAGGCCCGGTTCGCCCCGGCTCGAAGGTCGTGGTGATTGACGACGTGGTGACGACCGGCGGCAGCGCGCTCCAAGCCGTGGACCGAATCATCGAGTTCGGTTGTGAAGTCGTCTGCGTCGTCGGGATCGTCGATCGCAAGGAAGGAGGAGCCGCAAGCTTCGCCGCGCGCAACCTTCCCTTCCGTGCCTTGCTCACCATCGAAGACTTCGGCATCGCACCGCCACAGTGAGCGACGAACCTGCGTCGTCGAGCGGCAGGAAATCATTGACCTGTAGTGGTCGGACACTTTGAGATTGCGGGGTTGTTCAACAACTAGCCCGACGCGCAAGCGAGGGCAGACCGTTGTCGAAAGTGAAGCCCCTCGCTTGCGCGTCGGGCTAGTAATGACGCCCGCAATGCAAAGTTGTTCGACCTGTAGGACGGGCACTCCTGCCCGTCCAGATTTCAAAGCCAAACCGGGACGGGCAGGAGTGCCAGTCCTCCAACGCAGTTCGACAACTCCTGACGCTCACCCCATCGAAGCCTGATCTTCCCCGCAGCCATGCCCAACTCGCGCGCATCACAGGATGATCCGGAACGGAAGCCACCCGTCGTGCCATCCGTCGTCGATGACCCACTGATCGAGATCGAATTCTCGGACGCAATCGCAGAGAGCATCGACGACGATGCCATCGAAGTGACGGAGTTTCTGGATGACTCTGCTGACCTCGAAGCGGTTGAAGTTGTCGGCGAGAGCGGGGCTGTTGTGGCATCGTTGGAATCAGCATCGCCACCTGTTCCCGCTCCCCCCGTGCCGCCGCCCCCTCCGAAGCAACTCGTACTGATCGGGGCCGGTCACGCTCACCTGCAAATTCTGACGTGGTGGCGACGCAGGCCGATTCCCGGTGTCGAACTCACCCTCGTGACGGCCTTCGACCGCGCGGCATACAGCAGCATGTTGCCGTCCACGTTGGCGGGAATGTACCAGCCGGATCAGATGCTGATCGACCTGCCCAAGTTGTGTGCCCACTGCGGCGTGAAGCTGATCGTTGATCGGGCCAACCGTCTCGATCCGGTGACGCGCGTCATTGAGTTCGCACACCAACCGGCACTGCCATTTGACGTGGCGGCGATCAACATCGGTTCCGTCCCAGCCGCCGAACCGCTGTGGCAGGCGCATCGCATCCTCATCAGCGTGAAGCCGCTCACGTCATTCTTGGAACGGTTCAGCGTCCGCTTTCGTGAGTTGGTTGAGCAGTGGCGAATGGCTCCCGGTCCCGAGTTGCTTCAAATTGTCGTCGTTGGTGCGGGAGCTTCCGGAGTGGAACTGGCGCTCTGTCTCGAACAGCACAAGCACGAGCTGGAGCTTCCCGCCGACGTGCGCATTGTGGACGGCAGCGCCGCACTGCTTTCCGGCTATTCGCCGCGAACAGTGCGTCGCGTGAGCAAACTCTTGAGCCTACGAGGCATCGACCTGCATCTCGGTTCTCCGGTGATCGACTGCGATGACGAAGGCCCTTCATCGCTCGTGCTGGAGACCGGCGAACGCATTCGCGCGGACCTCGTCATCTGGGCGGCGGGAGCCTCGCCGCCTATGGCCCTGCGCGGCTTCGAGCTTCCCAAATCGGAGCGAGGTTTCTTGAAGGCGCGGCGCACCCTTCAGACCACGGCCAATGCGCCCGTCTTCATCTCGGGCGACACGGCCGACATTGAAGGGGCACTCGTCCCCAAAGCGGGCGTCTATGCGGTGCGACAAGCGCCGGTGTTGTGGAAGAACCTCCGCAGGCACTTCGCGGGCAAGCGGCTGCACGACTACAAGCCCCAGCGCCGGTTCTTGTCGTTGCTGTCGTGTGGCGACGGTACGGCGATCCTCGATTACATGGGCTTCACGTCTCACAGCGGCGGGGCTTGGATGCTAAAGAAGTGGATCGACCGCAAATGGATGAAACGATTTCGCGTGAAGTGACGTGAACGACTCCGAGCGGACTTGGGAACGAGTGCGCTACAAGTTCCTGACTTGCGGTCACGTAGGCCGGACCCCTTGGCCTGTCGTTGATACACAACGCGATCAGTTTGCGGATCGAAGGCGAGTCAGGCGGTGGCGAAGTCGGTCATTGGGCGGAGGCCGATGCAGGGGGGTGGGGGCCGGGTGGGAGTTCGGTGGCTCGGTTGTTGTCGCCGCCCAGTGGGGTCAGGAGTCGCAGGAAGTCCGACAGCACCGGCGGTTTCTTCGGGAGCGGTCCGCCGCCAACTGACACGCCAGCCGATACCCCTGGAGCCGCCGAAAGCTCTCCTTCTCCTCCATGGGCAGCGTGCGACGTTCGTGCGACTTGCCGAGACCCTCCGGCGCGCGATCAAAGAACTCCGACCCGATCACACCTAGGCACAACTTGTCCGGAGTGACCGCCAAATGGACCTGCTCATACAGCCCGAAACGCCGTTCGGTGTTGAGGCACCGGGCGTCGTCGGTGGGATGCTTCGTGAAGTCGAGTTCCGTCGTGTCCTGCACGATGAGCACGACCGGCTGCTCGCGCATCCGCCGCTGCGTGGCCTCGCGATGCGGCTGCAAAATCTGCTCCGGCGTGACCGCGTCATTGTTGAAAAACCGATACGCCGCCAACGTGTCGCTCCGCCCGTCGCACGCCCCGTTGACACTCGCCTCCGGGTCCGCCGCCAACGCCTCGATCACCCGCTCGCTGCGCCGATTCAATCGCTGGTCCCCCATATCAATCCCCCGCAACTCCTCGACAATCCCTTCGCACATCCGCGCGCTCCAGGCTTGTTTGGCAGATCAACCCTGCCTCAAGCCCTGGCGCAAATCTCATGCCACGGAACCGCCCATCGTCGTTGGAATTGTCAGTGGTGTGTATCAACGACAGGCTGACGCCCAATGGCACTGACTTTACTAACCCGCAGCGTGAGCGAGGGCGATGACATGAGGCGTTTCCCCTTGTTTCCCTCGCTTACGCTGCGGGTTACTG
>JAYTGQ010000300.1:0-15740 GCA_043733345.1 Schlesneria sp.
TCCACGATCGGCGGCGCGTCGATACTCAACGCGAGTTGGTTGATACTCTTGGTCAATCGCGACTTCGGCGACTGTGTGATGAGCGGTACGCCGTTATTCCGGGCCTCGACCATCGTGCTGTATTCGTTGGGAATTTCGGCATAGATCGCGTGGCCCAGCGTATCGAGCGCCTTGTTCAGGCTGATCGCGTTGTCGTCCAAGCCCATGCGGTTGATGACGACTTTCACTTTTTCATACAGCCCCGCGCGGCGTTTGAAGTATTGCAACAACCGCACCGCGTTTCGGAGTGACGGCAAGTCCAACTGCGTCACGACGAGGATCACGTCGGAGACTTCCATCGCCGCCTGATCAAGCTGGTTGAAAGACTTGCTCAAGTCGAGTACGAGATGCGAGAAGGTCGCCTTCAGCAGTGAGATGACACGCCGCATTTCGTCAGGCCCGATTGGCGGCAGGTCTTCCATTTCAACCGGACGTGGGAGCAAGAACGCGCCGCAGTCGTGCTTGGTGAGTGACCGTTTCAGCAGCGAGTAATCCAGTCGCGTGATGTTGTCGGCCACATCCTGAATCGTGTAGTCGGGGATGATGTCGAGCCAGACATCGGCATCGCCGAGTGCCAGATCGAGATCAATGATGGCGACGCTGCGACCGGGATGTTGCGCGAAACAGCAGCCCAAGTTGATGGCCAGCGACGTGCAGCCGATCCCGCCCGAGACGCCCGCCACGCTGATCACTTGGCTGGTGCGAACGGGTCCGTCCGCGCCGCCCGATTTGTTGACGGTCTGCCGGATGCGCTCCAGGGCACCGAGGAATTCTTCGAGCTTCAGGGGACTCGGCAAAAATTCTTTCGCGCCCAAACGAACGGCCTGCAGGATCAGGCTCCCTTCCTGCGAACTGCTCAGCACGAGAATCTGGCATGCGGGCAATTCCTGATGAATGGCTCCCACCAATTCGAGCGCCCGCTGCGGATTGGAGTCGAGCGTCACGAGCGCGATGTCGGGCTGAGATTGCTGGAGTACATCCTTGAACACTTCGTAGCGCGAACACTCCGCTTCCAACCAAACTGAGTCGATGCCGAGCAACAGCGTCTTGAGCGCGTTGCGCGAAACGTCGCTCGGATCGACCAGCGCGAGCCGGATGACGCTTTTCATAATGAAGTCCTCTTTCCAACAACCATTCGGACGTATTCGTTTAACCGCGTGGGCAACGCCCCGCGTGTGGAGGATGGAAGGTTTCCAAGTCGGTTAGGATCGGCCATCTATAACTGTCGGGGCTTGTCTGCGTGGATTTGGTGAGCCGGGTGCCGTAAGGCCCCGGATTCTTCGACAACGCGTCCGGGGCCTTACGGCACCCGGCTCACCAAACTCCGACAGTTATTGATGCGCCTGTCCTCAACGCGCGGGACGTGACTCACGGGTTGAAACGGCGGACTCCGTGATTCGCAAAAACTCAAAACTTTGTCGCCGGCAGCGGCTTGGAAGTCGCTGGCTTCTGGCCTGATGCCCGCTGAACTTGGTTGTCGGATTTTGATGTCGAGGTGCTGTGCCCCGCTTGTGCGGTGGTGGTGCCCGAAGTTGTTACTCCTCCCGCAATTTGACTGGCGGGAGTGACGGGTCTGGAACTATTTGGCCAACGCGAGTTCGAGGATGAACGCGACGCAGACGCGGGATCAATACTGGGGTCAACACCGGGCGGAACGATCAGATCGGGATTCGTATGCAGCGGGACCGCGCCGGGAGCGATGGTCGGTGTCATGACCGGCCCCGGTGAAATCGTGCTGCCGGGCCAAGGCGTGCCCGTCTGAACTTTGACTGAGAACGAAGGGTCGCGTTCGGGACATTCACCGACAGTCGGATCAGGAACTTCGAGCAGGCCGCCGCCGATGAGTTCGCGATCCGTGGGAATGGTCGTCGTGCGACCGGGGCCGAGCGGCGGGAACTGATCGGGTGAAATCGGGCTGACGTACTCGGGCGTGATCATCACGATCAGCTCCACTTCGGAATGATCGTGCCGCTTCTTGCTGAAGGCGGCTCCGATGAGCGGCAACTCACCGAAGAACGGCACTTTTTGGGTTGAGGCGTTGGTGCGGGTCGAGATCAAACCACCCAGCACCAGCGTTTCGCCGAAGTTCATTTCCACGGTCGATTGAACCTTGCGTCGTGTCAAACCGGGAACAAACGTACCGACCAAGGTGACTCCGTTGGCCACGTCTTTCTCACTGACTTCGGCCGACACTTGTTGTCGCAGTCGAGTCGGGCTGATGACGATGGGGAGCGCTTCGAGAATGACGCCGAACTCGCGCCACTCGATTGTGATCGTGCCGAGACTTTGCGGGACCGGGATCGGGAACTCACCGCCGTTTTCAAGTCGCGCCGCTTCACCGCTGCGAGTGACCAACACTGGCTCAGCCTGAATCTTGAGCAGGCCCTCTTCCTTCAACGCTTGAAGAAAGCCTTGGAAGCCGAAGTTCTGACCAGTGATCCCGGCCGAGAACGACGGTGCGTTCAACGCACTGGGACCAATCGTGGCGATCGGTTGTTTGCCCAACGGTGCCGTCAGTGACGTGAGCGCCGAAATCGGTCCGGGAGTGCTGGCCAATGCAATGCTGTTGGAAGCGACGGCGAAGTTCATCCCAAACGTGCGCAGCTTCGACCGCTGAACTTCCATGATCTTCACCCGCAGTTGAACTTCCTGCGGCCCGCCAACACGCACCTGATTCACGACATCCGGATTATACAACTTAGCGATTTCCGTGATGCTGGCGATCTGCTGAGCCTCCGTGACCCAGCCGCGCAGCAGGATGGCCCCCCCTTTTAATACGGTCGCTTGGATGGCCGAGTTCGGAAACGCGCGGTCGAGAACCGTCTGCAACAGCCGCGCGTCACCCGTCACGAAGACATCGATCGAATACGTTTGCCCCGTCTTGTCGGTGACGGTCATCGAGGTCAGGCCCTGCTCCAGGCCCTGCACGCGCAGCACCTGCTGGTTGAGCGCCTTCACGTCGATGACCTTCGGATCGAAGCCGTCCACACGCGTGATCCACTCCTTGAACTCGATGTTCTTGGCTCCACGCTCGATGACTTCGAGTGCTGTCGTGGGAGACACAATGCGCACGGCATCGCCGACGCGAACCCGTGGCGCGGGAGCGGCTGGTGCATCTTGGGCGCAGGCGGATTCACGCGGAGCCTGTCCCCACAGTGAGGCCGACAACGCCACAGTGACCAGGCCGCGAGTGGCCTTCCGAAAGTAAGTCCATCCGTTTCGCATCCGTGCATCCCCTTCGAGATCGCGTCCGCCAATTGCGTTTGCGATCCCCGTGACCGACCTCAATCCGCCGCGTTAAACCGTAGCGGTTGTCTGTCGTGTGTCCGTCATTCGTAGTCTGGACCCTTTGGTCCGGACGAATCCATTCGCAGTCATCATCAACTCATTCGCCCGGACCAAGGGGTCTGGACTACGTCAATCGCATCCCTCACGGGTGAGTTCGCCGCCACTCGATCCGTTCAACGTGAGAAGTTGGTGCAGCCGAGTGGGCAGCAGCGGTTTCAAAACTCAAACACCCACCCGCAGCGTGAGCGAGGGCCTCGGGATGTCCTGCGTGGAACCTCCCTCGCTCACGCTGCGGGTTCGTGTGGAAACCGCCTCTCAACACGTCGGACGCGAACGCACCGGAATGCACAAAGCCGCACAGCACCACGGTCGAAAGAATTCGACTCGCAATCGTACGGCTCAGTGTGATTCGGTTGGGCATCTTGGTTCCTCCTCCGTGAGGGACTGTGGGGTTGTTGCGGCAGCCTGTCGCAACGGTGTGACATCACGTCACGGTTGAACGGTGTTCGGTTTCACTGTTGTCGGTTCGGAGGCGGTATTCGTGAGCGTGTCGTTCGTTTCGACCAAACTTTTCGGCTGCTTGCTAGAGCGCGGCTTCCCGGTCGGCTCCGTAGCAGCCCCGCTCTCAACAGGTTGTTTGGCTTCCTGTTTGGCGTCACTCGTGAAGAACTTCAGCAGCGGCAGGGACCAGTTCTGGGTGGCGTTCAAGGACGAGGGTGCTTTCACGGGAATCAGCTCGTCTGGCAGGGAGACTTCCTGCACTTCACGTTTGTCACCTTGGAAGATCTCGATTTTCCAAGTCTGCTTCGGAGTCTGGTCGCCCACATCCGCCACTGCAGGGTTGGTATCGCTCTTCACCATTCTCCGGATTGCACTCTTCGGTTTGGAGGAGGGCGTCGAAGCAGAAACGGAAGTCTTGGGAGCGGCACTGAAGGGCTTGTTGTTACTAGGTTCTTCCGCGTCGCCAAACAGTTGGTTTGACAACTTGGCCAGGTCTTCTTCGGTCAGGTCTCCCGCATTGGTGAGCGTCTTGTCGGACTTGCCACGCAGGGCCAACTGAACCGCACCGTTGCTCTTCTTGACGGCCAATTGCAGCAATTGGCCTTGCTTCTGATAGACGAGGAACGAGACGTTTTTGGCTTCTTTCGCTGTGGCACCTGCCGTAGTGGGAGCGGCTTCGGTTCCGGCAACGAGGTCATCGACGGCGATGACTTTCAAACACTGCAGGATCTTCTGGTTTCGGACTTCCTTCACACCGTTCTTCATCGCGTACTCGATGGTTGCTGAGACATCGACAAAGGCACCGGGCTTGAGCAACCCGCTGTGTGTCTGTGTGGCGGTCACAGGAATCGTCTGAACCGTCATCCCTTCTGGAATCTGAACTTCGATCCCTACGTCACCCTTGTTGCCCAGTTCCGTAATAAGAATCGGTTGCCCAGGACCCACCCGATGCTTGAGCGTCCGTTCCGCAAATTCCTCCTCCTTGAGAACGGCTCCTTCAGGGAGAGAGTCGGTCGGCCACTCTTTGAACCCGACGTTCGACTTGTCGAGTGGCATACCAGCGCCGATCTCGGCCTTGGCAATCAAGATGCTGGTCTTGGCTGTGACAGCCTTGTTTCCAGACATCATTTGTTGGACGCCCAACATCGCCACCAGGCCACACCCGGCAGCAACGGCAAGCAGGATCAGTTTGTTTGGTTTCATCTCTGCGGCTCCGCAAGGAAGTGGTCGTGGTCGAGGTGCCTTCGTCCGCGTCGTCCCGCCTTGGCGAGATTTGCGAACAGGCAGTCGTTGCTCACATCAGAGCAATTCATTTCAGGTCACCTCGGTCCGATCGATCTTCCGCAGATCACTCCGCGCCTACTCATTTATGATCGACCGGCGGAAGTCAAACTCTTCAGCCTTTAACGAGGATGTCGATTGCAACGCCTAGACCGCCGATGCTGGCGAACGTGAAGTTCACACGGGAGACCTGCGGGGGGGACTCAACTTGAGCCAAGTTGGCTCTGCTGACCAAATACGTGCCCCGACTAGGACTGCCGTCGGCCATTCTTGCCGACCGGTTCCTGATGCCACCGCCACGCTCGAAGGCAGTCACATATTGAGACTGTCCGAGCGGGCGATGACCGTGTTCGGACGCAGTTCGGTTCCAGACGTTCGAGCAGCCCGCAGATCGAAACCTGCGGGCTGCGTCGTGGAGTTCGTGTTCGATACCGATCAGATCAGGCCCGCGTACACGAAGTACGTGATCGACCCGATGCAGATGGGAATGCCGTAGGGCAACAGGTACATGGTTGGCTTGCGTTCCTTCGCCCGTGCGAAGAGGACGCTCGGATTGCGAATCGTCATGATCTCGTAGGCGAGGTGAATGGCCTGACGGTAGTGGTGCATCACACGACCGCTACACAGGACCATGATGACGGCCATCACGGCACCGACGACAACGGTGACCGCGAAGGCCCAGCAGGTCGTGACCGCGCCGAGCCAAGCACCGATGCCTGCCATCAGCTTCACGTCACCCGCACCCATCCCGCCCACCGCATACAGTGGCAGCAAGCAGAGCAAGCCCCAGCCGATGCCGCTCAGACTGTCACCCGCGCCGCTCCAACCGCTGGCCACGGAGTGATACAGGAGGCCGGACAACACCATCGGAAACGTGATCCAGTTCGGCACCTTGAGCTGCTTGCCGTCGATATACGCCGCGACGATCAAGATGACCGAGACCAGTTTGACTTCCCAATTCGACTGCAAGAACTGCTGCCAGTCCATGATTTCAAGACCTTTCAAATGGAGTGAGGGTGACTGCTGCGCGGACCTCCTGCCCGCCTGTTTGCGTCCGTAACACGAGAGGGCATTTCAAAACCTGTTTTCGCCTCGACAAACTAGCCCGACGCGCAAGCGAGGGCTGAACATTTGATGACGGGCCGCCCCTCGCTTGCGCGTCGGGCTAGTTTTGAAATGCTCTCTACGGTTCGCTTCCTAAATTTGGCCCGCAACCGAACGATCAGTTGCTCCGCAATCCGGCGGCCAGGTTCACCAAACAAACCAGCAGCGTCACAGCGCCGGTGGTCCACTGGAGAAGCTGGCTGCCGGACAATTCGCACCAAAACGGAAACATCGAAAATCCTCTCGCGACGACTCGGTCGCGGTACGTGGGAAAGAGGACACCCCGCCGGAGATTGCTCTCCGGCGGGAGGTGTGTCTCATCGGCCGCATCGCGGCCCTCGGGTCACAGGAGACCGGCATTGGCGGCCGTGAACTTGGCGTTAGCGTTGGTTCCGATGCTGCGCACCGTACCAATACAAACGACCACGATCAGGGCGAGCATGACCGCGTACTCGACGGCGGTTGGCCCATCTTCCGAAACCAAAAAGTCCTTAACGCTGCTCATCAACTTGTTCATGGAATCCCTCTCACGTTGGAATGGTCCGCGTCTCGCACCGAAACGCTGGCGACTTTCGAAGTACGAACGAATCTGTGCCGCACTCAGGCTTACAACAGACCGGCATTGGCAGCCGCGAACTTGGTGTTGGCGTTGGTTCCGATGCTGCGCACCGTACCAATGCAAACGACCACGATCAGGGCGAGCATGACCGCGTACTCAACGGCGGTGGGTCCATCTTCCGAAACCAAAAAGTCCTTAACGCTGTTCACAAACTTGTTCATCGAATCCCTCTCTCTGTTAAACAAAGCTGCGTCCCGCACCAGAGACACCAGCCGCTATGAAATGAGACACTCGTGCAATCGTCGCTACACAGCGCGGTCACGAACGTCCCTGCACCCCCTCAGAGTACGAACTTGGTGTCGAGCCAATTCGGCAAGACGGTGAGCTTTCGCTCAGCACCGTGCCGCAGACTTGGCCGACACTCTGAACCTAGGTCACGATCAACATTCGTCAAATTTTCTCTGGCAAGAAATTTTGGGATCTCCGCCATCCGTGTTGATTCTCGTGGCGAATGAGCCGCCGGGCGCTATCCCCGGTTGAAATTCGCCGCAACCGGGGCTAGCGCCCGGCGGCTGATGATGGATGTCCAACACAAATGGCGGAGAGCCAAATTTTGATTCACGTCGAACAAGAGCCTCTCCAGCCTGCTGTCCAGTCGCTGTCGTACGTTGCGCCACGAGACAAACCGAGCCGAAAAACAACGCCGCGTCAAAGCGAGGCTCTGAAAATGAAATAGCCGCGAACGGCAAATGCCAATCGCGGCCACGGTTAAATCGTATTTTCGGTGCGAAACAGCGAGCGACCGCAGATCGATCCTCGACGTGAAATCTTGACTTGCAACGGAATTGAGTTCACTCCGATGCACTTGGGTCACAGTGCCCGACAAAATGCAGTGTCGAGGTCTTACAGCAGACCGGCTTTGGCTGCGTTGAACTTCGCGTTGGCGTTCGTACCGATACTGCGAACGGTGCCGATGCACACGACCACGATCAGCGCGAGCAGGACTGCGTACTCAACCGCCGTGGGGCCGTCTTCAGATGCCAAAAAAAACTTTTGACGCTGTGAATAATGCCGTTCATTGATTCCCTTATTCCGTTGATTGGGTTGCATTCCACACGTGAAACACTGGCGACTCTCAGCCTGAGATTTCCGCCTCGTCGCATCGCCACTACGCAATCGGCAACAGTTGAAATACGCAGGCACGGACTCAATGCCAGACTCCCGCAAGGTGCCACCCTGAGCCGGGGAAGCTCATATTGAAGTGTATGGCCCGTACCAAGAACCTAAGTCATGGGCCAACAACGTCAAGTCGCGAGACTTAAGAAAAGTAATACAAGGCTTCGCTGATCGCGGCGCACATGCTTCAACACGACAAGTGGCACAACATGTCCACGACCCACGAATTCGCAACGCGAGTTAGGAATCGGATCGCAATGACATCCCGCATTGGCGATTTCGAGTTTGTGAGCGGCACAGCGCGAGCCGCCAGTTATTCCTCACGCGGCACAAAGTGAGAGGTTTCTGAGCGGGGCAGCGTAAGCCCCCCGGTTCTCCCACAGCGGACTTACGCCCAAGAACCGGGGGGCTTACGCCGCCCCGCTCAGAGGTCTCATCACTGACCGCGCGAGCGTGGCTACGAATCCCGATTCGTGGAGTTGACGCAGCATTAGATTGAACTTCACGTCAGCTCGGGGATCGGCTCTCGCATGTCGATCAGGTACTGCGGGCGACCGGTGGGGTCTTTGAGTGTCACGGTCATCGGGTCGATGCCGAGGTTGCGGTAGATCGTGCCGACGACTTCTTGGACGTGAACCGGGCGATCCTTAGCGTATTCGCCGAGCCGGTTCGTCGAGCCGATGACCTGTCCGGTTTTCATGCCGCCGCCCGCCAGCAACGCACAACTGACTTGTGGCCAGTGATCGCGACCGGCTTGAGCATTGATGCGCGGTGTGCGACCGAATTCGCCCCAGATGGCGACGGTCACGTCGTTCAGCATTCCACGCTCATCAAGGTCTTGAACGAGGGCACTCACGCACTGATCGAGTTTGCTGCCGTGATCGCGGACGAGATCGAAGTTCGCTCCGTGACTATCCCAGCGGCCGAAGCTGAGCGTCACCGAACGAACGCCGACTTCGACCAGACGCCGCGCCATCAAAACGTGTTCGTTGCAAGTGGGCGCTCCGTCGTACTGGTACTTGTACGGCTTGCCGTCTCCGTACTTCTCGCGGAGCTTCGGGTCTTCCTTGCTGAGGTCGAGAGCATCGACCAGTTTGCTGGAGGTCAGCACGCCGAACGCCGCCTGCGAGAACGCATCCATTCCTTTGAGCATCCCCGAGCTGTCACAGTCGCGTTTGAGTCGGTCCAGTCCCGCGAGGACGGCACGGCGATCCTGAAGTCGATCAACCGAGATGCCGTTCAGCTTCATGTCGCTGGTTCCCTCACCATCGGGCTTGAATGCCTGAAAGGCTGCGCCGAGGAAGCCCGGTGCGCCGGGTTCGGACCAAGGCACATGCGCCGTGCGCGCGGCGAGAGCCACTGCTGGCGGAACGCCGGGATCGCTGGGGCCGAACATTTTTGAGGCGACCGCGCCGATACTCGGCCGTCCGCCGACCGACGTGATGCTGTTGCGAGGCCATCCCGTCAGGCATTGAAAGCCATCGTGAGCACCGTCATTTCCGACGACTGATCGAATGGCGACGAACTTGTCCATCATCGCCGCGATCTTGGGGAAGCACTCGCCAATTTCGATCCCCGGCACGTTGGTCCGGATCGGATCGAACTCGCCACGAATCTCGCGCGGGGCATCGACCTTGATATCCCACATGTCCTGATGAGGCGGCCCACCACCGAGGAAAATGTTGATGACCGCCTTCTGGTTTGAAGTGCGGCCAGCGAGTGACTCGGCCCGCAGGATGTCGGGCAACGACAAACTGGCCGCCGATCCAAACGCAAAGCCACCGATTTTGAGGAAGCTGCGGCGACTGATGCCGTCGCAATACTTGGCCGGTTGTCCAAAGAGAGTCAGCATGGTGAAAGGTTCCTCGTGGTTCGGAGGCTCGTCATTCGGCGGGAGTCTCAGCCCGTCAACGAGTTGCGGGTGAGCAGGCAGGCGGTCAGCGTGGGAAAGTTCGATGCAAGAGTAGCTGTCTCAGGAGAAGGTGGTCAACCCAAACCTTTCGACGCATCAGGAGTTTCCTGTTCGAGTGTATCGGCTGGCGCGGAACGTCTCGAAAAGTCGGATTCGCCTCGTCGCCGAGATCGCGTCTATCGAGCCGTGCGACCGAATGAGTTTTGCCGAAAGCAGTCTTCGGGAGACTCCCGACTCCTTAAGGAACGGCTTCTTCGCCCCCGACCGGCTGAACGTGCCGGACTTGATGTTGACGGAACTGACTCTTTCTGAGAAATCCCGCCGCCGGTTGGCGTCGTCGGCAGATTCGGCCGAACGCGCGGGGGATGAGAGGGGGAGTCATGAGTCGAGTATTGCTGGTCAGCTTGCTGGTGTTTGAAGCCCTTCGTGCAGACAACGCCTCCGGGTTCGAGCCGTTTGGTAATGAGGTCTCGCCGCGCGCGGAAGAGAATTTTCTCGTTCCGCGTCTCATCATTCCGGCGGTGTTCTCTCCGAAACGGATCGACGATGTTGTCGTTCGCGGCCAGAGTCCATCCACGTTTGAAGCTCCCGCGCTCACGGCTCCCTCGGGTGGAGTCATGACTCCTTTCAGCGGAGCCGGGACGCAGGATCCGTTTCTATACGGGCCTGATCCGGTACTCGGGTCGCAGGGTGGCGGGACGGTCCTTTCCGGTGTGAACGGCCCACAACCGTATCGCCTCGGCTTCACACCGCGATTTGACTACACGTTCCTTCCTAGTTCCGAAACGACGAATCCCAACGTCGGGCGGTTTGAGTCACACGACTTCGATTTCGAGTTGACCTACACGACTCCCCTCGGGCCATCCGGCTGGGTCTTGACGAGTGCCCCCCAGGCGGGCGCTCGGTTGTGGAGCGGCCCGACTCTCGTCGACCTTCCCGCCGACGTGTATCGCTTGGGCTGGGATCTGACGCTCGCACCGCCCCCGGTGGGACCATGGAGCATGCAGTTCAACTTCAATCCGTCGATCAACACCGACTTTCAGGAGGGACTGGGGCGTGAGGCATTGAACCTCGACGGCCACGCGACGCTGCACTATCGGACATCACCGCAGTGGATGTTCGTGTTGGGAGCCGGCTACTGGGATCGTGTCGATGGCATGGTGATCCCGTACGCAGGTGTGGTCTGGAATCCGAATGATCGCTGGGAACTGCGGCTATTGGCTCCGAAGGCGCGCATCAGCTACTTCCTCGGAAACATTGGCTCGGCATCGCACTGGATCTACGCGACGGGCGAGTACCACGCCGAGTCGTACCAGATCGCCATGCCGGGACTCGGAACGCGGGAGCAGGTGCAATTCCGCGACTACCGCGTGGGACTCGGTTTGCGCAGCGATCATGGTTGGTACGACAAGTCGATTGAGGCGGGCTACGTCTTCAACCGGAACGTCGATTTCCGGAACGGCACGCCGGGATTCGACATCAAGGACAACTTCATGATTCGGTTGACGATGCGGTTCTGAGAAAGACCTCTCTCGGCTATCCCTACCAACCCGCAGCGTGAGCAAGGATGAGCGGTGTGAAAGCGCCAGCTTCGGGAGCCGTTTGGCTTTGTCCTCGCTCACGCTGCGGGTTGGTGCGGGTTGGTGCGGGTTGGTGCGAGTGGGACGCTCACACCGCGGGGTGGTATGACAATGAACTACGAACTCTCAAAAGGGACAACACAGTGACTGATGGAGCGTTGGCAGTGATCTTGGCGGCGGGCAAAAGCACTCGCATGAAATCGGCGTTGCCGAAGGTACTGCACGAGGTGTGCGGTCGTCCGATGATCGAGTACGTCCTTGATGCGGCGCGGGCGGCAGGAGTCACGCGGATCGTTGCCGTCGTCGGTCATCGTGCGGATTTGGTGCAGGCGCAGTTGGCTCAGTACGGCGATGTCGAGTTCGCGTTACAGAGCGAGCAGAAGGGAACCGGGCACGCCGTGATGATGTGCCGCGACCAGTTGGCCTCGCACCACGGCTCGGTCCTCGTTCTCGCGGGTGACACACCGCTGTTGAAGAGCGAATCGTTGATCGCCCTGCTGAAGACTCAGCGCGAGTCCAATGCGGCCGCCGTCATTGGCTCCACGGAAACAGAAGCCAATCAGGGGCTGGGCCGCATCGTGCGCGATGGACTCGGCCACTTCGAGCGGATCGTCGAGGAACGTGATGCGACCGAAGTACAGCGGCGCATTCGCGAGATCAACACCGGCTGCTACGCCTTCGATTCGCAGTTGCTACTCGGTGCGCTCGACCGCATCCGGCCCGACAACAACCAAGCCGAGTACTACCTGACCGACTGCCCGCTCGTGTTGAAACGTGACGGCCAGACGGTCGCAGCGGCCAACGTCTTCGCGGTCTCGGAAGCGATGGGAGTCAACACGCGGGCGCAGTTGTCCGACGTGACACGCACGATCCACCACGACACGGCCGCGCGACTGATGGCCTCTGGGGTGACGATCGTGGCTCCCGAAGTCACGTTCATCGACGCGCGTGCTCAGATCGGGACCGACACCGTCATCCTGCCGTTCACGTCCATTCACGGTCCCGCCGTGATCGGCTCCAATTGTCGCATCGGCCCGCATGCCGTGTTGGACGGTGCGGTGGAACTGGCGGCGGGTTCGATCGTCAAGCCGTTCACGTATCTGGTGCAGTAAGGCAAACGGAAAGAGTTGCCTGACCAACACCAACCCGAAGTGTGAACGAGGGCGAAGTCGATCGACATCCTCGTTCACACTTCGGGTTAGTGTGTCGGGGTAAGCCATTTCTTTCCGGCCGCGTCACCTTCGTCCTGCTTTGTGCATGCGGCGGGAGAGGAACTCGTGCAGTGCGACTTCGAGCGGTTGGTCGGTTCTCAGCAGCACGTAGTCCATGTGTAGGTCGCGTGCTCCGCCTCGAACCGCTTTCAGAAATCCATCGAACTCGCGCTGGTAGGCGGCTTTCAAACTGCGTGGCTCGGTGAGCTGATTGCCGAGTCCCTCCAGCCCTTTGAACAGGGTCGGGTCGATGAACGGGAAGTCCTGCTCGGCGGGGTCGATCACATGCAGCAAGACGACATCGTGGCGACGGTGCCGAAAATGTTTGAGTCCCAGCAGCAGTGACTCAGGATCGTCGAAGAGGTCGCTCAAGATGACGACCAAGCCGCGTCGTTTGAGTCGCTCGGCCAAGTCATGCAGGATCGGGCCGAGTGCGGTCTCGCCTCCCGCCGAGCGGTGTTCCAGCACTTCGCAGAGTTGCCTGAGATGTGCCGGCGTGCTGCCCGGTCGCAGCACATGGCCGACGGCCTTGTCGAATGTCGCCAATCCCACCGCGTCTTGTTGGTGGACGATCAAGTACGCCAACGCGGCTGCGACGTATTGGGCGTATTCCAGCTTTGAGAATGCCGCCTGCGGAGACCGGTAGGCCATCGACTCACTCGTATCGACAAGTAGCTGGCAGGTGAAATTGGTCTCTTCGTCGTACTGCTTCAGGTAGATGCGGTCGCTCTTGCCGAAGACTTTCCAATCGACGTACCGCAGATCGTCGCCGGGGACGTACTCGCGATGTTCCGCGAACTCGACCGAGAACCCGTGGTACGGACTTTTGTGCAGTCCGGAAACGTAGCCCTCGACAATCATCCGAGCCTTCAATTCGAGGCCCTTCAATTTGCCCAGCGTCTGCGGATCGAGCAGGCGTTGCAGTGAGTTCATCAGAACCTCGGATTGGAGAAATCTCGCGCGGCCAGTCTGATAAGTAACCCGCAGCGTCAGCGAGGGCGTCAGCGATTCTCTACTGAGCTGCCTGAAGACCTTGCTCACGCTGCGGGTTGGTGTTCAACGGTTGCCGACCACCGTTCAGGACATCGATCAGTTCTCGCAACCGGGCTGCGTCCCGGCGGTTGAAGTGCAGCGAAAGTCGCGGTGCGTCGAGCAGGAGTTCTTCATCCAACTCAAACGGATGAGCCTCCGCTCGTTCGATCCGACCGCTCAAGAGAATGTCGGCGAACTCCGCGTTCAATCGCTCCAGCATCTCATCGCTGATGGCGCAGTTCAGCCGCAGCACGAGCTGATCGCGGATGTACCGCATGCTGTTGTAGACCGAATAGAAATGCAGCACTTCCTTGACGGCGGCGTCTACGGAATCGGTCACGGTGAGCAGGGAAAGGTCGCGTGGGCTGAGCAATTTGCGAGACAGAAGCTGCTCGCGGATGAAGGCGAGCCACGCTGTCCAATAAGTGCCGCCGGGAGCATCGACGCAGACGATCGGCAACATGTCGCGTTTGCCCGTTTGCACGAGCGTGAGTACCTCGAACAACTCGTCCTGCGTACCGAATCCGCCGGGGAACAAGACCACCGCGTGAACTTCCTTCACGAACATCAGCTTCCGCGTGAAGAAGTAGCGGAACGTTACCAGCTTCTCATCCTTGTTGATGATCGGGTTGGCCTCCTGCTCGAACGGCAGCATGATGTTGACACCCATCGACATCGCCGACCCCGCGCCCACGTGAGCACCCTCCATGATGCCGCCTCCCGCGCCGGTGACGACCATCCAACCTTCTGCCGCCATCCGACGACCGTACTCGACCGAAGCCAAGTAGTCCGGATGATCGTGCGGCGTGCGCGCCGAACCGAAGACCGTCACCTTTTTCCTTTGGCGGTACGGCGTGAAGACCTTGAACGCGTACCGCAATTCTTTGAGCGCGCGGCTGAGTAGTTTGAGGTCTCCGCGCGACGCTTCGTCGCGGTCGAGTTTGTCGGCGGTTTCTTTGATCTCCGCAACCAACTGGGCGCGGGCCTCCGCATCAAAGTTGCCGGTCCAAGATGAAGTCGATGTCAGCATGAGTCGGTTTCCTCCGCAAGGACTTGCTCGGCAATGAAACGCAGGAAATGAAGCTCAACGATTCGCGTCAGCCATCGACGGCTTCCACGGCCTCGGCGCGGGTCTCGTAGATCGCCCACAGCGTGTCGAGGGCCGTCAGTTTCAAGAGATCTCTCGCAATTTTGCTTGGCCCCGACAGCACCAATTCTCCGCCTCGACTCTTCACCGCCGTGTGGCAGCGCAGCAGCAGCGCGAGAAACGCGGAACCAAAGAATTTCACCTGACTCAAGTCGATCACCGCCATCGGCGACGTGTTGGATCTGAGCGGTTCCATCACGATGTCGGCGGCTTCCTCGATCAAGTCCCACGGCATCTGCTCGACGTTCGGCGACGGCGTGATGATGACGGTGTTCCCGTGCCACTCCAAACGAAAGTCATCCATCGGCGCGGTCATGTTCAGTTCCTTCTGAAATGGTTGTGCGAATTCGGTGATCGAAGCCTGACGCGCAAGCGAAGGACACTCGGCAATGTTCCTTCGCTTGCGCGTCAGGCTTCAAATTGTTGGCATTGTTTCCGACAGGCATTGTTTCCTACAGCCCGCCTTATCGCCAAACGCTCGACACACAGCAAGTTCGGAAACGAAGGAAGCCCGATCGTTCGCGATCGGGCCTCTCTGATTGTGCCGGGGTGAGCTTGAAGTCCGGCTTAGCTTTGTTAGCCGGACTTCTTTTCAAGCCAACCGCCCAAGCAAGAAGTCCGGCTTTAAGAAAAGCCCGACTTCATCTAGCTCGATACGTCACCATTGACCGCCGGGGTAGTACGCTCCGCCAACCGGATAGCCATTTCCGTAGCCATACGCACCCGAGCCATACGCACCCGAGCCATACGCACCCGAGCCATACGCACCCGAGCCATACGCACCCGAGCCATACGCACCCGAACCATACGCACCCGAACCATACGCACCCGAACCATACGCACCCGAACCATACGCACCCGAACCATACGCACCCGAGCCATACGCTGGGGACGAGTAGCTCGAATAGCC
>JAYTGQ010000301.1:0-2183 GCA_043733345.1 Schlesneria sp.
CCGGCCTAATCGGCCCCAACCGAGACCGCCCCCGCGACCGCTTCACCAAAAGACCAACCAAAATCCGCCTGCCTCAGTTACACGGACAGGCTCCTAGGACGTGTTCCCAGACCACGGCCAGGTCACGACCGCTCGCCGCGTAGCCGAACGTGATCGGATCGCCGCTGGATTTGCTGACAGCGGTTTGGCTGTCCCGGTCCAACAGCACGTCTTCCACCTCATCCATCGAGATGCCGTGTTCTTGAATGTGCTGGACGTTCCCGTCCGGGTCATCCTCCAAGTCCCACCCGAGTATCGTCCATCGGCCCGGCCCCACTGTTGACATGTTCTACAACACAACTGGCCAAGGGCAAGATCGGTCCACTTGCCGCCATGAATCATTCCGCCGCCGGAAAGTGCCGCTCATCAGCGGGAAGAGTTTTCGCCGGTCGCACCGTCCCGCAGCGCGACGAGATGTTCCGCATGGGCCAGCAGCGCCGCTCGGTCATCCGCAGACAGCATCGGCCAGAGTTCAGCGAGACGGTCCAAACCGTCATCCCGTGCGCCCACTGTGCCGGAATCTGTGCCGCGAGCCACGGAAATCGCGGTTTCCGTCATAGCTTCCCGCGAAGGTTCGAGCCCTAGTGGGGGCAATTAGCGAGTTCTTGAACCCCCTTGTTTTGCAGGCTTTCCCTAATTCTACTGTCCGGTTTAGGTTCTGAGCTGGTTCTTGAGTGGTGGGAGGAGATTACGAGCTTCGTAGCGTGCAGCACGAGCGAGTTCGTTTCGTTGGAGCCAGCGTTGGGTGGTGGCTGCGGTGTTGGTGGGCGTGTGCGATTGGAGTCGGTGTTCGATTTGAGCGGCGATCAGTCGGCGGGCTTGAGGGACGGTCATTGCGGGTGTCTGGATTTTTTCCCCGCCGCGTCTCCTCGTTGAGGAACCACGCGGCAATGAGCGACAGCGTTTGGTGGTGATGCCGCCCGATCCAGTTGCGGACTTGGTAGTCACCCAGGCCCGCGTCGCTCTTGCCGCGTTGGAAGCATTCTTCGATGCGGTGTTCCGCCTTGGCCACGCGAGCGAACTCGCTGACGGGCGTGGTGGGGTCGGCATTCGAGAGGTAGTAATCGTGTTTGAGTGTCCCATCCGATTGACGTTCGCGAGTGATGAACAGCACCTCGTCGGGGCCGGTGCCGCCGGTCGGTGTACGGGCTTGGACGCGGCGGTGCGTGACCTCGATCTCCAGCGGTCCTTTCTCGCCATCGCGCACGTCGAGCTGGGTCCACGCCGTCTCGGGCAGCGACCGGCACCAGCGATCGACGCGCTGCCACGGCGTCTTCGGATGGCGACCACGGCCCGAGTATTCGGGCGGAGGAACGTCGGCATCACGGAACAGCGTGTTCGACGGAACGGCCAGCAGAGAGCGTTCGTCGCGAGTTCGCAAAGCCTCACGAAATGGCCCACAACGGCCCATTTCATCGTCTCCCGTGACCCAACTGTGCGGCAGCAACGCGCCGCACTCATCGAGCATCTCCAACGCCTGTTCGTGTCGCGTCTGGAACTTCACGTCGTCCGGAACTCCCGCCGCGCGACAGCGTGTGCGGCTCTTCGTCCACTCCTGGGGCAAGTACAGCCGCAGGTTGACCAAGGCGTGTTCGCGACGCGAGACATACGCCATGTAGATCCCCACCTGACAGTTGTCGATCTTGCCCAATCGCCCGCTCCATTGCCGCGCGACGCCCACCGACTTGGTCCCCTTCTTCGCGAACGCCGACGGGTCGAATACGATCACGCCATCCGCTTCACCGATCCGCGTGCCGACCTGCCGCGCCAACTCGGTCAGCAACGGAGCCTGCTCACACGGCGACTCGCCGACGAACTGCTGCATCTGCTGGCGATCCTGATCATGCAAGTACGCGATCCCCTCGCTGGTCTTGCGATCCAGGTTCGACAACAACCCCGACGCATACTCCACGAAATGCCGCCGCTGAGCCGACTCGGTAAGCGACCCGACAAACGGTTCGACGAACGTCTCCAACCGCTCCGTCACTCCCTCCCAGTCCTCCACCGACACCTGCGCCTGTGCCAACAACTCCGCACGCCGAACCTCAAACCGCCCGTCCATGGCAGACTCCCTTCCTGGTTCAATAAAACCCTGAAGAGACTCTCCCACAAATCCTTAGATTCGATAAAGACCAACGGACAGT
>JAYTGQ010000302.1:0-2174 GCA_043733345.1 Schlesneria sp.
AGGGCGAGGCTCCTGCCGAGCCGCGAGAAACAAGCGACTTTCCTCACGCACATGGCTCGGCGGGAGCCTCGCCCTCCCTTTTTCAACAGGCTGTTAGCCCGGAGGGCGTGAGATCATAGCCCGCGGCGTGAGCCGTGGGTTTTTTGTCGCAGGCGTCCTCAGCCCGGAGGGCGACACATCGAAGGAAGTTCAAAGGATGTCGCAGTGTCGCCCTCCGGGCTAAACGCAGTCCTTCTTCCACCTCACCCACGGCTCGCGCCGTGGGCTACGATCTGTCGCCCTCCGGGCTGAAAAGTCAGAAAAAAACAAGCACTTCCGCAGTCAGTTTAGCGCTGTTGGTCTAGGCACTGTCGGAAAACTATCGAATGAGTGTCCCGGACGCTCAAAGCGTCCGGGACACTGCAAACAACCGTTGTTCACGACAGTGTTTTCCGACAAAGCCTAGCAGCCCGTTGAAAAACGTAGGGTCAGCCTCTCTGGCTTGCCCCTTTTTTAACTGCATTTTCGGGCAAGCGAGACGCTGACCCTACGTTTTTCAACAGGCAGCTTGTCTCCCTGACTTGCACGGTCACTCGGAGACTGGGCGTTCCCCAGCAGTGGGCTTGTCGATCAGCTCGACCTCGACTCCTTCGGGGCGGATCGCGGTGACGCGCAGCCGCTCGCCGATCAAGTCACCCACATTGACGACAGTGTCTCCCACAATCGCCCCCACGCCTTTTGAGGTGCGGACGAGCGCCGCCAGTCGCTGACCTTTCACGGCGGCTTGCAAATCGGCCGCTTTCTCCGCAGCCAACTCTTTTCGGTTCTCGGCGAGTGTCTGCGGCACCACGGGTGTCTGAGTCACCGTCACTGCGGGCGCAAACTCGGCAGGCCGCTTGAACGGATTGACCGCCAAGACTTCCGCGAGTGGCGTCGCGGGCCAAGTCACCAGCGCGGTCGTGGAAGCTTTGCCAGACTTGGCTGACGCTTCGGAAGCTGGCCTGCCTGCCACCTGCGGCATGACCTTGGAAACCGAAGCTGTTCCCAAGGCCGTGGAGGACGCCACTGGAACCGATGTTTGCGGCGGCGATGTCCGTGCTAATTGAACTGGCGACGCGACCTCGTTTGACGGAGAGACGACCATGTACAGCAACACGGCCCCCAAGACGGGGATCATCACCAGCTTGGCCTTGCCGGGCGCGGGTTTCTGAGGCGAAGCACGTTCAGCCATGTTGAGTCTCCGTCGCGGCGGGTTTGGTCAGCGGTGCGAAATAAATTCGCAGCGTCATCTCGATCGGCAGTTCCGTCCCTCCGGCATCGACCGCGTGAACGCGCAGCTTCGTGACGCGGCACAGTCTGGCCGTAGTTCGCAGCCCGTCCAAGAACCGGCAGATGCCCGAGTAGTCCGCAGTCGCGTCGAGTTGTACTTCGAGCGCCGTGTGAGTCCCCTCATTGACCGGCTCGCGCGGGTGATAGCGTTGAATTCGTAACTGACACGAGCGGGCCAGTTCGGTGATCTGCGCGAGGAACTCGGACTCGCGCGGTGTCTCGGGGATGCGTGAGATGACGTGTGCGAACTTCGCTTCAAAGTTGGTCAGTTGCTGTTCGACTTCGGCGTGTCGCGCACGGAGGACCGAGCTGCGACCCAACAACTGGTTCCCGGCGGCGATCTCGGCGGCCAGCGCCTGATGCTGCCCCTGCATCGGCAGGACCACGAACGAACACGTCACGTAGGCGATCGCGGCGGCGATGCTCGCCCCGGCGGCATGAAGTCCCAAATTGGCTCCCTTGAGCGATGTCGAGTTGGTCAGTGGCATGAAATGGTTTCGCTGGCAGTGAGCGGTGGGCCGCTTATTGAGGTGAGGGAAGGGCTATCGCAACACCAGGAAGTTTTTTAGTCGGGATCTGACGGGAGTTCATTAGCCCGGAGGGCGGCAGAGCGTAGCCCACGGCGTAAGCCGTGGGAGGAATGGCAACAGATATCCACAGCCCGGAGGGCGATACATCGAAGGCAATCGGCTGTTGATCAAAGTGTCGCCCTCCAGGCTTTTTTGATCTCTACTGTCCCTCATCCCACGGCTTACGCCGTGGGCTACCAGCCTGTTGAAAAAGGGAGGGCGAGGCTCCCGCCGAGCCGTGTGCGTGAGGAAAGTCGCTTGTTTCTCGCGGCTCGGCAGGAGCCTCGCCCTCCCGAC
>JAYTGQ010000303.1:0-2170 GCA_043733345.1 Schlesneria sp.
AAGAAGGCACAGGAGGCCTTCGATGCCTCCGCCAAGACGGTCGTTCAATCCGAGAAGGGCCAGGCTTCGGCGCTCGAACAACAAACGGCGGCGAAGGTGGTCTTCGATGCCGAGACCGCCGCAGGCAAGCTGGTCGAAACGGTCTTCACTCAGGCCAAGACCGAACTGCCGACGACCGACAAGCCGGTGAAGTCAGTGGCATTCGTGGACGGAGGCAAACTCATCGCGACCGCCGGTGACGACGGCACGATCCGTCTGTGGAGTGGTACGACGGGCAAACCGCTGGAAGAGATCGTCGGACACAAGGCGTGTGTCGGGATGCTGGTTTCCGGCCCGAACCGGTTGCTCATCGGGGCCAGCGACGACAAGGCCGTCATGGCGTGGGACTCGAACCCCGAATGGAAATTGATCGCGACGCTCGGCCCCGCGCCCGAAAACATGCTCGATCTGGCCAAGTCGGTGTTCGTGAACCGCGTCGTGTCGCTGGCCTTCAGTCCCGACGGAAAAATACTCGCGACCGGCGGCGGCGAACCGTCACGCAGCGGTGAACTGATCCTGTGGAACGTCGAGACGAAAGCGATCGCTCGCCAGTTCGTGGACGCTCACAGCGACACGGTTTTCGGAATCGACTTTTCTCGCGACGGCAAGCAGCTCGTCTCGGGAGCGGCCGACAAGTTCGTAAAGCAGTTCGATGTCGAAACCGGCAAGCTGATCCGCTCGTTCGAGGGACACACGCATCACGTCCTCGACGTGAGCTTCAAATCTGACGGCAGCCGCATCGCGAGTGCCGGAGCCGACAACGCGATCAAGGTCTGGAACGTCGAAACGGGCGAGCAGCATCGCACGATCCAGAACTATGCGAAGCAGGTCACGTCGATCCAGTACATCGGAGCCAGCGACAACCTGATCAGTTGCAGCGGCGACAAGACGGTCAAAATGCACCGCTCGAACGACGGCGGCAACACCCGCAACTTTGCCGGTCCGACCGACTTCGTCTACGTCACCGCGTGTACGCGCGATGAGGCCCTCGTCGTGGCGGGTGGCGAAGACGGCATCTTCCGAGTCTGGAACGGCACCAACGCCCAAGAACTCTTCAAGTTTGAACCACCCAAGCCACCGGCGGACAATGTTCAGGCAAAGGCGAACTGACTGATTCAAGTCTCACATCACGAGCATCGCACCCCGGTTGCCCCCCAGCAGCCGGGGTGTTGTTTTCTGGGGTGGGTCGAGTCTTCGAGGGCCATCTCGCTAAGAGAATGAGTTGGGCCTTGTAGAGACTCAGCCGCCGTCCCCGGCAATCATGGGAACAACATCGGCCTCACCTCCGCAGGGGCAGAAAAGTGCCGCTCCCAGCCGCTCACGTCTTGTACTCACAAAACGAGTTGACCAGCGCTGCGAATGAACTGGGCTGGTATTTCTTTGTCAACTTCCACCACGAGAGGCGTCTTGGGGCCAGTCCCCTCGCCCATCGATTGGCGCTCCAGCACGACACCTTCCGCCTGGATCGATTCCACGAAGGCCATGAAGGCGTCAGTGCCGACCACGCTCACGTATTCGGTGACGCCGCCCGGATACCTCTTGCGCAGGCTGCGACCGAGCGTTTGCTCGGGCAGGATGTTGCTCTTGGCGGCGTACGGTCGCAGCCCGACGATGGTCGTCACGTTGCGCACGTCCCAGCCCTCCTTGAGCATCATCACCGAGACGATGGCTTTGAACGGGTTGTCGCGGGCGTCGATGTCATTCGCCAATTTGCGGAGGGGGTCCAGTTCTTCATTGTTCTTGCCGCTCGACGCCTCGGAAATCTCGCCGTTGCTTTTGGTGTGGATGACCAGCACCGCGTCTTTGAGGTCGGGGTAGGTTCCTTCCAGATATGCGGCGACATCGTCGCAGTTCTTGGTGTCGTCGGTCATGACGAACAGGATCGCCTTCTTGTCGAGCTTCTCGTGCTCGACGTAGGTCTTGCGCCATTCGATCACGCCCAGGTTCAGATAGTCCGCATACTTCTCCGTGTACTTCACACTTTGGCGTTCTTGCAGTTTGGCTCGGCTAGGAGCCTGTCTTGATAATCGGCGACCGAGGCTGCTATAGGGTTGCTCGGTTTTTCGGAGTCGAGGGAATTGGTGCAGGTGGTTGTCAGGGAGGTTGGTTGTGAGCGAGAAGACGTATCGGG
>JAYTGQ010000304.1:0-2170 GCA_043733345.1 Schlesneria sp.
GCGCGTTGAGCCGCTCATCAAACACGTGCGTCGATCCCGACCTCAGTTCGCAGGTGGGGACAAACATCTCCCACTGCTGCTCGCCACCCCACCGCCCCAGCGCCATCTCAACCCTCCCTGCTCGCACCGAATTCGAACGCGGCGTAGATTAGCGCCCACGCTCCAAAACGGAAGGAAACATCCCCGAGTTTTTCAACAGGCTGCTATATGAATCTGCCTGCCATCTCTCATCGCCGCGCCATTGGCAGCTATTACACGCCGGAATGGCTGGCTGGCGCTCTCGTTGAGCGATGTTTCGAGGGGAACGGGGCGGGGTTACACGGCGCGACGCGACGCGTCATCGACCCAGCGTGCGGCGACGGAGCATTCGTGTTGACGACGCTGGAGTTGCTGGGGCGAGCGGTTTCAAATCGGTTGGGACTTGTGCGTGAGTGCCTGTTTGGTGCTGATGCCGATCCCGTTGCGATCACTTTTCTGCGCGAGCGAGTTGCAGACTGGATCAGTCGCGGTTCTGACAACACGGACACGACAAACGCCGAGTTGCGGCGGGTCGTGGAGTCGAACTTCCTGTGTGGCAACGCGCTCCTCGGGCCAGACTGGTCGATGTCGTCGGCTGAGACCGCTGCGACGGGGCCGTTGTTCGCATCGGCCATCGACTGGGCGAAAGCGTTTCCGCAAGTGGCGTCGGAAGGGGGCTTCGATCTCGTCATCGGGAACCCACCGTACCGTAGGGAACTCAATGCGAAGGCTGATTTTGATCTCATCGCCGCGTCGCCGTTGGGGCAACGGTGGCGGCGACCCCGCATGGACCTCTGGCACTACTTTTTGCATCGCGGTCTGAATCTGCTGAAGCCGGGCGGAACGATCTGCTACATCGTGAACAGTTATTGGACCGGCTCGACCGCAGCCAAGCCACTCGCGGCAAGAATGTCGGCCGAGACCACGTTGGACGAAGTGCTGCTGTTCGGCGCGACGAAACTGTTTCGCGATGTCAGTGGTCGGCACATGGTCTTTCGCGCGAGGAAGGTTCTCGACTCGACTGCCGATTGTAGGATCGTCGATCTGACGCAGGTGCCAGCGGAGCGACTGGCAGGCGAACTCGCTCTGCGCGGAGCCTCAAAGTTGAGTCGATTCGTCCGGCAAAGTGACCTCTGGCGCGACGGTCAGTTGCGAGTGGAACCGATCACTGCTGACGATGGCCTGCTTGATGGAGGGCCGTTGTTGGGGGCGGTCTTCGATGTCCGGCAAGGGATCGCTGAGAACCCGCCGTTTGTGACGAAGGGGCTGGCCCTCGAATTGGGTAACACAGCGTTGGCGGGGCGCGGAGTGTTCGTGTTGACGGAGGCAGAGGTCGCGGCACTGCGGCTGTCGGTTGGGGAGCGTTCTCTGTTAAGACCCTACTTCGGGCTGGCATCCGTCGGACGGTTTGGCATTGCGTCGCAGCCGCCGTACTGGTTGTTGTACCTCACGCGACAGACGGCCCCGACATTGGCAAGTTTGCCCGGCCTCTCCGCCCACCTCACGCCGTTTCGCGAAATGCTCGAACGGCGTCGGGAAGTTCGATCTGGAAACATCGCGTGGTGGCATCTCCATTGGCCGCGTGA
Organism: Schlesneria sp.; assembly: GCA_043733345.1. Classification (GTDB taxonomy): domain Bacteria; phylum Planctomycetota; class Planctomycetia; order Planctomycetales; family Planctomycetaceae; genus Schlesneria. Next base: position 1,605 of record JAYTGQ010000304.1, read on the forward strand.
AGAGCGGCTGTTCACCTCGCCGCGAGTCCTCTGCGTGCAGATGGGACACGCCCCTCGCTGCGTGTTTGCGGAACGGCCGACTTATGTGGGGTTCTCGCTGAACGTCATTGTGGAGCGATCATCGTCGCGAGGGACGTTGCCAGTGAGCGGATCGGCTCCTTCGCTTCCAGCGCTGTCGGCGATTTTGAATTCGCGTCTTGCTCAGCGCTGGTTTGAATCGCATGCCAAACACCGCGGCGCGAACCTTGATATCAGCGGTTCTGTCCTGAAGCAGTTTCCGTTGCCTCACCGACCTGATTCGGAACTCGATGCGCAACTCAGTCAACTCGCCCGCGACTGGCCTTCATTGTCGAACGGCATCCCCGTCGATCACGGTGTCGCGAAGCTTGCCGCCGCCGAGGTTGAATTGGAAAGATTGGTCGCTGAGTGGTATCGCGCGGGCGAATCTCGCACGGTCCCGTCCGACGCTAAGGAACTGGCTCGAAATAACTTCCCGGTTTGACACTGTGATTCTGTGAGCGGCAAGGCGCTAGCCGCCGGTAGTTCCAACTCACCGGCGGCTAGCG
>JAYTGQ010000305.1:0-15620 GCA_043733345.1 Schlesneria sp.
AGCTGAGTTCGCAAGAACTCAGGGGCTTCGCAGGTGCCGAAAAGGCTGAATTCTTGCGAATTCAGCTACTTTGAAGCGCAACTGCGCAACTTCAAAAAGTGTGAACGAGGGCGAAATCTGGCGACGCCCTCGTTCACACTTCGGGTGGGTGTGTTCGGGTCAATTATTTCTTGCCCGTCGCCTCAGCGCGACCATCCTCACCACAGAACGGACTGGGCTTCGACCAAGCACAAGAGTGGCAAGTGAGACCGGAGAGTCTCAGCCAGTTGGATCAGGTGATGAGGCGGGTCATCGAGTTTTTCAATGGCCGTGGCCACGTCGTAGGGCGTCACAGCTTCGCACAAACAGAATGTCAGGACTGCAAAATGGCACGAGCCAACCGTGGTCATTAGCTCACCGTCCACAAAGCGATGCAGTTCGTGTTCAGCAGCGGGAGTGATCTGGCCATCCTCGTCATGACCGAATTCGGATCGTTGATCGCGCAGCAGTTCCAACAGTCGGCCAACGAGTGGACGGGCGACATTGGTGATCGTGATCAACTCGTCCAGACTGGTCCGGGGATCCGCCATCAACGCAGCGCAGAAGGCGAGCACGTCAGCGCGGGCCTGCCATAGCGAACACTCCCACGTTGCCTCAACCAGTGTGCCGAGGCGACTGAGAATCCTCCGCTCGCCCTCCGTCGGAACGATTTCCTTCTTGTTGCTGAACCGCTGAGACCCATCGACCCACGCTTGATGCAGCGCGATCGTGGAATCGAACCAGTCCCAGAGCCAGTTCGACGTGACACTCGCGGGTTGACCGGTCAACTCCGCACAGACGGTCTGGAGCAACGAGGTCGCCCGCTTACCGCCGCGCATGACCAACTGCCGCACCGCGCCGCACAGCAACCGCTGCCATTCCTCCGGCTCATCCAGCAACCGCGTCCGCAATCGTTCGACATCGGCACCGATGACATCGAACCGGCTGAGTGTTCGTGCGACAGACCAGCGAGATTGCACGAGGTCCACGAGACGGTTGGCCGGTTCGTTCCCGTCAAACAACTCCTCGGTCACGGCCAGTGGGACGTGGCCTGATCGGCGTTGAACTTCCGTGATGAACATGGAGAGCAGACGGCCGTTTAGACCGTGTTTGCGAAAGCCCTCGACCAGCCAAGCACACGGATCCCGATCGGCGTCAAATTCGGGATGGATCGTCAGCAGCCAGTACAGCCGGGCGTAGCCGATCTCGGTGGGAGGCCGCTGCTTCGCCGACTCGACCAGCCGGACATAGATCTGCTGAAGATCACCGCCATCGAGTGCGTGCTGCCAGAGTTGGTCGCCTCCACTCGATGAACCCCGCGCCCGCGACGGCTCATCGTCGCGGGCGTCATCTTCGATTGGCAGCTTTTCCGACCGAGGTGTCGAGTCCCGTGGTTTGTCAGGTATTGAAGCAGCGTCGCCACCTCGAATGAAAATCACGGGCGCGACTGTTCCCGTTGCGGCGTCTTCGTTTTCACTCCCGCCCTGATCGGCATCATCACCGTTCGTATCGCGCTGCTGGGCAAAATGACTTTGGTAGAACTCGCGCCATTCCAACTGCTGATCGAGTTGTTCATACGCTTCGCGCAGCCGACGGAACTGGTCAGGAGCATGCTCCGGTTTGAACCGCTTGATGAGCCGCGTGTAGGCCCGCTTCAAGTCACGGCGTGAGACCTCCTCGCCGACACCCAGCAGCGTGGCCGGATCATCGGGCCAACGACTCATGTCGTCGGGAAGCTCAGATTCTGAAGGTGGATCTGGTGTCATGGTTGGAGGGAGTGATTTGAGGAAACAGGGGCAGGAATCGGCAGGCAGGGATCAGGGGACGGAGTCTGTTCGGCGTTGGCTTTCTTTCTCAGCGCGTCACGAATTCGCCGTTCGATCTCCGGGTTCTGTTTGAGAAACTGCTCGATCGTGGGTGGAGACTTTTTGATGAGCGGCGAAGAAGGTCGCGACTGTGGGAGCGGCGGCTGTTGTTCTGGTAATGGCTCGGCTGGACGCGGAACGGGCGGCGGAGTCATCACGGGGGTGATTGGACGAGCCTGTCGTTGTGGCGGTGAAACGGGCGGCGCTGGCGCTGATCGAGTCGCTAGCCAATTGACTAACGCAACCAGAATCCTCGCGAACACAAAAGCAAACACGATCCATCGAACAGGAATCAGCCGCACCTCTTTGACGAGGTCAGGCTCTGGTTCGTCATAGGGCAGCGACGATTTGAACGGCCATTTGCCCACGCTGTTTACGATTCGCCTCTTCGCTTCAAACCGCGTCATCTTTCCTTGACTGCCATCGGCATCTCGCCTGAGCTTCGTGACCCACTTGGCAACGGGTTCGACAAAGAGTGGGTGCAGTTTCTGAAGCGTGCTGGCGGCGATCTCCCATTCCTCGCGGTCGGCGCGGCACTCGATGACGAATGCCTGACGCCGCCGCGCTCTGCCGGGAAGACGCATCACAACGGACTGGCAGCACTCCGCGACCAGCCGGACAAATCGTTCCTCCGTCGAAGAGGCCGGCACCACGACATCGAGACCCGGCGCGAGATCGTTCAGCCACCGAGTCGATCTCGGATCGTCGCGGCATTCGTCACGCAAAGTCTGCCAGCGTCGAGTCCGCTCCTCCGGCGCGAGATCAAAGAATGTTTGAGCGAAGTCCGTGACGGCCTGTTCTCGCCGCCGTTCGCCTCCCCATCGAGTGGCCAACTCGACCACGCGCGATTCGGGTTTGATTCCGTCGGGATTCGCCAGCAACTGCATCGCATCGACCGCTTCCGGCGGAAGAACGTATTCCCACTCCATCACCCGCCGCAGTGTGTCGGCCGCCGTCAACGCCTGCGTGTCGTCGATCCCCAGCTTGTGTCTGGCCCAACGCCGGGAGTCGATTTCGCTCATCGTGGAGTCGATAGTCACCAGAGACGGCTCCGGATCACGGAACGGTTGGCCGGTTGATGTCGCGGTCTCATTCGTCACCGTAGGACTCCTCGTTGCGGTCTTCGGTGTCGAACTGGTTGAGGAAGCTTTCGAGGGCTTCGCGGTTGGATTCGATAGCGGAGGGATCGCGCAGTTCCAACGCCTCTTCGAGTCCCGTGAGTAAGGCGTCGAGGAACCGGCGTTCGGCGAGCGGCAGTTCCTGATAAAGCCGTTCTGCGCGCAGGATCAGGAAGCGATTGACCGCCTCTTCACGCGGGTGCGCCTTCAACGCGGCCATCTCGGTGACGGCCAACGCGACTTCGGACGGAGTCAGCCCATGCGCGTGCCGCGTGATGACGTGAGTGATCCGCCGCTTCGTGGCGACGATCGTCGCCTCGACCTCCAACACGCCGTTCAGGTCGTACGTGAAACGAATGTCGATCTCCTGTCCCGCCGCGCCGCGTGGGATGCCGGTCACATCGAACTCACCCAGAAACAGATTGTCCTCAACCTTGCGACCTTCACCTTGATACACGCGGACGGCCACACCGGTTTGGTTGGCTGTGGTGGTGCTGACGCGATTCACACGGCTGGTTGGAATCGCCGTATTACGGTTGATGATCGGCATGAAGTACCCGTCTTGTCGTTCGCCGCCGAGGTCGCGCGAGATCGCGACACCGAGCGTAAACGGAGCGACATCGGTGACCACGAGGTCTTCGACACTTTCCTCGCGTGCGAACAAGCCCGCCTGAACGGCGGCTCCCAGCGCGACGACCTCATCGGGGTTGAGACGGCACGCAGGGACACGGCCGAACAACTCCGTGACCCGTTGCACCACAATCGGCATTCGTGTCGCTCCGCCGACCAGAATCAGTTCGTCGATCTCATCCCGCTTCACTTTGGCATCGCCGAGCGCACGTCGGATCGGCGGCTCGATTCGATTCAGAATGTGGCTCGTCCAGTTGTCGAACTGCTCGCGCGTGACCTGCGTCGTGGGTGAGTCCTCGGCCAGTTCCCCCTGATCGCTGGGCAGACGGATCGTGGCTTCCACTTGCTTCGACAACCGCCGTTTGGCCTGCTCGCATTCCTGCCGCAGCCGTGAGACGAGTTTCGGGAAACGGGTCTCGGTCTGCTCGAAGACGCGCCCCTGCTGCTCCAACACGCGGGCCACCAGCGTGTGCGTGAAGTCCTCGCCACCGAGGAACGTCTCGCCCGAAGAGGCTTTCACTTCGAGCGTCCCTTCAAACAGCTCGACCACGGAAACGTCGAACGTCCCGCCACCCAAGTCCAACACGACGATGACCTTTTCCTCGTCGGCCGAATGCCAGCCGTAGGCAATCGCCGCCGCCGTCGGTTCGTTCAGGATCCGCTGCACTTTCAGACCGGCGATCTCTCCCGCGCGGATCGTGGCCTTGCGCTGATGCTCATTGAAATAGGCCGGGACGGTGATGACCGCCTGCGTGACCGGCTCACCAAAAAACGCTTCGGCATCCTGCTTGAGCGCCAGCAGCACGAGGCTCGACAGCTTCTCGGGCGTAAACGTCCGACCAGCGAGCTGCGTCTTCCAATCGGTCCCCATGTACCGCTTGAAGACTCCGATGCAGTGGTCGGGCTGAGTGACTTGATATTCCTTGGCGGCACGCCCGACGAGCAGCTTCCCGTCGATATCGACTCCCACCACCGAGGGCGTGAGGACATCTCCGAGCACGTTGGGGATCAGTTTCGGCCCGTCCTCCGCCATGTACGCCACGGCCGAGAACGTCGTTCCGAGGTCGATGCCAATGATGCGATCCATGTTGCTCCACTTTCACTGTCGCTGTTCGATGCCTGCCGTCGCAGCCGCTCAGGATCATGCCGTCCCCAGAGTGAGCCGACAACTGCGATGAAAGTTCAGGCAGAGCAATCGCCTTTTCGAGGCGGAACAGGCAGTCGGGGGACAAGCGGCGTTTCGCTGTGCCGGCCCACCGTACTCCTCACGTTTCGTTTCTTCGCCGGGCGCGCAGAATTTCGGCAGACCAGATTAGGCAAAATGATGAAGCACAGAATCATCAAGCCGGGCGGTCGGTCTGCTTGCGGGCCTCTTCCCTCATTCTGTGCTTCCTCATTTTGCCATTCCGGTTCTCGCTGCCTTGGGTTGCGGGTATCCCGCGCTGTGCTATCCGTCGAAGCAGACGTAGCACGGATGGCAAAGCCGGGGCACGGATGAAGCCCGGAAGAATCCCGCAGAAGTGTCAGCGGGAATTGGTCAAATGCGTGCGAAAAGCGCAACTTCAAAACTGACGCGTCGGGCGAGTGACGAACCTCGCAATACCAAGTTGTTCGACCGCGAGAGTGAGAGTTTCAGCAGAGTGAGTTGTGGTGTGCCGGACGGCGTCAGCCCAATGGCACTCACTTTAGGTTTTGGAGTTGGCGTTGTCCGCTTTTCTGGTTCGTGTAACGAACCGACCTCGCCGAAATAGATTTCGGCGAGGTCGGTTCACTGTCGAGCAAGCTGCCAGCAAGTGTTCGAATCTCTCGCTCGATCAAGTCAATGGAGCTTGAAGCGCACTTTACCGCCGACCTGCACCGCAACAACTCTGCTCTTCGAGTTTTGTCCGTTTGTTGTGGCGAGACTCAGTCTGCTGAATCAAGGCCCGCGCACGGTCTTCGTCTTCACGCCAGACGACGACTTCGGAAGTCGCGATCGGCAGGCCGGTGAACGGTTCATTGACCTCTGTGGCGGTGGCGTGAATGCCCTCCGCCTCGAGCATGCCACGTACGATCTGAGTGTCCACGACACTGGATGACGAGTAGACGACGACTGCAGAAAGGCTGATGGTTTCGGTCATGATTTTGGCTGTCTTGAAAGGGATGTTACGAGAAATTCGGCCACCGCGGCCGATCACTTGGGAGAGGGCACCAGTTGAACTTTGCGCGTGTCGTCGATCAGAAACGGATGGTCTTTCGGGTGAACGGTTAGTACTGGGCAAGTGGCCAGACGGATCAGCTTTTCGGCGACGGAGCCTAGCAGCAGACGAGACAGCCCGGTTCGACCGTGGGTGCCGATGACAATTAGTTCGATCTCGTGTTGCTGCGCGTACTTCACGATCTCATCGACAGCGAGACCAATGACCGCGGCATGAACCACGCGCTGTCCTGCGGGCCAGTCTGGACCCAACTCGTGAAGCAACTGCTTATGGGCGGCATCTACTTGCCACTGCTGGTCTGTCGTGGCCAGTGTCCACGAGGACGCTGAGTCGGGAAACGGCATGGGGTTTTCCGGGACGACGTGCAACAGGTGCAACTCGGCACCGAATCGGTCGGCCAGCGACATCGCGTACTGCTGCGCGTGCTTCGCCGGTTCACTGAAGTCGGTCGGAAACAGGACGCGACGAATTGAAACGAGCATGATTGATGTCTCCTTTGAAAAACTAACGAGGCTCCGCTTCAAACCGACGAGGATTGAGTGAGCGGCAAGGCGCTAGCCGCCGGTTCTGGTTGGAAAAAAAAGTGAACCGCATCACACCGGCGGCTAGCGCCTTGCCGCTCACGATCAAGGAACCTGCACTTTGTCTTCCTGACGTGCATCGTCACCAGACACACTCGCGTTGTGGTTCGCGGCGGGTGATGGGAACGGAAGAGGCCACGGGGTAGAGCGTCGGCTGTCTCAGGCAGAACACAGGGCAATGCGCCTGCCTTAAAACGCCTTCAGCAATGCTGCCGTGCAATTGGAGTTGAAGTGGGGTGTGCTGGTGCGACGCAATCACAATCAGGTCGGCTTGCTCTTGCCGGGCCACATTCAGAATCGTGCCGACCGCGTAGCCCAAGGCAATGCGAAAGGAAAGCGGGATGTCGCCCGCGTGCGCTCTCATGAGCTGAAAGTGTTCGCGACAACCGGACACCGCCGGGCGTTCCTCGTTCAAGAGGTCCGCGTCCGAATCGCAACCCGGACAACTGGATGGGGCCAAGACATGGACTACGACCAGTTGAGCAAACTGATCGCGGGCAATGTTGCAAGCCAACGAAAATGCTTGATCGGACTCGGCTGAGAAATCGGTGGGATGAAGAATGACATCGAACGTGTTCATCGTGGCGTCCTGCGTGTTGGCATCAGTATCAGTGGTCAATGGAGTCCTCGGCGAGTCATCCCCCTCGGTCTTGTCGCGGCTCCAACCACGACTGAGGGAAACCTCTGCAGTTCCGGACGCAACGCACGATGCGTGCCAACCAAACTCACTTCTCTCAGATACCAGCAATCACCGTGAATCATGGACCACGGCACCTCGCGTGCGCCGCTGACCAGACAGCAAGGAGTTCGCAATTTGCCAAGCGGTCAAGAACTGACCAGCGCGGACGGTTCGCGCCCATGACGGCATCTCAACCGGCCACCGATGAGCCATCATTGAGCTGCCCCCGCTCGGCTCAGCGGAATAGATTTTTCGCGGGTTCATTCAGCAATGAGTTCCAAGACTCCAAGCTCCGCGTGCGACGTATACCTCACGCGGTCGTCGATGAGACATTCTTGGTGAGCCGGGTGGCGTCGGCCCAATGGCACTCACTTTGCCAAAATCGTCAAGTAACCCGCAGCGTCAGCGAGGGAGTTATTCCTGTTTCGTTGCGTGATGACTCCCTCGCTGACGCTGCCGGTTACAAAGTGAGTGCCTCACGCAACTCCGGGTTACTCGGTCATTCTGACCGAGCGATCGAGGCTGATGCCGAGCGCGGCAAGTTTGACACGGAGGGTCGAACGGGAGATGCCGAGGATCGCCGCAGCGCGGCTAATGTTGCCATCGACTTGCGTGAGCAACTCGGTCAGGAGCGTCCGTTCGACTCGTTGAATGACTTCGTCATACAAGCATTCTGTTCCCGCACGAATGCGTTGGTGGATGAAGTGGATCAGTTCCTCATCTGTACCAGCCGGCGGGGGCTTCGTCTCCGTCACATTCATGGACGCAACACCACTTACGCCTCGAACCGGCATCGGTAGGAACTCGGGCAGAATCAAGGGTCCGGTCGCTTCCACGACGGCATGTTTGAGAACGCTCTGCAATTCGCGCAGGTTGCCTGGCCAGGGGTAGCCGGTGAGCAGGCTCATCGCTGGCGGCGAGACACCTCTCACATCCTTGTCCAATTCGCGACTGAATCGATGCAGGAAGTGTTTGATGAGCAGTGGCAGATCGCCGTCGCGTTCGCGCAGGGGTGGCAGTTGAATCGTGTAAACATTCAAGCGGTAGTAAAGGTCGCTGCGAAACGCTCCCTGTTCCATCATCGCCGTAAGATGTCGATTGGTGGCGGCGATCAACCTGACGTTGGTCCGCACCATTTCGTTTCCACCGACCCGCTCGAACTGTTGGTCCTGCAGCACGCGCAGCACCTTTGTTTGGGTGAGCGGCGTCATGTCGCCGATCTCATCGAGAAACAAGGTGCCGCCGTCGCACTGCTCGAACTTGCCAATACGTTTGCGTTCGGCCCCTGTGAACGAACCTTTTTCGTGACCGAACAGTTCGCTTTCGAGCAGGTTCTCGGGGATCGCCGCGCAGTTGATGGCGAGGAACAGTTTGTCGGCCCGCTTGCTGTACTGATAGATCGCGCGGGCCACGACTTCTTTGCCCGTGCCACTTTCGCCGAGGATTAGCACGGTCACGTCTTGTCCCGCGACGCGGCCGATCTGGCGATAAACTTCCTGCATGGCCGGACAGTGACCAACCAGCAGGTCGCCGTCGCTCTGATCGGACTCGCTGTCGCGGGCAATCTTGACGGATGTCCGAGTCATGCGCGAGGTCTCCAGCGCGCGATCGACAACCGACTGCAACGTATCAAGATCTAACGGCTTCAGGAGATACTCGAATGCTCCGCGCTGCATGGCCTCAATGGCCGTGTTGGCCGTGCCGTGACCAGTCATCAGAACCACGGGCAGCTTGCAGTCCAACACCAGCAAATCTTGGAGCAACTGCAAACCGGAAGCATCGGGCAGCCTTACATCCGTGATGACGGCATCGAACGAATGCAACTTCGCCAACGACAACCCCTCGGCCGCAGTCACCGCCGTTGTCAGAGAAATCGGACCAGAAGGGAATGCGTATCGAAAGCAGTCCAAGATGAGAGTGTCGTCATCCACGACGAGCAGTTTCGGCATGAAGCCCTGTTCTTTCGGAGTGTTCGAGTACCGTGAGATCCGCGTCGAGACGCTCGCGAGGCGAAAGCGCTTGAGCAGGAGAACGCGATTCGCAAACTGAATCAACTCCATTCCACTTATTCACGGAGCAGTGAACATGGCGCGTGGCATCACTCCGGATGCAAGACACGGAACGTCGGATCAACGGGCGAAGCATATCCGTCGGGCTTCACCGTCAGAATGCTGCTGTGGCAACTCTCTAAAACTTTCTCGGCCGTGTTCCCGAGCAGCAGCCTCCACAGGCCCGTTTGTCCGAGCGTTCCAATCACGACGAGATCCGCGTTGAGATGTTGAGCCGTCCGGGCCACTTCCTGCCACGCGGTTCCAATGGACAAATGCAGACTCACTCGATTGGGATCTACTTCCAGCAACCGAACGAGCGACTCCAAACGCAGCCGCGAATATTCGTTGATGTCTCTACGCATCGGGCTGCCATGCGGAGACCGTTTGATCAGCTCCTCGTCCAGTTCTTCGATGACATGCAGCAAGTGGAATTCGGATTGAGCCAACTGAGCCAAATGCAGACCTTCTCGGGTGGCTTTCAAGCTGTTCTCGGAAAAGTCTGTGGCTGCCAAAACCACTTTCGGAGGACCGCGATGCTCGCTCTTAACAACCCACACGGACGACGGGCAGTTGAGAACCAATCGCCGAGCGGTACTCCCAATCAAGAATTGCTCCCACTGAGAAAGTCCACGAGTTCCCGCCAAGACCAAGTCGTAACCTTCCTGCTGCACGGCATGAGTGATCTCCAAATAGGGCGTACCCAGCAGCGTCTCCGACGTGATGTCCAGATCGCGCGCATTGAGTCCGTCGATCACCTGCCGCAGTTTGTCATCGGACTCACGCCGAACCTCCGTGTCGAACAGGTCTCCATCGCCGTAGAAGAAGTCACGGCGTGCCTCCGCAGGCAAGGTTGTGACAAGCTGCCGCAAATCAGGCAGCGTATGAGCCAACACAATCTTGGCCCCGGTCTGCCTCGCGAGCCACACCGCTTGGTCCAGTGCCGCTGTGGAGCAGGCCGAAAAATCCGTCGCGACGAGAATCTTCTTGTAGGCGGTCTTCATCACCAGCGCGTCACTGTGCTTCTCGGTCATGGTGTTGCTCGCTTTCTTGATCCGCGTGTTCTGTTCAGTTCCTCAGTTGATCGAACGCTCTTCGCAGCACATCCGCCGACTTCTCCAGACACTCACGTTCGATTTGGTTCACGTTTGGTTCGATGACTTCGACCGCCCCTTTGGCGCTGACGACCGTTGGTAACGAGAGGGCCACATCCCGCAATCCGAAGGCTCCCTCTTGAACGCGCGAGACCGTCAGCACACGGCGCTCGTCTCGCAGAATGCAGCGCAGCAGTTCCGCCGCGACAAGGCCGATCGCATGATTCGTCGCGCCCTTTCGTCGAATGATTTGAGAGGCAGCCGTTCGGACCTCGTCCGCAAAGAGCAGTTCTTGATCCTGCGTCCACCCCGGCCAATCTCGAAGAGGGACGCCACCAACCTGTACGCCGGACCAAAGCACGACTTCGGAATCGCCGTGCTCGCCCACAACCTGGGCCTGGACGGAATGAGGGTCCAGCCGGAGAACCCGGCCCAACACCTGACGCAAGCGCGCCGTATCGAGCATCGTCCCCGTGCCGATCACACGGGCGGGAGGCAACCCGGAGGCATCGACCATCACTCGGGTGAGGACATCGACCGGGTTCGTCACCATCACAATGATGCCGCGACAGCCAGTGAGCCGTCGTCCGATCTCTTCGATGATCTCGGCGTTGTCCCTCAGCAAATCCAAACGCGATTCCTCCGGTCGGCCGCCTCGCCCGGACGAGATCACAATGACATCGGCATCCACCATCTCTTCGATCGTGGCCGTCCGCACGTTCGCTGTGGGATAGAACGAGGCCCCATGAGCCAAGTCCATCGCTTCACCCTCGGCAACCTCCGTGTTCAGGTCGCTCAGCAGCAATTCGTCCACGATTCCCGAGTGCAATGTGGAGATGGCCACGCTGGATCCGACCCACCCGGTACCGATAATGGCGACACGTCGTTTCATGATTTCTCCGGTAAACAATCGACTCGGTGAGCGAACTCGAACCGACCACCTGAAGTGAAAATGACCAGCCGCCGTCAGTAATGCCGCTCGTTCCAATGGCCCACAGCATTTTTCACTGACTTTGCAAACGCGGTTCCACAAAATCCAGACACAGGGCTTTGTGGAGTCCCTCGCATCGTGTGCCCTCAGAATGCAGATCGCTGCCGAAAACCGGACGGCGGCTGAGTTCTTCTGTGACGTGTTCGTCGCCACCGACCTCGCGTCACACGATGAGAAACAAAAGACGCCCGGCAACTTTGACATGCCGGGCGTCTCGAATGGCAATCGGTGATGTCGCAGGCGGGTGAGGATGGCACATTTCACACTAACCCGAAGCGTAAGCGAGGACTGGTGGTGCCTCCTCGCTTACGCTTCGGGTTAGTGTCAGCTTCTACCGCGGGAGGTATAGCTTGCCGGGCAACGACGCGATTCTCTCCAAACGTGGGTGACATCGGTTGGGTTGCCGTCGAGTTCAGGAGTGTCTGTGTATGAGTTTCACTCGTCGATTGTTTGCCGTCATTCCGGCCGCCGGTCACAGTCGGCGCATGGGCCAACCGAAGCTGCTGTTGCCGTGGGGAGGCACGACGGTCATTGAGTCCGTTCTGTCGGTACTCGACCATCCCGCCATTGCCGCGCGCGCGGTCGTCGTGCGGGCGGGAGATGTTTCTTTGGCGGAGGCTATTCGTCGCGCGCGAGGACTCCTCGTGACTCCTGTTGTTGAGCCACCCGACATGACCGCGAGTGTGCGCTGCGCGTTGGAGTTCCTTCAACGCGACTTTTCACCCTGCGACGATGATGGCTGGCTGCTCGTTCCAGCCGATCACCCCGTGCTGGATCGAGGTCTCATCGACGGACTGATTGCCGCGTGGGAACGAGATCGCCCGACGATCCTCGTTCCCCGCGCTGGCGACCGGCGCGGGCACCCGACGCTATTTCGTTGGAGCCTCGCCAAGGAGATTGATCGCATCCCCGACGGTTGTGGGCTGAATTGGTTACTGAGCGAACACGCTGCCGACGTGAGCGAACTCATTGTCACCGGGACCGCCGCCGTGACAGACCTCGACACGCCGGAAGACTACGCACGATTGCGATCCGAGTAATCGCGAGCAGTGGCATCGGCTCTTTCCACACCCACCCGCAGCGTGAGCAAGGAATCACGCAGCGTCGGCGCGGCGGTCCTCGTCGTCACGGGATCGCCGTGGCGGACGCTGCCGACGTGGATCGCGCAGTTCCCGTTCTTGAACCATGTGTTCGAGATGCACGATCCGCTCGGCAAGGTAGTCGATGCGCCAGGCGACTTCATCGACGGTCTGTTCCATGCCGCCGGAGACCAGCGTGACCACGCCCAAGAACAGCAGCATCTGACCGACCGCGGCGATCAGCCAGCCTGTCGGCGCGTAGTGGACTGGTCCGCCGAAGTAGCCGGACAACACCAAGACCGTGCCGCACGTTAACAGCCCAACTCCCCCGTAGGCACACAACTGACCGGCCATCGAAGTCCAATTGGTCCGCGCGGGTTGAGGCTCGGCAATCGCCGCTCGCACCAACTCATCATGGCGCGAAGCGGTAGTGGGCAGAGCTTCTTCGGTCGGGGTGGCCAATTGCGGACGACGCAGCTTCTTACGGCGCGGCTTTCGTTCGGTAGGTTCGTTCGATGTTTGAGATTGATCCCGCTCAACCATTCCTTTCGGCGACGGCATCGCTGGATGAGCGGCATCCACGCGAAGTCCGGAACGGGATGAGATCGCAGCGGCTTCCGCTCCCGCAGGTCGCGGAGTGGCGAGTGGCGTCGCTGCCGATGACGTGGCCGCTGGCTCGAGCAAGTTCTGCGTGGACCAACGCGCCAACAGTTCTCGCGCGTTTCGCTCGGTATCCAACAATCGCGGCGGAGCGAGGACACGATCGACAGCACCGGCGGCAATGCCCAGTTCCGTCTGGCACCGCGCGCAACAATAGCGCCGGTTGTCCGAGGACAACTCGGCCGCCACGTCAGCACGGCACTCAGGGCACCACATGCATCGGTTCCGCAGAAGTTGGGATGGAATTGGAATCGGAGGGAAAGAGAGGACGCCGGAAGTCAAAGCCCCCCAGCGCGGCGGGACAGTAGCGGCGGTCCCGGATCGTGGCAAGAGGGAGTTCCACGGGCGATTTGAGAGGCCACCGTTCACGGCCTCGGGGTTGAAAAAAGTGCCAAGTGAGAAGTGATCAGTGCCAAGTGCAAACTGGTTCCGAACAGATGTCTCTCTGCAATTTTGCACTTGGCACTGATCACTTCTCACTTGGCACTGATTCCTGCGGGGTGCAGGGAATCGACTCGACGACTTTAGAAACTGGCTCGTGTCATCGCCCTCCGCTTCGCCAACGATCCGTGAACTGGCGGCCTTGTCCGGCGGAGGCTCCCGGCCACGTGGGTGGTTGCATCGGTGAGGGGACCGAAGCGGAGTCCTTGTTCGCGTAGAAGGTGAGTTGATCGCCGGAGTTCCATTCGCTGTCTTCCTGATCGTCACCGGGATCGTCGATGCCGAACCAGTGCTTCACAATTTGGACGAAGGCCAGCGTGATGGCGAGCGTCACCAGCATGAAAGCGCCGTGGACAAACACGACCGGGCCGAGGCCAAAATACTGCTCGCAGTTCGCGACGCGCGGGTTCCAAAAGACCAACACGAGCAGCGCGGCGAAGCTGAGGTACGGGCCGTAGGCGATCTCCTGCGACCGCTTGAAAACCAGCGTCGAGGCGATGACGGCCAACGAACAAAACGGGGCGACGAAGAACACGAGGATTGTCGCCTGCCAGCCGAGAAAACTGCCGATCAGCGCCATCAGGATCACGTCGCCGAAGCCCATCGTCTCGCGCCGCATGACGTATTCGCCGATGATCCGCACCAGCCAGACGATGCCGCCGCCAATGACGATCCCCGCGAGACTCGACAACAGCCCGTGAAGGTGCGGATGTGCGAGCAGCCACGCGGGAACAACGGGATCGCGTGCAAAGAACCACGCATCGGGAAGCAACTGGTGGAAGAAGCTCAGCGAAGCATTGCTTTGAAACCAGACGGGCCAGGGGTGGAGATGTCCCAGTGCGGTGGAGGCACCGATGCCGACGATCATTGCCGGAATCGTCGAGCCATCCGGAATGATTTGGAGATCGAAGTCGATGAACGTCGCCACCAGCAACGCTTCGACCAGCACGAGGAAGTACAGGTACTGTGCGTGCAACCAGAAGACTTGATCCGGGAACGACAACGTGGATGTGGCCAGCGGACTGAGGGGCGACCAGAGACAGCTCTCCTTCACCGTCGCGTTGAATCCAGCGGGAACGATCAGCACGTAGAGGCCGACCCAGAGCAGGCCGTTAAAGAACTCGATGAACGCGTAACGCGGCGGAATCCAGTGACGACAGTTGCGACAACGGCCGCGCAACATCAGCCAGCCGAAGACCGGGATGTTGTCGATCGCGAGGATCAGCTTCTTGCAGAACGGGCATGTGGACGGGGGATGAGTCAGCCCGCGCAGTTGATCCCACAGCCGGTCGTGCAGCGGGATGCGATAGATGCAGACGTTCAGGAAGCTGCCGACGCAGGCCCCCAACATGAACAGCCACAGCAGAAGAATCCATTGGGGAATGCCACCGAACGTCATCGACGTGCCTCCTCAGTGATCTCGGCAGGAAGCTGCCCGGCAATGCGTGAAACAACGTCACGTAGCGGCAGTCCCTCGGTATTGATTGTGATCGTGGCGCATTCACGATAGAGCGGTTCGCGTTGAGCCAGCAAGGTCCGAATCTCCTCAATCCCGCCCGTCGCTGTCAGATTTGGTCGCCGCCGTTTGGTGGTCGAATCGTGCAGCACGCGCGTCGCAATCGTCTCGATGGGAGCGACCAACCAAACAACCGGCCCCGCCGCGATCAGGTCTCGCCGCGTCTCGGCATTCATCACGCAACCGCCCCCCGTCGAAAGGACCAGCCGGTCGCGTTTCAGCAGATCGGCCAACACGTCCCGTTCCATCTGCCGAAAGGTTGGCTCACCGTCCGCCGCGAAAATCTCTTGGATGGTCCGGCCCGAGCGTTGTTCCAGCTCGTTGTCGGCATCGAGCCAGTCCCATTGGAGCCGCTTGGCCAGACGCATGCCCACGGTGCTTTTGCCGGTTCCGCGATAGCCGATGAGCGAGAGCATCACGATGGGCAGTCCATATGAAAACGTAGAGTAGGCGGCTCGCCTGCTGATTCCGCTGTGTGATTAGTGCTGTGTTTTTTGGCGAAGCGAGAAGATTTTGAACAGAAGCCAACAAAGGAAACGAAGGGGATGGCAAGCCATTCTCGTCAAGCGAAGTTGCCGACACAACGTCGCAACAGTCCCATTGCACGGCTCCGGCAAGTTTCCCGTTGGGCAATTCGTAGGGTGGGTCGAGTCTTCGAGGCCCACCCTACGTCGTTTGGCAATCGGTGGGCCTCGAAGACTC
>JAYTGQ010000306.1:0-15614 GCA_043733345.1 Schlesneria sp.
GGAGGGCGAGGCTCCTGCCGAGCCGCGAGAAACAAGCGACTTTCCTCACGCACACGGCTCGGCGGGAGCCTCGCCCTCCCTTTTTCAACAGGCTGTTAAGCGGACACCGCGCAAAGTGATTGAAGTCGTTGCCCGAAGTCCGGCTCAGCTTTGTTAGCCGGACTTCTCTTCCACCCGCTTCGTTCTCGAAGAGAAGTCCGGCTATATCTCACGCGGCAGAAAGTGAGAGGTTTCTGAGCGGGGCGGCGTAAGCCCCCCGCTTCTTCCACAGCGGGCTGACGCCCAAGAACCGGGGGGCTTACGCCGCCCCGCTCAGATGTCTCATCACTAACCGCGCCGGGTGTAACAAAGCTGAGCCGGACTTCGGCCTTTCGTTCTCGGGTCTCTCGCACTCACTTCCCAAACGTCATCGTGGCCAGAGGCAGTCGCGTGCGGTCGCCGGTCGTGCGCAGCTCTTCCAAAATGGCCAGGCTGTCGGGTGAGACGAAGCCGTTGAACTCACGACCGCCGTTGATCGTCACGATGACGCGGCTGTTGACATCGATCACATTGGGCAGGAACCGCACGACGAACTTCTTCGCGGGAGACTTGATCGACACGGAGTTGTTCGCTTTGACATGGGCTTCGATCGACATCTCATTGATCTTCGGACCGACTCCCGGTGGCAATGGCAGAACGGTTGTGCGTGGCAGATCGAGGGCCGTCACCCAGAAGAACCGGTTGTCCGTTTTGCGGATCGTCTGGACGTTGATGCCGCTCGGTATGGCGGGGCGGCGGTGGAGGTCCATCCAATCGAACAGCTTCGGAATCTCTTCGAGGTATCCGTCGAGGCCCCGCCCGAGGTACTCGACCAGCATGAAGTCGAACTGGGCACCGCGTTTGAAAATGTTGTCGAACACGAAGTCATTGGTGATGTCGCGCTGATCGCCACCATCAAAGCCGCGACCGATGACGTACCACGCCGTGTGGCGGCCGTTCTCGTAGATGGCCTTGGGGTAATGCAGACAGTTCCCGCCGATCGGGATCACACCGGCGAACTCATCGGGGTGAGACATCCCGAGGTCGAAGGCCGCGTCGGCTCCCATGCCATGCCCGGAGAGGAAGACGCGATCGGCATCGACACTGAACCGCCGCCGGGCATCGCGCAGGGAGTCGATCACGATCTGGTGCGTGGTCGCGCTGTACGTGTACTCGGCCTGCTGCTCGTCGGTGTATTCGGGAGCGATCACGATGTAACCGCGCTTCATCGACGGCCCCGGTTTATCGAGCTGACCGCCCCACCAGCGCAGGAGTTCGTCGTTGGTGCGACCGCGCGAACGGAGCGAGATCAACAGCGGATAGTTGTGTTGTGGCGAGTACTCCGGCGGCAGCAGCACCGTATACGCGACTTCGGGAACCCGGCCCTCGGGCGTGACGAGGACGCGATGCAGTTCACCCGGCTCGATCCCGTCGGCATCGAGCGCGGGAGGCAACTGCTGCGCGAGCTGCAGCACCACTTTCGGGCCAACGCCCTCGACCCGACGCAACTGTTGGAACAGCCGTTCCCATTCCTGCACGTTGTCGGCGCGAACGTATTCGAGCATCGTGAATCGCGCGTCCCAGAAGCGGACGGCTTGATCGAGGTCCGTCACCGCATTGGCCGGTCCCACGACCCAGCCCGAGTACGCGAGTGCCAAGTGTTGGTCGGGCGTGAACTGCGTGTCCCCTTCCGCCTTGAGAAACGCATCCAATCGAGGCAGCGTCTCCACGCTGAGTTGCTCGTTGATTTCAGATCGCAGCGGTTGCAAGCGCGCGACGAGTTCCACGTTCTTGAGCTTCGCCTGCCAGTCGATCAGCAGACTCTTCACTTTCTCGATGGACTGCCGCGCCTGGTCGTAGCTCGTGACGAAGACCCGCACGTCTTCGGCGACAGCACCGCCGAGCTGCTGTCGCGAGAGCGTTTTGATGAACTCTTCGGCCAACTGATGCTGCCCCGCCGAGCGGCGTCGCCCCAGTTCCCGCAAGACCTCGCGCCCAAACTGATCGACCAGTACCGTACGCGCGATGTCGCATCGACCCTGCTGATCAGAAAACGTGCGCGCGATCGCGTCGAGTTCTTTGAACGCCTCTTCAAAATACTCGGCCTGCCGATAGAAGCCGACGAGACCGAGTCGCGCACCGGGGTCATCCGCCTTGACCTGTTTTCTCAACAACGCGTTGAGCGTCTCAATCGGCAGCGCCTTCAGTGACATCCCCGATTTCCACTGGCAGTTCAGGCCCTCAATCACGATGTGATCCGGCTCGATCTGCGTGATCCCCTGAAAGACCTCCTGCGCACCGCGCGGGGTCTCAAACGTGAACCGTCGCCGCCCGTGTTCATCGAACGAATCCATGAAGCTGATCGAACCGGACTGAGCGAGGTTGATCTGCGGGTTGACCTGCTGATGTTTGAACGTGAACGCGAGCGGCTTGAGCTGGACCTGATTGTCGATCTGGTTGTCCGGAATCTGCTGCCTCGGGACAAACACCTTCTGCCAACCACTCTCGATCAGCACGATGTTGCGCGGGATCGGGTCCGCATCCCTGACATCTGGCTTTTGATCCTTCCCCACGCGACGCCCCGCCAGCTTGTCGAGCAGCCACATGTTGCCGCTGACAATCATGCCGTTCTTGAGCTGAGCCTCACCGGCAAATCCCGCCGTTGGGCCAAAGCCTATTGCGAGGCCACAGACCCCGACCAGCACTAACGAAGTGAGGCGAGCGGAAAGAGTTGTCTGACCCACACCCACCCGAAGTGTGAACGAAGACGAAGTCGATCGACATCCTCGTTCACACTTCGGGTGGGTGTGTCCGGGTAATCCATTTCTTGCCGCTCGCTTGATCACGGTCCAACTCCAGCGGCAGTCCATTCGACGGAAAGTGTGCATGAGAAGAGTCGCCACGCGAGGGACAAACTGCACGCGGGTGAGGATGGAACATTTCACACTAACCCGAAGCGTGAGCGAGGATGTGAGTTGCGTCCTCGCTCACGCTTCGGGTTAGTGTCCGCTTCCACCACGCGAGGGGTAAACGAACCGACTCACATCTTATCGGCCCGCGACCCTGTCGCCGCTAACACGAACCCTCTGCGTCATTTTCGCCGAAAGTCGAATTCAAGCTCGCCGCGTGTCGTAAGGTCGCGGGTTTCTAAGGAACGCGGTCGCGAAGTGAAGCAGGCTTCGATCAGCCGCAGGGCGCTAGCCCCGGTTTGTGTCATCCAAAATGTCTCGTTGGGGCCGCGTGAGGTAAACCCCCACGCCAATGATGTCCGACACAACGATTGCCAGTGGTCTGGCGAGAGATTACGCTCAGCGTCCGATTTGAGACGAAGCGTCAGCCATTGTGATGCGCATGAACCAGTTCATTGGCGATGATTCGAGTGGCCGCAAACGTATCCTTGGTTTGCCAGCCATTAACCGCACGCGATTGAAGCTGACACTAACCCGAAGCGTAAGCGGGGAGGCAGCACCAGTCCTCGCTTACGCTTCGGGTTAGTGTGAAATGTGCCACACTCACCCGTCTGCGGTATAAACAGTGAGCGGTTTCAATTCATCGCCATCGACAGGTTCTCGTCTTCCCGTGCGTGATTCTCTTTTTTCGCGTTCCGATTGCACTCTGTAGAAAGCCCGACTCATGACCAGGATTGGCTGCTTACATTTTTTCGCCCTGATGTTGGTGTTCGCGGTGGGTTGCGGCGGCGGCAGTACGGGGCCGAAACTGATCCCGGCCTCAGGCAGTGTCATGATTGACGGTAAGCCTGCTCCCGCTGGCATTACGATTGCCTTTGCGCCAGATCGGGTGAAGGGAACCATGGGACCGCAATCGTCGGCCACGACGACTGCCGATGGCAAGTTTGTTCTGCGCGGCATCGACAATCAGATGGGGGCCATCGTGGGACATCACAAGGTCACGGTGAATTGCCCGTTGAGTGTGATGGAAGGTTCTTCTGCCACGGGTGCGTCTCCCACAGTTCCGGCGACCGCCTGCATGATTGCTGAACAATTCCGTGATGGGGCCACAACCACTCTGATGGTCGAGATCAAAGCCAAGGCCGACGAGAATCAAAAAATTATGATCGAGGTCACAAGTAAGTAGTCGCCGATAATCCTGATGGCGGCGGGTCAGTGGTCTCTCTCGCCACGTCTTTCGGGTGTGTTTCGATTCCCCTCCAGCGTCGTCATCGGCCAGTTCGGCCGGATTTTGTGTTTCTTTTTTAGAGGAGTTTGACATGCAGGCCAGCCTTCGAAACCAGCGATTCCGCCTCGGTTTCACGCTGATCGAATTACTGGTGGTGATCGCGATTATCGCGGTCCTCATCGCTCTGTTACTGCCCGCCGTCCAGCAGGCTCGCGAGTCCGCTCGCCGCACGCAGTGCAAAAATAATCTGAAGCAGATCGGGTTGGCGCTGCACAACTATCACGACACCTTCAACACGTTCCCCCCGCTGGAGAATCACCTCAGAACATTTCTGGCTGCTACCAACAACGAATGGGGTGATCGCCCGGGAACCTTCCTGCTCTTCCTGCTGCCGTACATCGACAAGGCTCCGCTGTACAGCACTCTCAATTTTGATCAACGCTACGACTTTGCTCCCAACATAGCGGCGATTCGGCGCCGGTTTCCGGCGTATGAGTGCCCCAGCAATCCACAGGTCGGAAAGAACTCGGGAAACAACTTCGATGGGAATCTGGTGACTTACTTCGGTGTTTATGGATCGATCGATCCACCCGGTGGTCGAGCACGTCACCAGTGGGCCATTGGCAATACCACGAATCTGAACCGTCAAGGCGTGATGTATTTCAATGGCGTGAGCCCGATCGCGGCAGTCACCGATGGAACCAGCAACACGATCGTCGTGGGTGAAGTGCGTGGCTACCGCCCCAACAGTCTGACCGACATGAATGTGGCACCGGATGGGGGGCGTGGAATGCGGTGGGAGATCGGTACCAGCACGAACCTGCAGCCGATCAATGGAGTGGATGGGCCGGCCGGGACCAATTGCCCGAATTGTCGTTGGGAAGTGATGTCCAGCTTCCACACCGGAGGAACCCACGCTCTGCTGGCCGACGGATCGGTTCGGTTCCTCAACCAGAACATTGACTCCAACACATTCCTGTTTCTGGGCTCGAAGGCGGACGGCGTTCAAATTGGCGAATTCTGACGGTCTCACACCGTCGTCGGTGGGCCTCGAAGGATTTGACAGCCTGTTGAAAAAGGTAGCTTGGACGCCTCGTCCGAGCGAAAAGCAATTGGAAGCGGACGGACGAGGCGTCCATCCTACGGGTCTTCAACAGGCTGTTAACCCATTCCACTTTGAACAGCTTTGACAGGCGGCCGGGACTGATCGTCCCGGCCGCCTGTTCGTTTTCACCCAGATGATTCACGGTCCATACGATGATTCACGGTCCATACATTGAGGAACTGCGGCGTCACCCACCCACCCGAAGCGTCCGTTTTGAAGTTGCACACTTTTGATGTTGTGGGCGTCGCTCTCCGCATTTCCCACTGGGATTCGGGGGAAACGTCGGGCAAGGACGGTCGTGATTCGCTGCCTCTCTTCATTCGCTGTCGAAGGACTCCCACATTTTCAATATCGACAGCGAATGAAGAGAGACAGCGAATGGCACCATGCCCTTCTGACAGCGAGGTCAGGTACAAACTTGAGTTTGAGGAGATTCTTCGACGAACAGCGCAACTTCAAAAACCGTCAGCGAGGGCGGATGGTAACCACGTCCTCGCTGACGCTGCGGGTGGGTGTGGGGCCATGAATCTCCGGCTTCAGGGGTTGGCGGCGGCCCGTTCGAGAATCGCGAGTGCCTCGGCATGGTCCGGATTCGTGTTCAACAGGACCGACACGACATCCCGCGCGGCGCTCGAATCGCCCAACTCAAGGAGCAGCTTGGCGAATTGCAATCGGGCACTGTCGAGGCTGGCATTCAGACGCAGGGCATCGGCGAATTCACGTTTCGCACCCGCGTGATCTCCGGTCTGTTGCAGGCAAAACCCAAGATCGGCATGCGAGGCGGCATCGTCGGCCTTCAACGCAAGCGCCTGCTGGAAGTCGCGCACCGCCTCGTCCCACTGTTCGCGCAATAACCACATCGAGCCGCGCAATCGAAACAGGTCAAACACGCGCGGAAACTGCTCGACCGACCGGTTCAGCAGCCGTTCGGCGGCGTCGAGCCGATTGACCTTGAGATAGGCGCGGGCCAGTTTGGCACAGAGCGTCCAGTCCGTGGGAGTTTCAGACACGGCCTGCTCCAGTTCGGCCAGCCCCTGCTCGATATTCCCGTCTTCGATGAGTTGCAGCGCCTGCGACGCGCGCCAGTATCCGTCTCGTCGCAGTCGCCGAACTTCTTCAAGCATCGGATCCGGCCATCCGGTGGCACCCACTTCGGCTTCGTTGCGTGTCTGTTTGTCGGCGGTGGTCGCTTCGACACTTCGCGTCGCGTGACGAATCTGAGCTCGCAGTTCGGCCACGGCACGCTGGTGCGGTGCGGCGACGTGAGCCGCTTCGACATACGGCAGGGCTTCTTCCGGCTGACCGCGTCGAACCCAGAGTTGGGCCATACGGAAGTGAATGCGAGCCTCATTCGCGTGGGTGTGGACGAGGACATTTAACAGCACCTCGGCCTCGTCCAATTCACCGAGGTGCAACCATAACTCGGCGAGGCGCAGTCTCGGCAACACGAGTTCGCCGCCGCGCCAGATCGCCTCGCGATACGCCATCAAGCTGGCCGGGGGATCGTTGACCTCCAGCGCGATGGCGAGCAGATACGGCCACCGGACATCCGACCGGTCGCGGCGCTGAGCTTCACGGAAGCAGGCGACGGATTCGGACGAATACTCATGCGCAGAGAACACCATTCCCAGCCGCCCCCACACGAGACCCGACCGTGGATCGTCCCTGACCGCTCGTTGAGCGGATTCGATTGCACGTCTCACGGCCGGCTGAACGTCCGTGAGATCGACGGCTGGAATGACAACGTCACGCGGCCCGAACAGCCGCCACACTCCCAGTGCCGCGAGCAGCGCCAGACCGCACGTCGCGGCCAGCATTCCAACGACTCGCCGACCTCGCACGGACGTGGCCCGTCGGGCGACCGCAACTGGCGGAGGACCTGTTCGATCAGTCGGGTTTTCGTGCGAGGACATGTTCGCGATCGACCTCAGTGACCGGATACTCGGTCTGCGTTCCTTCCGGCCATTTCACTTCGATACGTTCGATCCGATCGATGGCCCCGAGGCCCACATGGATTCGTGGGTCATGAGACGACAGGTAGCTCGTCCCCGGTTGAAGGCATCGTATCCAGCGGCGTCCCCCGGCGACGACCGTGACCATCGCGCCGTAAACAGGACGACCACCGAGTTGGGGATCGACAACTTTGATCGCCACCCAGTGTCCACGACGCGGAGCTTCGTTCATGAAAACGGCGGCGCGCGCACCGATCCGATTGACAACGAGGTCCAGATCGCCGTCGTTGTCAATGTCGCCGACCGCCAGCCCGCGCGACAGATGCTCAGTGGCCAGTAAGTCGTCGCCTTCAGCGATCAACTCGTTGAACTTCGCTTCACCGTCATTCAACAGGATCTGCCCGCGCTGTCGATAGGGCGACCAGAAGTCTGGCGTGAGGGATGACTTTGTGCCGCGACTCGCACCTGCTGGCGCACGGCCAAGTGACTCGGATCGCTTCGCCGCGTCAGGGCGTTTTACATGACCGTTGGCGATGACCAGATCCTCGTCTCCGTCCAGATCGAGGTCGAGACAGGCGGCCCCGAAACCCGTGAAGGGCAGGCTCACCGAACCGAGTCCCGCTGCGATGGTCGCATCCTCAAACGATCCATTCGGCTGGCTCAGGTACAGCGTGTTGCGTTCGCCATCAAGGTGCGTGAGGAAGATGTCGAGATCGGCGTCGTTGTCGAGATCGCCTAACGCCACGCCCATGCTGGCCTGAGCATTGCCCTGCGCGTCGTACGCACAGCCACGCAGAATCGCTTCTTCGACGAACGTGCCGTTGTGCTGATTGATCCACAGGAAGTTTGCGGTTTGATCATTCGCCACATACAGATCAGGCCAGCCGTCCGCGTTAAAGTCCGCTGCCGCCACGCCCAATCCGGGTCCGCGCTGGCTGGCGATGCCCGATTCCAGACTGACATCTTGAAAGCGGGCGGCCGGGCTTGGTGTGTCGCCGGACGTGAGCGTCACGTCGGTCGGTGCCCGCTCATGAGTCAACGCCATCTCACCGGTCACGTTGCGGAACAATTTCGCCGCCGTGCCCGAAAAGAGATGCGGGCCGCAGTAGTCTCGCCCACCACCGCCGACGCGAGTGCAGGCTCGGTCGTGATAATCGACGTAGTTCGCTACGAACAAGTCCAGCCAGCCGTCCCGGTCGAAGTCCAAGAAGCAGGCGCTCGCCCCCCAATGACGGTTGTCGATGCCGGCCGCCGCCGTGACATCCTCGAACCGGCCGCCACGGCGATTCAAAAAGAGCTGGTCGGGACCGTAGCTCGTGAAGTAGACATCCGGCCAGCCATCGTTGTTGACATCTCCAATGGCCACTCCCATGCCTAGACCCTGCGAGACAAAACCTGCTCGCTCCGAGACATCGATGAAGCGGCCGATCGCGACCTGTTCAAACAACCGATGGGTTACGGCCCGAGACGTGGCTCCCGTCGAGTAACCGGTTCCCAGATTGACGAGTAAGACATCGAGATCTCCATCGAGATCGAAGTCAAACAAGGCACAACCCGATCCCATAATTTCTGGCAGAAAGTACGAACCGGGCGGATCGGTCTCGTGTTGAAAATCGATGCCGATTTCAGCCGCCCGATCTACAAAGCAAACCGGACCGGCCGTTTGTGAAGCAGCCGTTCCCGAGCCGCGCTGCGGTTCAATCGCTCGCGGTCGGCAGGACGCGATCAGACAACACGCAATCCCGACTCCCAACAAATACCGCAACCCGACGCGCGATGAATTTGACCTCCGGGTGATCCGAAGCCGCTCTCGACGATTCGAGTCCAGGCACATCGTCGATTCCTTCTGTTGGTTCGACTATCTGACTTTCCGTAGGGTGGGCACTGCCCGCCACTGACTTTCAGTAGTAGCCCACCACCCGCGATTGCGGATTGTTGGGCACAGCCCACCCTACATTTGGCGAACTCAGACAGTCAATTTAGTCAGCCATTCCGAAACGGAATCTTGCACGGTTGCTCGGCCATTCAAACTCGCGGGAAAGCTCACCAGTGGACATTCCTGGAGACCGGCGAATCAATCCACTCAGGCCCGTCCGACCTCAATTCCCTTTCACCGTCCCCGGTAGCGGTAGCGCCGACTTGGGACTGGCCGCATTGAAGTCTTCGCCCACAGCGGTCGCCAATGTCGCGGCGATTTGGCTGAGTGAAGTCTCGACATCGCGGCGGACTCCCAGCGGCGGCGTATCGGGACCGAGGATCGCCGACCAGATGAACTCGGCCCCTTCGATTTTGGCTCCGTGATCGGTCCAGTCGCGGATCGTGCTGCCACGACCGTGATCGGGACCAATGACGATCGTCGTCTGATCCTTGTATTCGGGCATCGACTGCACCAATTCCCAGACGCGCCGCACGAAGGCGTCCGCGCGGTGAGCCGCATTCAAATACCGGTCATAGCGCCGACCGTGACCCCACTCGTCGGTCTCACCCAATCCAATGAAGAACACGCGCGGCTTCTTTCGCTGGAGGTATTCCGTCGCCACTTGAAACGTGATCGAGTCGATCTGGTTGCCCGGCCAAAGGACAACGGTGTCGTCGATCATCTCGTTCAGCATCTGTTCTTTGGCCGTGAGATCGTTGCCGGGGATCGGCGTGATCCCGGCATGCACGTACACACCACTCCGTTCTTGATTGATGATCGACGGAAACACGTCCCACGTCGCCACGGCTGCGACGCGCCCTTCAAATCCCGGACGCCGGTTGAGGAACTCCAGCACCGTAACGTTCGGGTTCGGGAACTTGTTGTTCGACGTGATCCGCTCATCGTCGGGATAGCCGACGAACATCTCGCTATAGCCGGGGTAGGAGAACTTCATCGTGTTCGCGATCTTGGCCGGAGCCTGCTTGCTCGCATCTCCAAAAATCTGGCCCTGCTTTGCCATCACCGTCCAGACGAACGGCAGCAGCACTTCACGTCGCGCCACTTCGTCCTCGCGATGGAAGCGCGCCTTCACGCCCTCTACATCCGCGACTCCCGCATCCTTGCTGATGAAAAGCTGCTGTGCCCCGCCGAAGAATTCCTGCCAGCGAAAGCCATCCCAAGTGATGTAGATCACGTTGCGACCCTGGCGTTGTTCCGCTGATTGCGCCATCGCAGGCTCAATGACCGAGAACATCATCGCAACGAGCAGCACCCAACCCACCGCACGGACTCGCGACATCGAAGCATCTCCCTGAAAGGACACGGACGAAGGACACGGTTCTATACCCCGCTCAGAAATGTCTCACTCAGGGCCGCGTGAGGTATAGCGATCGGGGATCGAGTGTTCCAATTTCCTGACCCTAACAGATTGCAGGGGGGGCACGGCGGCAAACTGAGGATGTTCTCGAAAAACAGCGGACTGAACGGGCCGTCCTGGAGACTTTTTCTCCACACAGGCTCTTCAAATAGCCCTGTTTTTCGGGCAATTTGAGTCTCACCTGCAATCCGTTCATGGGCCCGTTAGGGTCACGGAAGTAGTAGGCACATTCCATGTGCCGTTCCCTGCCATTTGCGGACGGCACATAGAATGTGCCTGCGACTTTACCTCAGTCACCCGCAGCGTCAGCGAGGGAAACAAAGGGAAACGCCTCATGTCATCGCCCTCGCTCACGCTGCGGGTTAGTAAAGTCAGTGCCCTGGGGCGTCAGCCGCCCGGCTCGCCAAGACAACTTTCTCACCGTGGGCCTCGCGAGGGCGCGGGGAGGGACACCAACAGTTCCACCGCCTCTTCGACCCAGCCGCTGTTCCAGACGTGCTTGAGCTTTGGGCCGTCGCGGTAGACGTGCGGAATCTGGGCCTCATCGAGCAGCCGGTGCGCCGTCTCGTGCTGCAAGCGGAAGTTGTCGTAGCCGGTGAGGACCAGTCGCGGTGAGGCGGCTTTGAAGTTGGGACAGTTGAGGAGCGCGGGCAGTACGCGGTAGGTCTCGAAGTGATCCTGAGTGCCGAAGACTGGGGCGGCTCCGTAGAGATCAAAGCGTTGCATGTCGAGCGGCGCATCCCACGCGGCGGCCTTGTCGAACAGATCGGGATGGCGGGCGAGCAGGCTCCAGGCACCCCAGCCCGACTTGCTGAAGCCAAGTAACCAGTGTGTCGGCTGGTCCGCGTACGCCGCATACGTGCGGTCGATGAACGGGACCACGACCTGCACAAAGTAGGACTCTTGGCGGATGGCTTTGTCGGTCGGATGGTCCGCGTACCACGGCAGGTGAGCGAACGTCGGGGCCACGCAGATCAAGCCGTATTTGTTGTGGAGGTCGCAGCGTTTCAGTTCGGCCAACCCGTCGCCGTATTTCGATTCACGAGCCGCTTCGACAGGGAGAACAAACAGCACGCGCGGCGTCTTCTCTGGATCGGGCTTGTCAGGCAGCAGGACGCGAATCTCAGTCGGCTGCTCTTGGAAGTCCGACTGCACCGTGTGCGTGATCCAGCCTTCGACCGACTTCTCGCCGCGTGAGACCGTCATTTTCAAGGCCGTATCTTCGCCGAAGGCTCGCGCGACGCAGGTGGCCGCGAGGACGAAGATGATCACCAACCCGAGCAGCACGCTCAGGCAACCGCCGCGCGGCGCAACGATTCCACGCTGCGCGGCCAAGGATTCGACGAATTCCTTCGCCTCCTTCAAACCGCACGACGTTCGTTCGCGGTAGAGCTTGACGGCTTGGATCTTCTGGCCCTCTTGCACGAGCCGCCGCAGCCGTTGTTCGAGTTCGTCATTCGCCTCGACTGCACCGTGATCCATTCCGGTCCCCGCATTCGCGTCCTCGCGTTCGATCGCTTCGACGCCCGCCTTCGCTTCGGCCAACCCCGCGCCGGTGGCTTCACGCAGCAGTTTGATCGCTTCAATTTTCTGACCTTCGGCAACCAGCCGTCGAATGCGATCCGTCAGCTTCACGTTGTCGGTCGCGGACTTTGTCACAGGCGCGCCGCAGTACTCGCACACGCGAGCCGTTTCGGAAGTCAATTGGCCGCAGGCTGAGCAGGGTTTCATGGCGTGGTCCTTTTGAGAGGCAAAGAGCTGCCTGGGCGGATGATCTTGTTGCATTTGATCTCTTCTACTAGGTTCCCGCCTCTGCTCCCCCTTTTCAATTCGATGATTGATGATTGTCGTCCGGCGGCGTCCTGTCGTTCTGAAGGCACGCGCGCCGCGAGGCCGTCGGCATTCGAGCGATCTCCCTGTCAAAGTCTGCTCCCCTCGTGTTGAGTCCGTTCATGATTCGCTGTGTCGATCCGCTGCTGTGGCTCGGACTGGGGCTGTGTGCCGCTTCGGGCTGCGCGCTGTCCGCGCCGAATCCTGCGGGCAGCATTGAGACACGGATGTCGCGGCTGGACGAACGAGCGGCGGCGGGAACGCAGGTCGCGCGGGGCAAGACCTCGCGCAATGAGGTGGAATTGCGGGAGACACGTTCTTCGCCTGAGTCGCGAGGACTGGTCTCGTTTCGCTCACCAACGCGCCCAGAATCATCTCTGCATGAATCGCCACTGGATGAACGATCTGTGCAGAGCGAGCCGGTCATTGCCGCCGGCCCATCACGGCGCGAAGAGGACCGCGCGACCCCGCTGTTCGGTGGTCACTCCTCCGATCCACAGTTCGCTGAGATGGGGAGCGGCACGCAGTCGCCCGTCACGCAGGCGGTCGCGTGGACGGAAGAGCAGCGGTCGGATCAGGTCGCCGATTCGGGACTCCGCACAGCGAACTACCGTTCCGACCGGGATGCTTCCGACAATCCGGTCGAGTTGCAGGGGTTCGAGAGGATCGCACCGCTGGACTCCGCGCTGACGAAGTCCGGCTTTTCGGAAAGCCGGACTTCACGCGGGCTGGACGTCAGCACGCCGTGGGATTCTGGAATGGCAACTGCCAACCCGAACGAGCCGCCTCCGTGGAGTAGCCGCCCCGGCGCGACAAGATCAGCAGTTCAACTCAGTCCGCCCATTGAATACGGCGGCGCACTGCCCAGCCGGCACGCGAGCAACACGCCGGGGGGCTTCCACAGCCTGCCGCCTGGTGAAGTGTTTCCCGCGCCAACGGGAGACACGCACGGTCCAGCGCTGCGTGGTCCCGCGCCGCGAGTTCAGCCCGTCAGTTCTCAAGCCGCGCCGCCGCTGCCGCCCAGTCCGTGGCAGTCAGAAGTGAATCAGCTCATCGCGCGCGTGGAACATGAATTGAACGATATGTCGCCGGGATCGAGTGTCGCGGCGCAGGCTGAGTACCGTCGCCGTCAGGTCCATTTGCGGTTGCTCTACTTGGTCGCTCAACGGCCCGAGCAGGCTTTGACGGTAATCTCCGGTTTGGAGGCGACCGAACAGGAGTATTGGCAGCAACTCTGTTGGGCCGCGTCGAACTCGCTCGATGCCGAACAGTTCCCGCTCCCGCGTGATCGCGCTTCGCAGGCGATCGCGCCGCTCAACACGGCTTTGCGCCGGCTGCGCGAACAGGCGGACTTGTCGATCAAGAACACCGCCTTCTGTGAACAGATTTCGTACTTCGGCAACTACCAGAAGTTCACACGCGACGAGTTCACGCCAGGCCAAGAAGTGCTGCTCTATACGGAGATCGAGAACTTCAACACCGAGCAAACGGCTGACGGCGAACATCGGACGTTGCTCCGTTCGGTCATCGACATCCTCGGCGCGAACGGTCAGACCCGCTGGCACAAGACCTTCCCCGCGACAGAAGATCGCTGCCGCAACCCGCGCCGCGACTACTTCCACAACTATCAGTTCGTGATCCCCGACCGGCTGCCACTCGGCCCGCACACGCTCAAGCTGACCGTCGTCGATGACCTCAGCGGCAAGCAGGCGAGTTACTCGCTGCGGTTCCTGGTGAAGTAGAAGTCAGAGCGACAGAGCAACAGCGGGCAGAGTGATCTCAGACTCCCCATTTCTGATCGCTGCTGCTCTGATATCTGCCGATCTGACCTCTGCCGCTCTTCTTCACCGGCCTCTTCGATCATGCTCAGCCTGACTCAAGCCTTCGACAAATTGCTGGCCACGGTTTCGCCGTTGGAGGCCGTGTCGCTGCCGCTGGCCGACGTGCTGGGAATGACACTGGCCGAAGATGTTTCAGCACGGGAGGACTCGCCACCGTTCGACAAGTCACTGATGGACGGTTTCGCCGTGCGAGCCGCCGACGTGGCGAGTGGCTTCGTGTCGCTCAAGGTCATCGAGATCGTGACCGCCGGACAAGTCCCCTCGAAGTCGATCGGTCCCGGCGAAGCGACGCAGATCATGACCGGAGCACCACTCCCCGAGGGAGCCGATCTGGTCGTGAAGATCGAAGAGACGTTTTCGGATATCAGCGGCGTTCAAGTGACGACGAAGTCGATCAAGCCGGGGACCAACATCGTGCGTCGAGGCACCTCAGTCCGCGCGGGCGATGTCGTGCTGAAAGTGGGGATGAAGTTGAACGGCGCTCGCATCGGAGCGTTGGCGGAACTCGGTCGCGCCGTGGTGCAGGTCCATCGCCGCCCGACCGTCGCCGTGCTGACGACGGGAGATGAACTGGTCCCGATCGACGAGACACCGGGACCGGGCCAGATTAGGAACTCAAACGAAGCGATGCTGTGCGCACAGATCGAAGCGGCGGGAGCCGTTCCTATCCCACTCGGCATCGCCCGCGACAACCGTGCCGACTTGAGAGCCAAGATTCAAGAGGGCATTCAGTGCGACATGCTCGTCCTGTCAGGAGGCGTCTCAGCCGGAACGCTCGATCTCGTCCCGAGCGAACTCATCGTGGCAGGCGTGCGAGAAGTCTTTCACAAGGTCGAGCTGAAGCCGGGGAAGCCGGTGTGGTTCGGCGTGCGCGAATGCTCTCCGAGCGGGGGACGTGAGTCCCCCGGTTCTTCGATCCGGCGCTGCTCCGAAGAACCGGGGGACTCACGTCCCCCGCTCGGAGAGACGGTCTACGTCTTCGGCCTCCCCGGCAATCCGGTTAGCAGCCTGGTCTGTTGCGAGTTGTTTGTTCGCACGGCGATCAGGCAGTTGATGGGGGAGCAGCCTCCGCTGCCGAGACCGATGCCGGCGCGGCTCGAACACGATTACTCGGCGCGGGCGGATCGGCCGACGTATCACCCGGCAAAGTGGATGTGGTCGCCCGAGGGAGCCACGGTGAAACTCGTTCCTTGGCATGGCTCGTCCGACTTGTGCGGCACCGTGGCGGCGAACGGGATGGCGTTCCTGTCCGGCGAGGCGAAGGAGTACCGCGCGGGGGAGATGTTGGAAGTGATCGCGTGGTGAGCCGAACAGAAGGCACTGTGACAGTCATGGCTTGTCCGACAGAAGTCAAAGTAGTAGGCACATTCCATGTGCCGTTCACCGAATTCCTCGGCGAATCACGGTATCGCGGACGGCACACGGAGTGTGCCTG
>JAYTGQ010000307.1:0-6200 GCA_043733345.1 Schlesneria sp.
CACCAGAATGTGTAGGCATTTTACATGGTGGGCCGGCGCTCGAAGCGAGCTTGTCCCACCCTACGCCGACTTTTGTCGGTCACGTCAATGATTTGCACCCCGATCCGTCCGTCCTGTTCATCGAGCTTGAAGATTGGAGGCCAGTCGAGGACGATGCCGCCCCGTTGCCACGCGGCTCGAGGTCAGACTTTTTCGTTTCACCGCAACGCCAAGGGCGTGCGCAAGAGTACACGGAGTGTCCGACCTCCACGCACACGCCGTTGGCGTTGCGGTAAAACGCCCCGCTTGTGGCGAGGTCGCGAACCTAAACCGGCTGGCCACCGTCTGGGTTGTCATTACCACGGTTGTCCAAAGTTTGAATTGGCTGTTTGTTTGCTTGGAGACGTTCCGATTAGCAGTTCCACCCGTACGAGTTTGACTGTCAACTCACCCCCGCAGCCCCCTGCGCCGATCACGCCCGCGCTGGAGGCACGACGCCGCATCAGCCTCGAAAACGCCTGCCAGATCGCCAAAATCTGCGCCGAGTTCCGTGGCAAAGACACGGTCGTGTTGGACCTGACAGCCATCACACCGATCTTCGATTACTTCGTGATCACCACCTGCACGAACCCACGCACGTTGGCCGCCATCGCCATTGAGACGCGCGTCCAAATGAAGGCCCGTGGCAATTCGGTCCCCTTGGCCGAAGGGGAAAAGGTCAGTGCGTGGCTGCTCCAAGACTGGGGTGACATCGTCGCTCACTTGATGCTCACGGAAGCCCGCGAACTCTACGACCTCGAAGGACTCTGGGCTGACGCCAAGCGGATTGACTGGCAAAGCATCGCCGGTGCCCCAGTCCTCGCCACTGCCCGCTAAGTGGTTCGTACCAAATCGCCAATGGGAACGACTTCGTTTAACCGCGTGGGCAACGCCACGCGCGTCGAGCGAGGTGGGAGGCCGTTTCGCCGCACCCCCGCGTGGCGTTGCCCACGCGGTTAAACGAAGCGGCCTTTGCCGTGCAAAGCATAAACGGGGCGATCTCACATCCGCCTCGAAATCTCTTCGGACTCTTCGATGAACTTTCTCACCGAACTTCGCTCACGCTTGCGAACCGCGCTGGTCTCGTTCACCGACTCACCAGATTCGTTTGCCGAGATGCTCAAGCCGACGCAGGACGGAAAGTT
Organism: Schlesneria sp.; assembly: GCA_043733345.1. Lineage (GTDB taxonomy): Bacteria > Planctomycetota > Planctomycetia > Planctomycetales > Planctomycetaceae > Schlesneria. Next base: position 1,164 of record JAYTGQ010000307.1, read on the forward strand.
TGGAGACTTCCAAGCCAACTGCGTGATGTCACTGGCCAAGCTGAGCAAGCAGCCGCCGCGAGACCTCGCCGCCGCGCTGGTCGCCAAGCTGGATGTCGCCGATCTGTGTGAGGCTCCCGAAATCGCCGGGCCGGGCTTCATCAATCTCACTGTGCGGACGGATCGACTGGCCGATGAGACCGCCAAGTTGACGCGAGACGATCGGCTCGGCGTGCCTCTGTCTCCCACGCCGAGAACCTACATCGTGGACTTCTCGTCGCCGAACGTCGCCAAGCCGATGCACGTTGGGCATCTGCGCAGCACCGTGATCGGCAACGCGCTCTATCGCGTCCTCGGGTTTCTCGGACATCGCGTCCTCTCCGACAACCATGTCGGCGATTGGGGCACCCAGTTCGGGATGATCATCTACGGCTACAAGCATTTTCGAGACGACGCGGCGTACCAACGGGCGGCCGTTGCCGAGCTGTCTCGCTTGTACCGGCTGGTCAATCAGTTGTCGGACTATCACACGCTGACGGCGGGACTGCCGAAGCAGCGGACGGAGTTGCCCGTTCAAGAGCGAATGCTCGCCGCCGCGCGTCAGGCTGCGACAGCCGCTCCCGCCGACAAGGACGCGGCGCGCGCGGCGCGAAAGGCCGAGCAGGAACTGAACGACTTGCGAGCTGAGATCGCATCCGCCGAGAAGAAGCTCGCCGTCGTCGAAACCGATCCCGCGCTGAAGGCTCTCGCCGATGCACATCCTCAGGTGGCCGAGTTGGCTCGGCGCGAGACGGCCAAGCTGCACGCGGGCGATGTCGAAAACAAAAAACTGTGGGACGAGTTCGTGCCGCAGTGCATGACGGCCCTCGACACCATCTACCAACGCTTCGGCATCACCTTCGATATGACTCTCGGCGAGAGCTGGTACAACCCGATGCTGGCAGGTGTCGTGGAAGAGTTAGAGCGACGCGGTCTCGCGCGGACCAGCGAAGGGGCGAAGTGCGTCTTCATCGACGGGAACGCGGCCCCCTTCCTCGTGCAGAAGGCGGACGGAGCCTACACGTACGCCACGACCGATCTCGCGACGATTCGCCATCGCGTCGAGACCCTGCACGCCGACGCCTGTCTCTACGTCGTCGATTCCCGCCAGAGCGAACATTTTCAGCTGCTCTTCGCCACCGCCAAGCAACTCGGCTTCGACAAGACCGAACTGCGTCACGTCAGCTTCGGCACCGTCTTGGGTGAGGATCGTCGGCCCTACAAGACGCGCTCGGGTGACACCATCGGGCTGGAGAGCCTCCTCGACGAAGCCATTCAAAACGCGCGGAAGATCGTCGATGAAAACAGTTCACATCTGAGCGAATCCGAACGAGCGTCCGTCGCCGAACTGGTCGGCATGGGAGCGATCATTTATGTCGATCTGCACCACAACCGCGACAGCGACTACGTCTTCAGTTGGGACAAGATGCTGGCCACGACTGGCGACACGGCCACCTATATTCAGTACGCCTACGCCCGCGTCTGCGGCATCCTGCGAAAGGGCGAGGTCGATGCGATCGCACTCCGCGCGGCCGGTCACGCGATCCACTTGACGACTCCCGCCGAACGGTCGCTCGCCCTGCAACTCAATCGATTCGCGGAGGCACTCAACGATGTCATCGTCGATTACCGACCGAACTTGCTCACGCAGTACCTGTTTGAAACGGGCAACGTCTTCGCAAAGTTCTTCGAGCATTGCCCTGTGCTCAAAGCTGAAAGCGAGTCTGTGCGAAACAGTCGGCTGTTACTTTGTGATGCGACCGCCCGTGTGTTGAAGCAGGGCCTGCAACTCCTTGGCATTGGCGTCGTGGAACAGATGTGATGTGGAGCAGGTTGCCAACCTGCTCGTCAATTCGCGGCCAAACAAGAAAATGGTGGACAAGAAAATCAAGGCGACGACCAACAGCCAATCCTTTCTTCTCTGAATCTTCTTGTCCACCATTTTCTTGTACCTCCGCTCCAAGCCCTCATCGCTCTTGCGCAAGGACGGCTCATGCACATCTGGGTTGATGGCGACGCTTGCCCGGTGGCGATCAAGGAGCTGCTGTTCAAGGCGGCGGTTCGCGTGAAGGTGCCCGTCACCGTTGTGGCCAACGAAAAGCTGCGCGTGCCCGTGTCCGAGTACATCCAAATCTTGGTCGTGGGTTCGGGAGCCAACATCGCCGACAAGCAGATCGTCGAGTTGGTCTCCGCCGGCGACCTGGTCATCACCGCCGATGTCCCGCTCGCCGCACACGTCGTCGAAAAAGGGGCGACCGCCCTTGGTCCGCGCGGCGAACTCTACAACGCCGAGAACATGGGCGAACGAATCACCATGCGCAACCTGATGGACGAACTGCGCGGTAACGACCTTGTCACCGGCGGCCCCGCCCCCTTCTCGACCAAACACAAGCAAGCCTTTGCCAACCAGTTGGACCGCCTGCTCGCCAAACGCCGACCCGGCGTTTGAGTCAGGATGACACCCACCCGCAGCGTGAGCGAAAGCGTTGTCCACGCGGTTAATTCGACTGTCTGAGTTCGCTCAATGTAGGGTAGGCTGTGCCACCAATTTACAAGCGAATGTGGCGGGCACAGCCCGCCCTACTGAACGTCAGGCGATCGAATTAACAGCCTGTTGAATAATGTAGGATGGACGCCCTCGTCCGTCCGTTTTCAACTAGAAAGCACTCGGACGAGGGCGTCCAAGCTACGTTTTTCAACACGCGGTGAAACGACACGTCACCACAGCCCCTCGATGATCTGCGCCAACTTCTGATCGCTGATGTCGCGCGGGTTGCCACTCATGCTGTTGCCGCGCGAGCCGGGGACGAGTTCCGCCAGTTGGTCCTGCCGCACGCCGAGATCGCGGAGTCGGGACGGGATCTCCAGCAGCGCGCACAGCGACTCGATTCGATCCACGAACGCATTCGCGGCAACCGTGTCATGCCCGCTGTCGGGATCGAAGAGTCGCTCCAATTCAGCGAACTGGCGTGTGCAGACAGACAAGTTCACATGCAGCGCCGCAGGCAGCAGAACGGCGCACGCCAGCCCGTGCGGAATCTGACACGTCACTCCCAGCGCGGCGGCGACTCCGTGCGCGAACCCCAGCCCCGAGTTCGCCAACGCGATCCCCGATAACAACGCCGCATGAGCCATCGCTTCGCGCGCCGGTCGCGATGAGCCGTCTTTCACTGCGATCGGCAGTGCCGGAATCGCCAGCTTCAGCCCCTGCAAGCAAAGTGCTTGCGGGATTGGTGCCGCGCGGCGCGAGACAAAACTTTCGATCAACTGCGTGATGGCGTCCATCCCCGTCAAGGTGGTCAGACCCGGCGGCAGACTGACGGTCAGTTCCGGATCGACCAACACGAGCGACGGCACCATGAACTCGGATCGCAGACTTTTCTTGTACGGCTTGGCAGGCGTGACGGACGGAGCCGAGTCCTTGATCTGCGTGGCCTCGGTGTTAGCAGCCGGTTGAAAATCATCTGTAGGGTGGGACCAGCTCGCTTCGAGCGCCGGCCCACCAAGAAAAGTCTCTGTGTTTGATGGTGGGCCGGCGCGGCGAAGCGCCGCTGGTCCCACCCTACGGTCCTTTTTCAACAGGCTGTCAGACCTACCGCGCTAATCTGATTGTTTCGTAGCCAAAGTTTGACGTGAGTTCTTTAGCCCGGAGGGCGTGAGATCGTAGCCCACGGCGCGAGCCGTGGGGTTTTTGTCGCAGGCTTCCTCAGCCCGGAGGGCGACACATCGCAGGAAGTTCAAAGTCTGTCGCCGTGTCGCCCTCCGGGCTATACGCAGTCCTTCTTCCACCTCACCCACGGCTCGCGCCGTGGGCTACGATCTGTCGCCCTCCGGGCTGAAAAGTCAGAAAAAAAGCACTTCCGCAGTCAGTTTATCGCTGTCGGTTTAGGCGACTGGCGAGAAATGGCTGACCCGAATACACCAACCCGAAGTGTGAACGAGGGCGAAGTCGATCGACACTCTCGATCGACACTCTCGTTCACACTTCGGGTTGGTGTGGGTCAGAAAACTGTTTCCGTTCGCCTTACGATCCGTCACGCACCTCGACTCTCAATCGGAGTATCTCACTTGACTCAATTCCGTTGGCTAACCGAGCGAGTTCTTGAGCCGGAAGTCATGGATGATCCAACGCTGGACCGTCAACGCCACTTCGCCGCGCTGCGCGGCTTGGCGCGATTGAATGGTCTCAGTGCCAGCGCCAGCATCCTCTGGAAACCGATCGCACAACTGGCGAGGCAACTGAAGGTGGATCGGCTGCGCGTACTCGACGTGGCGACTGGAGCAGGCGATCTCCCGCTCAGGCTCTGGCACAGGGCGCGTCGAGCCAATCTGCAACTCGATCTGCATGGAGTCGATCTCAGTTCGCAAGCGCTGGACTTCGCGCGGCAGCGTGCCGAGGCTGAAAGTGCCGCAGTCGAGTTCAGTCAACTCGATGTCCTCAACGCGGAGTTGCCGCGCGGTTATGACGTGGTCATCTCGTCACTGTTTTTCCACCACTTGGACAACCCTCGCGCCGCGGCGCTGTTGCGAGAAATGGCCGAGGCGACGAACCATCTCGTGCTGGTCAACGACCTGCGCCGCAGTGTGGGAGGCTGGCTGCTGGCGCATGCGGCGGCGCGGCTCTTCACGGCGTCCGATGTCGTTCACACGGACGCGCCGCTCAGCGTGAAAGCCGCGCTGACCATGCACGAGCTGCGAGACCTGGCGGCCGGCATCGGCTTGGAGGGTGTCACGGTGACGCCACGCTGGCCCTGTCGGTTTTTGCTCGCGTGGACGCGGCAGCCCGTCATCGGATCGAATGGCCGGTAGCACCTTTCGGAGCGGGCTGGCGTCAGCACTCTGGCACTCACTTTATACTCCGCGCGGTCAGTGATGAGACATCTGAGCGGGGCGGCGTAAGCCCCCCGGTTCTTGGGCGTAACAGCCTGTTGAAAAAGGGAATAGAAGCCTGAAGCGCGAGCGAAGGATGTCGTAAAGGCGGACGAATTAGGCTCAGAAATCCTTCGCTCGCGCTTCAGG
>JAYTGQ010000308.1:0-2165 GCA_043733345.1 Schlesneria sp.
GCTAGCCGCCGGTGATTTCCTGCATGACCGGCGGCTAGCGCCTTGCCGCTCACAGGGGTTGTTCAACACGAATGGCGGAGAGCCGCTTTTTATCTCTCGTGTTCTGGCCATCGGATCGTCTGCCAAGCAGCGAGTAGAAAAACTCTGGGACGGGCAAGAGTGCCCGCCCCAGAGAGTGAATCATCAGGCGGTCAGACATCACAAAGTTGAACAGCCTGCTTCAGACCGGCGAGCGGATCGCGAGTGGGGATGAACTCGTGGCCGACGTAACCCTTGTAGCCCATCTCGACGATCTTCCGCATGATTGGCGGGAAGTTGATCTCTTGGTTGTCGTCCAACTCCGCACGGCCGGGATTGCCCGCCGTGTGGATGTGCCCGATCACGTCTTTGCATTCTTCGAGGCGGCGGATTACGTCGCCATTCATGATCTGGACGTGGTAGATGTCAAACAGCATTTTCACGCGCGGCGATCCGACGCGACGGACAATGTTGGCGACATAATCGACATCGTCACCCTGATAACCGGGATGCCCCTTCATGGGGTGCGAGCCATCGCGGGTGTTGAGATGCTCGATGCAGACCGTGACGCCCATTTTCTCGGCGTGAGCGGCCAGCTTCTTCAGACCGGCCACACAGTTGTCGGCCCCTTCGGCGAGCGAAATTTCGCCGCTGGTCGGGTCTTCGGCGTTCTTCCATTTGTAACCCGTGAAGGCAATCACGCTGGGGATACCCGCCGCCGCGCATTCGTCAATCGTCTTCATTGTGGTGGCGATCACTTCGGTCTGATAAGCCGGGTTGTTCAAACCCTTCATAAACGGCGCACCGGACATTCCGTTAGCGGCGATCGCGCACGTCAGGCCATGCTTCTTGATCGTGGGCCACTCGGCAGGCCCGCAGATTTCGACCGACTTGCAACCGAGGCTCTTCGCGATCGTGCAGGTCTTGTCGATATCCCATTTTTCTCCGGCAACGTTGAAGCACCAGAAGACGACGGAGTGATTGATGTTCCCTTTCATGGCAACTTTCTGGTCGGCAGCAGCGACCGTTTGAGGACTCAGTGAGGACAACGTGGCCACCGCACCGGCGGCCACCGTCGCTTGAAGCAGTTCACGACGAGAGAGGTTTTCGTTCGACATCAGACGACTCCTGTAGGACGGGCACTCTTGCCCGTCCGGATTTGAAGACCAAGGCAGGACGGGCAAGAGTGCCCATCCTACAACACTCCTCCACGTCGGGGCGGAGTAGAGTCGGTCGCGTGAACGAAATCAATCGCCGTGCTTCTGACGCAGACGGGGTGAGAGTCGGAGCATCCACTGGACTCGTTCAAACTCATCGAGCCAGTCTTGCGTGACATCCGCCAGCAACGACTGTCCCGGCGCGACCAACCCCGTTGGGCAAGCGGCTCCCTCCAGCGAGGTCGCCATGTCGCGGTACTTCGCCAGCGTGCGGTCTCCGTAGCGACCGCATGGCGCACCCTCCTCCGACAGGAACAGGACCGAGGGGACTCGTCGCCCACCGCAGATCGACAGTGCCTCGGCCAAGTCGCCGTGATCGTCTCGATCGAAATAGCGAATCTGAATCCGAGCCGACTGCCGCGCGAAGTGGTCGAGGATCGGGCACTGCTGAATGCAATCACCGCACCACGCTCCCGACACCACCATGATGAGCATGTCGCGCCGAAAGCCTGCCAACAGCGATTGCTGAGACGGCGTCAGCTTCACCTGCGCGTGCAGGTCATCCCACCGCCGCCGCTGCTCGGGAGTGGCATAGCGTTCGAGAAACTCGGCGTAGGCCAACCCGGTCGGCCACTTCTGCATGAAGTCCATGATGTATTGCACCTTGAGTTGATGGGTGGAGGATGACTAAGGCGAGCGGCAGGAAATGATTGACCCGTAGGATGGACGCCTCGTCCGTCCGAGTTTGCCCTAGAGGGCCGGACGGACGAGGCGTCCATCCTACGTTGCGGGTATGAGAACACTTGCCGGTCGCCTAACTCCAACAAGTGAGCCGGGTGCCGTGAGGCCCCGGACTCTATATTGACAATGTCCGGGGCCTCACGGCCAATGGCACTCACTTTGTCATTCGCCGACTGAGCGGCAAGGCGCTAGCCGCCGGTTCTTTGCTTGGAAACACAACTCCATCACACCGGCGGCTAGCGCCTTGCC
>JAYTGQ010000309.1:0-2163 GCA_043733345.1 Schlesneria sp.
TCCAACTGAAGACGCACGGGCCCCAGACCGCGGCGCGGGTGGGGAAACGGCTGGACGTTACGGCCATGGCTGTCCGCCAGCACCTCTCCGTCCTTCAAGGAGAGGGGTTGGTCGGCTTCACGGATGAGCGGCGGAAGGTCGGCCGGCCCGCCCGCGTGTGGCAACTCACGCCCAAGGCCAACGATCGATTCCCGGACTCCCACGCGGAGCTCGCGGTCGAGATGCTCCAGGCGATACAGGGCGCCTTCGGGGAAGCAGGCCTGGAACGCCTGACCGCCGAGCGGACGCGGACGCAGGTGGAAAGCTATCGCGCGCGGATGCCCAGCCGGGACCTGCCGCTCGAAGAACGTGTGGCCGCCCTTGCGAGGATCCGACGCGAGGAAGGCTACATGGCCGAGTGCAGGCGCATCCGGAATGGGACGATCGAGTTCGTGGAAAACCACTGCTCGATCTCCAAGGCAGCGCAGTTCTGCCCGAAGCTGTGCGGCGGCGAGCTGACGCTCTTCCGTGAGGTCCTCGGTGACCGCGTCATCGTCGAGCGGATCGAGCACATGCTGAGTGGCGACCGTCGGTGCGCCTACCGAATAATCGTGCAGTCGGGCGAGGGCCGGCAGGGAAGCAGAAGTTCGTGAGCGAAGCGTTCGAGCAGAGAGTCGACGAAGCGCGTCGGACCGAGATCACGCGCGGGGATATTCCGCGAGATGGTAGGCGAGATTAGCCATCAATGGGCCAACTGATCAAGGTTGCAAGGCTGAGCGAGATGCCGCCCGGAACGTGTCGCCAGGTGGACGCAGGCGGCCAGGCAGTGGCGGTCTTCCACGTGGCTGGAACGATTTACGCCCCCGGTGGGAAATGCACCCATCGGGGTGGTCCTCTGGGAGACGGCGAGCTGAACGGGTCAGTGGTCACTTGTCCATGGCACGGTGCTCAGTTCGATGTGACGACTGGACAGGTCGTGGGCCCCCCAGCGGGGCAGAGCGTGCCTGCGTACACGGTCGTTGTCCACGGCGACGACATCCAAGTTGACGTCTCAGAGGGAGCTACCGAGTGCGCACCCGCCGGATCGAACCGGGAGCGGATTAGGCTGGCGCCATGGAGCCACAATGACGTACATCATTACCGAGGCCTGTATCGGGGTGAAGGATAGAGCGTGCGTGGATGTGTGTCCGGTGGACTGTATCTACGAGGGACCGGACCAGCTCTACATTCACCCGGATGAGTGCATCGACTGCGGCGCATGCGAGCCTGAGTGCCCGGTAACCGCGATCTTCCCTGAAGCAGATGTACCCGAGAAGTGGGCGAGCTACACACGAAAGAACTATGCCTACTTTGAAGGCGGTGCAGCCCGGGAAGTGGGGCGGGGGCGCGGAGGGTCCGAGGGTCGCCTCGCTTGAACCGTTCAAGGCAGTGATTGCCTACCGATGGTCGTTCAGCCGATGCGGGATGAGCTCACGCAGATCGGCTTCACGGAACCGCTGACGCCCGGCGAGGTTCTCGATACCACGGAGCGCGCCCGTAGCCGCTTCAGAGGAACACAACGATGAGTCACTCGTCTCAGCTCAACGTCCTGAACAACGATTTCACCCTCACCATCACCGACAAGGCCGCAAAGCGGGTGCGCGATGTTGTCAACGGTGGGTTGCCCGAAACCGCCGGACTGAGAGTGGCGGTCGCGGGAGGGGGATGCAACGGTCTCACCTACGACGTGATCATCGTGGTAGGTCCTCAGCCCGGCGATACGATCATCGAAATCAACAATACCCGTGTCTTCGTCAACGAGTCCAGCGTGCAGTACCTCAATGGGATGAGCGTTGATTGGATCTCGTCACTGCAGCAATCACGGTTCGTCTTTCAGAACCCTAACGAGACGGGCCACTGCGGATGCGGGAAAAGCTTCTCGGTGGATACTGCCTCGTCACAGCAAAGCAGCGGACAGCCATCGGACACCTGACGATATTACCCATCTTGTCGGGGCGAACGTTGCACTTCACGGTTGATATCACACGGTCGCATTTCGAGTCAGACTCCGCGATACACTGACCAACCGTCAAACTCTTCGACACTCCGCGGCCCCCTTCGATCACACGCCAGTGGACGGGCCGCGCGACGGAGGGAAGCCGAAGACCGAGCGATAGACGAGGGATGGGATGCACACATCCACCG
>JAYTGQ010000310.1:0-6183 GCA_043733345.1 Schlesneria sp.
CAGTTCAAAGAGATGGCTCATGTTCACAACAAACGGCAACATCTGGTGTTGCCCGATCTCGTGAGACGGCCCAACGTTTTCGAGAATCAATCGGCACAAGGCGTGAATTGGGCGATAGTCCTCGTTGAGCCGGTGATACCTCCTCAAGACGCAGTCGTGTGACGCTGTCGGTATCAGGCTCACCACCGAAATCATCGCGCGGAGTACCTTGCGGACGCTTTGCAGCACAGGCTCGCCACAGAGTCCCGTTCGCATGGCACGCCACAACGTCCAAGTCAGAATCTGGTTCTCCTTGAGGTCCGCCGTGTGTTCGTCGAAATCGCAATCGATCTCAACCATCCAAGGCCGTCGCAGTTGGCTTTCCAGATCAATGCGTCCGCGCACAACAGGTAGGCGGTCCGAGAGACTCACGTACTCGCGATGCAGCCCCTTGCGAATCCGATCCGAAGCGCGGCTGGCAACGATGCTGACGAGGCGTTCAAAGAAGCCCTCTAACGACTCGCAGGCGATCAGCCCTTGCAAGAATTGAATGCTTCGCAGCCGATAGGCGTAGTCGAGCATTCCGAACAGATTGCGCAACGCGACCCGGGGCTGAATACGAAGTCCGAAGTCTGGTGTGATCGGAAGATGGCCGACCCAGCCTTGAGACGACAGTCTCCACTGCCCGTTGGTGATTGGCGATGGAAATTCGACAAGCACCTTTTTCTGGTACTGCCGCCAGAGGGCTTCGCCTTCAGCGTTAGAGATTTCATCCGCCGAAAACGTGGCTGACTTGTACTCGGTCAGTGAAAGGGTCCGAGGCATCATCATGACACAAGGCCGCCGCTAACTCGGTCCCAACGCAAGTCGTCGAGCTTACCTTCCTGATCGAAGAAGACCTCTTCGAGATACGGTTCAATTTCCATCCGCCAGATGTCTTCGAGTTGGTCACGGATGTCGCTTCTCAGGAAGAACGAGATTCCGACTTCGTAGTGTCGGTCACCAATTTGGCGATTGACCCGCTGGAGCAGTTCGATCAGGGGCGTTGAGTTAAATCCCGTTGTTTGGTGGAACTGTCGGAGGATGTCGTAATCGGGATGCAACGCGAGAAACGCAAACCGCCGACGGAGCGCGTGATCGACCAATGCAATTGAGCGATCAGCGGTGTTCATCGTTCCCAAGATGCGGACGTTCGATGGAATCTGGAACTTGCCACCGGCTGCGAGCGGGATTTCACGCTCGCGGTATTCGAGCAGATACATCAACTCGCCGAAAACTCGCGACAGGTTGGCCCGGTTGATCTCGTCAACAATCAAGACGCAGCGACCTTTACACTGCTTGGCGCGATTGCAGAAGTCGATGAAGCGACCGGGTAACACCGCGTATTCGAGATGACCGTCAGCCCGCGTCGTTGGGCGAATGCCTTGAACAAACTCTTCGTAGGAGTAAGCCGGGTGAAACTGGAGTACCTCGTAGAAGCCCTCATCGCGGTCTGACAGATGCCTTGCCAGACGTTCTGCAACAAACGTCTTTCCGGTTCCGGGCGGACCGTAAAGGACCGCTTGTTGCTTGCGTTCAATCGCCTTGACCCATCGTGCCAACGTCTCCACGGTGAAGTTCGTCTCCCGCGAACACGCGGCAAGGTCATACTGCGGCTTCCGTGGCGTCGCACTGGCTGCCCCGGTGTTTCCCAGCGGAGGAAGAACCGCTTCAACGGTGTCGCTGGCTACGTCAACTTGTTGCTTTTCGGTTGCACGTAGTTTGCGTTGTTCTCTGGCATGTTTGTTCCACTTCTTAGCAATCCGCTGTGCTTCATCAATGGTAAGATTTGTTCGTTCACCAACCTCCGTCAGCTTCCAAATTCCGCGCTTTGGGCAAACAAGCAGTCCCTCGTAAATGAGATACTGTCTTCCCCAAGCGACCTGATTCGAGAATCTTAATGCACCTTTTTCATTACGTATTTGCCGTTGAGCATCAGTAACGCCGTTGGTGCGCGCGATGATGTCTTCGACTTGCTTCGGTCTGCCCGAACCGCCCAGTTCTCGCAACGCGTCTAGGATTGGCCCGAGCCATTGGACGACCTCAGCCTGCTTGCGTGGTTTTTCTTCTGCCATGCGACACAGTCTAGGACTGGAGCGGAGAGCGTTCAATCAACATGATCCGCCGGGAGCCGCTGGCGAGGGGCTTCGCCGGGTGCGGGTGCCAGGGTCACGGAGCTTCGACGTGGCCGTGCCGAGGTACGAGAGACGGTTTGGTGGCAGGGTCAGAGTGAAATGACGTAGGGTGCGTGGAGTCTTCGGAACGCACCGGCACGGGAGCGTTGGCAACAATCATGGTGCGTTCCGACCAACGACCGCGACCACAACGTGTCGGATGTGGCACGGCTTCGGAGTCCTCGAAGAGGCAATGGCCTGTCGGCTGGAATGGCTGTGCCGTTCGATGTTTGGTTCGCGTGGCTGGCGTCTGTATGCGTGGTTATCTCAAGGGGCGGTCCAACAGTGGGCAGTGGACCATTGCGTGACGTTGGCCGGTGTTTCCCGCGTGGTCCGGCGAATGATTTCGGCTTCGACGGCCGCCCGCTGCGTCGGCGTTCGGCCGCCCTGCAGGGCATCAACAGACGTTGCAACGACGGCTCTGCGGTTGGGCGTCGCTGCACAACTTCCGCCACGCGGCCCCCGCAGCGGCACGGACCGAACGCATCCCGAACGCATCTCAGCCCGGCCCACCGACTGAACAACAAACGCGACCATGACCACTGGCTCCACAACCTCAACGCCTCCACCTCACTCGCAGGCTTCAGATCACGTACATAGAAAACGTTCGTGTCAGGAACTTTCCAGATTCCGCAAACCCGATGAATACGCTTGCAAACTTGTTACAGGAGACGCTTCCAACAGAAGTGGTGAGCCGAGGGCGTCAGCTCCATGGCACTGACTTTAGAAAGTAGTAGGCACATTCCATGTGCCGTTCCCTGCCCTTTGCGGACGGCACATGGAATGTGCCTGCGACTTAGCGGGTAAAGTCAGTGCCATGGGGCTGACGCCGCCCGGTTCACCTCATTTGGACTTCTGTCGGAAACGTCCACTCGGAAAGTTGTCTTGAGTCAGTTCCTCACTGCTTGCCAACGAAACGCCTCCGGCCCGGTGAACCTTGCTGGTTGTCGCGGACTCAGCGCGGCAGTTCGCGCGGTCCTCAAAATTCCTCGCCAAGAGGCCTTGTCATTTCTGCCGCACGTTGGAATCGGGCGCACAATCTCAACGTGTCTGCCACGCTACGCAGCCCCCAAACGCGAAAGGAGAACACGGTCATGTCCCCGAGTTTGACTTCGACTTGGTACGAGAATTCTCAACGCCCCGGATGGCGATTGGCACACGGCCCTCCTGCGGAAGACCCGCGGGAGGCCTAACAGCCTGTTGAAAACAGGGAATAGAAGCCTGAAGCGCGAGCGAAGGATGTCGCAAAGGCGGACGAATTAGGCTCAGAAATCCTTCGCTCGCACTTCAGGCTTCTATTTTCAACAGGCTGCTAGGCCAGTCCCTCCAAACTCACCCCCGCTGAGCCGGATCGAGCAGATCGAACCGGATCGCTCCGCAACGACTCTCGCGGCGTGGCTGACTAAAAAGAGTCAGTTCTCGCCGCGAGGTCGATGCGGCGGATGAGGCCGAGACGGACTCTCGGTCATCGAATCTCTCAGCGGATTGCCAGACGACTGTGGAACCGGGCCATCGGTTCTCAAGCCGGATGGCTGGTCACCAGACCTCAAACAAGCGACCCCCACAGAGATTGGTCCGGTCGCTCGCGGGTTTTTGCACGACTCGATTCCCTGATTCGGGTGAACGCGAAAGGAGTGCAAAGACCTCAATCCACCGGGACCAGCCGGTGGGGTTCGCTGGATTGAAGACGAGACTTCACGCGGCCGAAACTGACACCACCCCGAAGTGTAAACGAGGACGCCACTCACATCCTCGCTTACGCTTCGGGTTAGTGTGCAGCGGTCGCAAATGTGTCAGTTTCGGCCGCGCGGAGTATAGAAAACGCAACCCCCGGAGTTGGTCGCGGCTCAACGGAGTCGAGTCACAACCCACCCCGGGAGACAGCATGCCGGAGCGGCAGCCCCGCCGCATCAATGACTTGGACAAGGCAACACGGCTCGCCGGACACGAGCGGGATTTGCAATCGCGAATCCCGCACGCCTCCACCGTGCGAGCATCGTGGATTCGGCCGTCGGCCTGTGGAGCGGGCGGACGATGATCGCGGAGGCTGCGCCGCACCGCGATCATCCGAATCGGCGTTCTCCCACCCACCCGGCCCGGCTCGCATCTTGCGGGCCGGGCTTTTTTCGTGCGCGGCGTCGAGTAAAGTGCAGCCACGATCTCGAAGTCCGGCTTTTCTTAAAGCCGGACTTCTCTTCGTAGGACGTTGCTCCAATAAGAAGTCCGGCTAACAAAGCTAAGCCGGACTTCAGCCGAGCGAAATAAATAACGGTGGCCAGTCCGACCACGAACTCCTCGACGAAAGCCCGTTCATGCGCACGCTGATTTCTGGAGCCACCTGTGTTCTGCCGAGTGGCCTCGCCCGCACGGATGTCCTGATTGAAGACGGCCGGATATTGGGAGTCGATCCGCCGGCGGGAGCGCGAGTCGATGAGACCATTCGCGCCGACGGCCTCCATCTGCTGCCGGGTGTGATTGACCCTCACGTTCACTTTCGTGAACCCGGCCTGACGCACAAGGAAGACTTCCGAACAGCCACGCGGGCGTGTGCTAAGGGCGGCGTGACGACGTTCCTCGAAATGCCCAACACGAAGCCGGAGGCCATCACCTGTGAGAGGCTGGCCGAGAAACTCGCTCTCGCGTCGGGAAAGAGTCTCGTGAACTACGGCTTCTACATTGGAGCGACTCCGCACAACGTCGCTGAGTTGCGGCGGGCAACTCGAACGCCGGGCATCAAGATTTTCATCGGCTCCAGCACGGGAGACCTGCTCGTGGATGACCAGTCCGCGCTGGAACACATCTTCGCCGAGACGACGCTGCCAATCTGTGCCCATTGCGAGGACGAATCAACAGTGCGCGCCAACCGCGACGCCATCGGCGGCGGTGCGACGTTTGCCGATCACTCGCGCATCCGCGACGAACGCGCCGCCGTGGTCTGTGTGCGACGAGCCCTCGATCTCGCCCATCGTCATCAGCACCGCTTCCATGTGTTGCACGTCTCGACGACCGCCGAGACCGAGCTGCTGCGAGACCATCGCGGCCTCATCACCGGCGAGGCGTGTCCGCATCATCTGTTTTTCAATGTGGACGATTACGAACGACTCGGCTCGCTCGTGCAGATGAACCCGTCGATCAAGACCGCCGCTGACAACCTGGGCTTGTGGCAGGCTCTTCGCGACGGACGGTTGCAAGTCGTCGCGACCGATCACGCCCCGCACACACTCGAAGAGAAGCGGCAGCCGTACCCAAAATCTCCCTCGGGATTACCCGCCGTTGAGAACTCCCTCGCGCTCATGCTCGACAGCGTGCATCGCGGTCTCTGCTCGCTCGAGCAAGTTGTGAGTTGGATGTGCGACGCCCCCGCGCGTGTTTGGGACATCGTGAACAAAGGCCGCATCGCCGTCGGTTACGACGCGGACTTGGTGCTCGTGGACCTCAACCGCCGCCAGACGATTCGCAATGCGGAGCAGCAAACCAAGTGCGGCTGGAGTCCGTGGGAGGGCACCACGCTGACCGGCTGGCCCGTCCGAACATGGGTTCTCGGACGAACGGTCTTCTGCCAAGAAGACCTGCGGCCGTGCGAGCCGGACTCACCGGCTCAACCATTTCAGCGAGGCCACTTTGACGAGACCTTGCGCGGCGTCGAAGCTCAGTTCGATCACACACGCGGCGGTTACTGGCAGACGATGGATGGAAGCCGTCCGTCGAACTAGCCTGTCGCGGCACAAAGTCCGGCAGTTTTCCGTCGCAATTGCCCCTGTCGGGACGACTGTGAGTGCACACCGCACCACAATCGTTCCGACAGGGAACAATCACACACAGAGGGGGTTGGCTACTTGGTGATCGCGGGATGTTCTTGCGCGAGGTGAGAACCTGGTCAACGAGCCCGTAGGCCAAAGCTTCTTCGCCGCTCAGGATGTTGTCGCGGTCGATGTCCTTATTGACGTCGGCGCGCAGCGCGCTGCGCAAGCCGACGCACAAGCGGCCCGCG
>JAYTGQ010000311.1:0-6182 GCA_043733345.1 Schlesneria sp.
GCGGCCACAACCACGCCTGATCCGGCCGCCACGCCCGATACGTCTTCTCGCTCACAACCCACCTCCCTGACAACCACCTGCACCAATTCCCTCGACTCCGAAAAACCGAGCAACCCTATAGCAGCCTCGGTCGCCGATTACCAAGACAGGCTCCCAGTTAATCGACTTCCGCTTTCACGCTTCCCCATGCTTCTTTATTCACTCACCCATCGGCCTGGCATGAGGCAAGCCATTCCTGCCGAAATGCGTTGACTGCGACGCATCGCAACTTCAAAACAATCCCGTCATGAGGTGACAGGCCAAGGCGGGGCGGGCTACGTCACCACGAATCGGGAACTTATTGCGGCCCTGTTCCTAAGCCAATCCGCGTCGCGTCAGTTCGGCCACGACCGCCTGCACGATGGTCGCGACCTCTTCGGGGCTGGAACCTTTTGCACCGGCGGGCAGTGGGCAGCCACAAAGCGGTTCGTCCGTGAATCCGTGTTCGGACAGCATGCACTGCAGCTTGTTGGCGAGTGTCGCGAGATCGGTCTGTTGCTCATCCGAGAGCGGTTGGCGGCCAACTCCCGTGTCGAAGCCACGCAGGCGGACGGCCGTGCGGAAGCCGTCGGGGAACTCGGCCGAATAGAGCATCGCGTCGAACAGCGTCACGATGTCGTACTGAAGGTCTCGCGCTTCGTCGATGCGATACGCCGTCGTCAGGTCGTAGAGCTTGCGCGTCAGTTCGGGCACGACGCCGGAGCTGGCGTTCGTTCCGCCGTCGCAACCGACGAGCAGCATCGGCATCAGAGCCGCATCCCAACCGGTGAGGAAGCTGAAGTCGGGGCGGTTCGGCCGCACAGCCTGAATCATGCGGATCATGTTCGGAATGTCGCCTGACGAATCCTTGATTCCCGTCACGCGCGGGCACTCATCGGCCAGACGCTGGATCGTGGGGACATCAATCGGACTGGCGAACATCGGGATGTTGTAGAGCGTCACGTCGATTGGCGTGTTGTCGCCGATCTCCTTGAAGTAGGCGTAAACCGCGCGCGGGCTGAGTTTGAAGTAGTACGGAGCCACGATCGCCACGGCGGTCGCTCCCATCTCGTAGTACTTCTCGCACGCTTTGACGGTCTCTTTGACGTTCGCTTCGGCAGCTCCCGCCAGCACGGGAACGCGGCCGCGCACTTGATGGCAGATGATTTCCATGATGCGGATCCGTTCTTCCGCCGTGAATCGAGTGAACTCGCCCGTCGATCCGTTGGGATAAAGGCCATGCACACCTTTGGCGATCAGCCAGTCGATGTAGCGTCGCAGTTCACTCTCGTGAATCTCGCCCTTGGAATCGAGCGGCACGATGTTGGGAGTGAAGATGCCCTTGAGTTTGGCCTGAGACGGCATGGTGAGACTCGCTGAAGTTGAATTGTGGCGTGGCAGTTTGTCGTCAGTTGAAAATCTCCCCACCGGGCTTGTCCCGGTGGAGTCAGGTCTTTGCACTACTCCGATTGGATTTCAAAGTAGTGCAAAGCCCCGCGAGCCACCGGGACAAGCCCGGTGGGGTTTTCAATGGGCAGTTTGTCGGGAAAAGGCTTTCCAACGGCTGCGGGAAATCTACCGCACAAACCGGGTGGAGGAAGCCTTGAGCGTTGATGAAACGCCACATCGGCGGCGTCTCGATTGCTACGACCCGTACAGCCGTCACGACTGCGAAGACCGGTCGCACATTCGCACACCAACCCGAAGCGTGAGCGAGGAGGCGCGGGGGCTGAGCGAGGAAACCGAGAAGAAGCTCCTCGCTCACGCTTCGGGTTGGTGTGGTCGAGCCGACTCCAACCCGAACAATCTTACTCACCCTTCGCTGGCCAATGGCCAAGTCACTCTGACGATCGTGGCTCCGCCTGGCACCGTTTCGATTGCGATGCGCCCGCCGTGCTGTTGGACGATACGCCAGCATTTGGACAGCCCGAATCCAAGCCCTCGCCCCGCCTGTCGGCCCGAGAAGAACGGGTCGAAGGCATGTTGCCGTTCGAGTTCCGTGAAGCCTTGCCCGTGATCCTCGATCTCGATGACGGCGCAGTTATCGCGCGATGTGGCTCGAAGTTGAATCTCACCGCCGCCGACCGATTGCAACGCCCGCCGACTGTTCCGCAACAACTCCGTCAGCACGATGGCCAACTGTGTCGAGTCCGCCTTCAAAACGAGTGGCCTCGAAACATCAACGACGACCGTGCAAGACTCACTTGCCAAGTTTTCGGCCTGCTGACGAACGGCGGTCGCCATCACGTTCGACAAGTCCACTGATTGAAGTTCGGGGACCGGCGGTCGGCCGAAGAGCATCGCGTCGCCAATCATGTCTCGGATGCGGTACGCCTGCGCACCGATGGAAAGCAGCATCTGCCTCCGCTGAGGATCGCGCTCGTCTTTGAGCAACAACTGCGCGCGACCGATGATCGTGGCGAGTGGATTGTTGATCTCGTGCCCCGCCCCGGCCGCGAATTCTGCGAGGGCCTCCAGTTTGTCGGAGTTGGGCAAGATGAATTCGCTCGCCCGCGAGTCATCGGCGTTGGGATCGGGTGACGCCATCACGAAACATTCCGGCCAGGAAATGAAAGCGAGGACGATGGTTCGCCATCGTCCTCGTCTGTTGAATTCAATCGGGAGTGCATTTCAAAACTAGCCCGACGCGCAAGCGAGGGCTTCAACGTCATCGAATGTCCAGCCCTTGCTTGCGCGTCGGGCTAGTTTTTCGAGGCAAAAACAGGTTTTTGAAATGCGTTTGGGTCTCACCGGGCGATCAGGCTCCCACTGGCTCGACATCCAGCAGCTTGCACATACGATCCACCAGCAACTCGACCTCGAACGGCTTCTGGAGGAATTCGTTCGCGCCGCATTCTTTGAGGTCGGCAATCTTGTCCGCCTCGACCATGCCGCTGATGCAGATGATCTGTGTTCCGTCGAGGGCGGAGTCCATGCGGACTCGCTGACAGACTTCTTTGCCGTTGATATCCGGCAGCATTACGTCGAGAACGATGATGTCCGGACGATATTCCTTCACCATCATGCCCGCGTCGAAGCCGTTGTTGGCGACCCGGATCTCGAACCGGCCATCGGCTTCCAGCGCGTCCCTGATCAGTTCGACCAGTTCTTCGTCGTCATCGACGATCAGGGCCTTGCGGCGTCCGCTTTCGAGAGCGTCCGTCGGGATGCCGTTGTCCTTCATGAAGCGGAACAGAATGTCTCGCGGAATCCGGCGGAAGCGCGATCCAGGGACGCGAAAGCCGCGCAACTGACCCGAATCAAAACAGCGAATGATTGTCTGTTGGCTGACCTTACAAATCTTGGCGGCCTCGCCGGTGGTGAAGACGGTCTTTTGCATGGGGCTGATCCATCCTTTCCAAAAGCACGCAGCGGGGGGAAGGCCGCGTGCCACACTCCGTTGTCTCGCCAGACTCTCTCCGAGAGAGAGGCCGCTGGTCGTTCAGGCAGTTTCGGTAGTGATCGGCAGATTGTGCGGATATTACCGATTCTTCCGTAGGTGCCGATTGTATCTATCCTATCAATTCGGTCAACGTGCCTGCATTTCTTGAGAACTCCAGCCAAGACAACTCGACCGAGACTGCCCATCTCTCACCGGTAGACTCGCAAGAGGTAGATCAGCCAACACTTTCGGCAGTTTGAAGAAGCCTGATGCTTCACGCAGAGACGGCACTTCGGTGCGAGTTGACGGCGGTTTCGACGTGGCACAAATGTTCAGAATTTTGAACATCACGCCACACTTCGGCAGTGATGGCCGCTGATGTGACTCACACCAACCCGAAGCGTGAGCGAGGAAGCGGAGCGACGCTCCGGCGTTCAGGCATGTCCTCACCGGTGCTTTTTGAAGTTGCACATTTGGAGCAGCAAACTTCAACGCCGCATGAAGTTCTGCCTCGATTCAGGCAGTCCGCATCTTCATCCGTGCCCCGGCTTTGCCATCCGTGCTATGTCTTCCTCGACGGAATAGCACGGATGGCAAAGCCGGGGCACGGATGAAGACCCACAGCGAATCAGTCCATCCGCTGCGGCTCTTTCAGATAGAGCAGCACGATGGAGAGGTCCGCTGGCGTAATGCCGCTAATGCGGCTCGCCTGGCCGAGATCGGAGGGTCTGACTTTGGAGAACTTCTCTTTCGCTTCGCGCCGCAGTTGGGCGACGGCTTGGAAGTCGAAGGTCGGCGGAATGCGAACCGACTGGATTTGTTGTTGCCGCTCGATATCCACGGCTTGGCGTTTGATGTAACCCGCGTATTTGGTCTCGATCTCGACCTGTTGCTTCACGAGTTCGCTGACGCCGAGCGACGCGAGTTCACTCGACATCGCTTCGAGTTGCGGCCACGTCATCTCGGGACGACGCAGCCATTCCTCGAACGAGTGCCCGTGGTGGCGGAGTCGATTCACGAGATCAGTGGCTCGCGTGATCTCGGCCTCGTGCTGTTCGAGCCTTGCCCAGCGAGCGGCATCAACCAAGCCGATCCTGCGTCCGAGCGCGGTCAGTCGGCGATCGGCGTTGTCTTGGCGGAGAAGCAGGCGGTACTCAGACCGCGACGTGAACATGCGGTACGGTTCATCGACCCCTTTCGTCACGAGATCATCCACCAACACACCGAGGTACGCTTGACTGCGGTCGATGACGAACGGTTCCTTCCGCGCCAGCTTCAGCGCCGCATTGATCCCGGCCATCAATCCCTGCCCGGCGGCCTCTTCGTAGCCCGTGGTCCCGTTGATCTGCCCGGCGAAGTAGAGGCCCTCGACTCGCTTGGTCTCCAGCGTCTGCTTGAGCTGCGTCGGCGGGGCGAAGTCGTACTCAACGGCGTATCCGTACCGCATGATCTCAGCCCGTTCGAGACCGCGGATCGAGCGGATCATCTGGTCCTGCACGTCGCGTGGCAGACTGGTCGAGATGCCGTTGCAGTAGTACTCCCACGTGTTGCGGCCTTCCGGTTCGAGGAAGATGTGGTGCGATGGCTTGTCGGCGAACCGCACGACTTTGTCCTCGATCGACGGGCAGTAGCGCGGTCCCGTCGATTGAATCTGGCCGCTGTACATCGGGGCGCGATGCAGGTTGGCGCGAATCAATTCGTGAACCGGCTCGTTGGTCTCGGTCAACCAGCACGGCATCTGTTCCTGCGCGAGCTTGTCGGTCATGAACGAGAACGGTTTGGGATCGGCATCGCCCGGCTGTTCGCTGCACGCCGAGAAGTCGATCGTCCGGCCGTTCAATCGACACGGCGTTCCCGTCTTGAACCGGCGGAGTTCAAACCCCAACTGACGCAGCGAGTCCGACATCGTGCCGGTCGTGCCGTCGCCCGCACGACCACCGGGAGTCTTCGCTTCACCGGTGTGCATGATCGCTTGAAGAAACGTCCCCGTCGTGATGACGACCGCGCCGCAACGATAGACCGCGCCGCCGCGCACGCGAATGCCGGTGATGCGGGGAAGGTTGAGGGTTGAGGGTTGAGAGTTGAGGGGCAGAGAAGTCGGAGTTGGTTCCGATTCTTGTTCTTTCTGCCCCTCAACCCTCAACCCTCGACCATCAACTTTGTCCTTTGGACTCTCAACCAAGATTTCCTCGACCGCTTCCTGCCGCAGTGTCAGTCCCGGCTGGTCTTCGATTCGCCGCTTCATCTCGAACTGATACGCCTTCTTGTCGGCTTGAGCGCGCGGCGAGTGCATCGCCGGTCCTTTGCTCAGGTTGAGCATGCGGAATTGAATGCCGGTCGCGTCGATGACTCGCCCCATCTCACCGCCGAGCGCGTCGATCTCGCGCACGATTTGGCCTTTGGCGACGCCTCCAATCGCCGGGTTGCAGCTCATCTGGCCGACGGTATCGCAGTTCATGGTGAGCAGCACTGTCTTCGCCCCGAGACGCGCCGCCGCCAGAGCAGCCTCACACCCCGCGTGCCCCGCTCCAATCACCGCCACATCGAAATCGTAGAAGCTCGTGTTCATGGTCAGACGTTAGCAAACGGCGCGAGATGTCAGAAGCGACCGCTATCGCAGCACGGGAGATCGCTCGCCCTCTGAAGTCCGGCTTAGCTTTGTTAGCCGGACTTCCCGACTTAAGGAACGGGCCGCAATAACTTCCCGAAGTGATGCAGGCTGCCATCAGCCGCAGGGCGCTAGCCCCGGTTTGGACGACACAAACCGGGGCTAGTGCCCTGC
>JAYTGQ010000312.1:0-2158 GCA_043733345.1 Schlesneria sp.
TGCGGTCGGTCGTACTGCGGGAAGTCGGCCGCCATCAGTTGCAGGATGTCTTTGGGATCGCGTTTGTCGCGGATGGCCGCGCGTTCAATGGCGTCGAGCAATTCGTAAGGCATCAAATCGTCTTCGTCGGTTTGTTTGGCCGTGGCGGGACGAAGCTCGGCCGTCGGTTGTTGTTCGTTGACGACCGCCAACTCGGGGGTCGGGCCGATCCCGTGCGGCCCATGCGTTTCAATCCAACGCAGCCAGCGACGAATGAACGCTTTGTCGATCCCCGCCAGTGGCGAGATGCTGCCGCAAGTGTCGCCATCCATCGTCGCATAGCCGACTGCCACCTCCGACCGGTTACTCGTGGCCAGCAGCAACGCGCGACGCAGATTGGCGAGCATCCACACGCTGGGACCGCGCGTGCGCGCTTGAATGTTCTGCAAGGCGATGTCGTCCGTCTTCCAGTCGAGCGGGCGACCGATCGCGCGCGAGACCATCGCGATGTAGCCTTCGACCTGCGCATCAACGTCGAATTCGAGGAACTCCGCACCGACTGCGGCGGCCACTGTCTGTGCGGCATGAAGCGTGACCGGGCCGCTGTTGCGGGTCGCTTGATAGACGCAGGTGAGTAGTTTCCGCACGAGATCTTTCACGGTCGGCTGCTGCTCGGAAGTCGGCATCGTCCTGTTCGAGGACGCGGCTTTCGTCGCGTCAACTTGATTCATCTCCGCGAGTTGACCGAGTCTGGGGATGAAGTCCAGCTTTTTCAAGAATGCCTCGCGGCCGATGTCGAGGATCGCGAACTCGACCAGCTTCGCCACGAGAACCACGATCCCCGATGAGTCTGCTCCGCCCGACAGTGACACGACAAAACCGAACGAATGGCTCTTGCGCAGATAGTCGAACAGCGCGAGCGACACGGCCCGCGTGAACTCCTCCTCCTTGAGGAATTCCGAGCGTTCCCACGTCTCTTGCGCTGGTGCCGTTCGTGTGGGGGCGAGCTTCGGGTAATCAAATCCACACTCGATGAAGCCTTGTACGTCATTGAGAATCGTCGGACGAAAGCTCCCCGTGCGCGAACGGCTCAGGCGAATCGAGTCGATGTCCACGACGGCCGTTGTCACGTGAGCATCGGCATACGAGAACCTCGGCCCCGTCGCGAGCAACTGGCCCGACGCGGCAATCATTGCGTCGCCGTCGTAGATCGCGCGGCCCGCTTCATTCCCCACCAAATTGGCATAGACGTAGGCCACGTTGAATGCGCGCGAGCCTTCCGTGACGAACCGCTTCCGGACTTCGTGCTTTCCGAACGCGAAGTGACTCGCGCTGGGATTGAGAATCAGATCGACGCCGCGCCGCGCGAGCGTTCCGCCCGGACGATCCGCAACCCACGCGTCTTCGCAAATCTCAAAGCCGATGCGGATGTCACCCACGTCGAACAGGAGGTCGCCGATCGAGTATTCGCGCCCATCAAAGTGGAGTTCGGAGCGAACGCCCTCGGGCCACGGCTTGAACCAACGCGGCTCGTAGTGAATCCCTTCACCCGCCAAGTTCTGCTTCCCGACGAACCCAATGATCCGCCCATCCACGACGAGGCACGCGGTATTGAACAGACTGCCGTTGTGCAAGACCGGCAGACCGAACGACACGACCATGCCGCTCGTTAAAGGAAGCAACGCCAGCAGTGAGTCCATCGCGCGTTGCTGCACGCCCGGCGCGTGAAAGGCGTCTTCGCACCCATAGCCCGTGATGCACAACTCGGGGAGACAGAGGATCGAGACACGCGACTGCCGGGCGATCGCGATGGCCTCCGCAATCCGCTGCCTGTTGCCTACCCAATCCAGCGGAGTCGTGTTCAACACGGCAGCGCCGATTCGTACCAGTCTCATGCGTGATCCCTTTCAGCCGTTCGATGATGTCCGGCAACCAGCGTACTCGGACGCGAGGCTCGTTTGTAATCTGCCCGCCCTCGCGTTCCCACGCCACGCCGTAGGACGGGCACTCCTGCCCGTCTGACTTTCCTCGTTAGGAACGGGAGCGCAATAACTTCCCGAAGTGAAACAGGCTGCGATCAGCCGCAGGGCGCTAGCCCCGGTTTGGATGACACAAACCGGGGCTTGCGCCCTGCGGCTGATCGGGAAGTTATTGCGACCCCGTTCCTTAAGGAACGTTC
>JAYTGQ010000313.1:0-6155 GCA_043733345.1 Schlesneria sp.
CCGTACCAAGAGTACTACGCACCCGGCGGCGGTCGCGGTCACTATCCCGTTGAGACGCACTCGGTCTGCATCGGCCAACCCGCCGATCTGCTGGCGATCAAGCTGAGCGACACCGACATCCGCCTCAAGCCGGGTGAGTCGAGGAAGATCGCCATCACGCTCGACCGCGCGAAAGACGTGAACCACAACGTCACGCTCGACTTCCTCTACCGCCACCTCGAACAGGTCTACGCCAACAGCCTGCCCGAAGGAGTGACGATGGAAAGCAACCAAAGCCAGACACTGCTGACCGGCACCGCCAGCGAAGGCTTCATCACCCTGAAGGCCGACAAAACGGCTCCGCCCGTCGAGAAGCAAGTCACCGTCGTCATGGCCAACTTCTCCCTGAACTTCGTGATGAAAGCGACCTACTCCAGCCCGCCGGTCTTCGTGACGGTCGAGAAGGAGGAATGAAAGAGGTACAAGAAAATGGGGGACAAGAAGATAAGACGGGGAAGGCAGTTGGCTTGAACTTTCCGTTCGTGTGTCTTTCTTGTCCGAGCGATTCAATTCATGTTGAAGAGAGACCGCTGAATCTCAGGTTGACTGCGTCGCGGATATTTTCTTGTCCCCCATCTTCTTGTAAGTCCTCGTATGCCGATCACTGTTCGCAGTTCAATCCCGATTCGGCGGCCGGATGAACGCGAGTTTGTTCGGATCAGTTACGCGGTATCGGGTCATGTGTTCGCGATTCACAACGAATTTGGCCGGTTTTTCGAGGAGAGCATCTACAAACGGGAACTGGCTCGGCGGATGGGCGGCATCGAATTGGAAGTCCCGGTCGAGGTCTCGTTCGGCGACTACCACAAGACTTACTTTCTGGACGTGTTGGCGTCGGGCTGTGCGATCTTCGAGTTCAAGGCGGTTGAGGCGCTGACAGATCGCCACCGATCGCAGTTGTTCAACTATCTCATGCTGTGCGACCTGCCGCATGGCAAGCTGTTCAATGTTCGAACCGAAGAAGTCCAACACGAGTTTGCGAATGCGGTCGTGCCATCCGATGTTCGGCATCAGTTCGACATTGACGAGGTGGACTGGTCCGAATTCGGTCCAATTTCGATCCGCGAGTGGTTCACAGGTTTTGTCCGTGAAGTGGGAACGGGACTCGACATCAGTCTGTACGAAGACGCCTTGATGTCTCTCTTGGGTGGCGCGGAAGTGGTTGAACGTCGAATCGAAGTGAAGTCGCAGGATGTCGTCATCGGCCATCAAACGCTGAGGTTCGCCGGACCCGCAGTTTGGAAGATCACCACGCTCAACGAACAGATCGAACAATTTGTCGCTCACGCTCAGCGCCTGCTGAAGCACTGCAATCTCCCCGCACTGCAATGGATCAACGTCGCCCGTGATCGCCTCACCTTCCGCACACTCCGACCCCGCTGAATTGCCTTCTCCCATTTTCTTGTCCCCCATCTTCTTGCAGAAAGAGGGAACAAGAAGATGGGGGACAAGAAGATAAGAGGGAAAAGGCAGTTGGCTTGAACTTTCCGTTCGTGTGTCTTTCTTGTCCGAGCGATTCAATTCATGTTGAAGAGAGACCGCTGAATCACAGGTTGACTGCGTCGAGGTTATTTTCTTGTCCCCCATCTTCTTGTAGATCTTCTCTCGATTTCACACACCACCCGACGAAGACCGGAACCATGACGCAAACAGCCATTCTCATTGGCCCAAACGACCACGGTCGAGTCATGTCACTGGATGACTTCGACGAAGCCGAAATCGTTGAGGGCTACCACGTCGAACTCGGACGAGGAGTGGTGATCGTGAGTGAAGTTCCGTTGCCTTGGCACCTGATCCTCCTCGACCGCCTGCGCTGTCTGTTGAACTCTTACAGGGCCAGCCATCCGGGTCGGATTTTCTGCGTGGCCAGCGGCGGCGAGTGCAAGCTGCCGGTTGGGCAGTTTGAGTCCGAGCGGCATCCCGATCTGGCCGTCTATCTCACCGAGCCACCGTATCAGGACTCGAATGCCGTCTGGTCGGAATGGATACCGGAACTGGTGATTGAAATCGTCTCACCCGGCTCGGAAACCCGGGACTACATCGAGAAGCGAGACGAATATCTCGCCTTCGGCGTGCGCGAGTACTGGATCGTGTACCCCGACCGCAAAGAGGTGCTCGTTCTGCGCCGCGTGCGAGGCCAGTGGTCGGAACAGACTCTCACCGTCGCGGACGACTACTCGCCGCGCCTGCTCCCCGGCTTTCAACTCCGCGTCACCGAACTCGTTCAGCACGTGTAGGCCAGGCTGTGCCTGACTCTTCGATGTTCAAACCATTGAGCCTCGTCGCACTGGCTCCGAATCGTCAGGCACAGCCTGACCTACAGCAGCCCGCCGGTCTTCGTCACGGTCGAGAAGACCGAGTAAATTGAAACGATCTCGCGAACAGCCCGGCTCGCGAGTTAGACTTCGCACGGCCATGAATGAGACATTCCCACGTTTAGCCCCAACGCCATCGGCGTGGGCGCGAATGGGAGCAACGCGTTGATTGCGCCCACGCCGATGGCGTTGGGGCTAAACGTCTCACTTGTGGCCGCGTGGGGTATAGACTGCCGAGCATTTTTCAGTTCACGACATGGGGAGAAGTTGTCATGCCACCGATCAGCGACCAGATTGGAACAGATCAACTCAAGGACCAGCTCAGCCGATTACCAATCAAGACTCGCGCCGAGTTGGCCCACTTCCTGATCGAGTCACTCGACGGCGAGCCGGACGATGACTGGGAGGCGGCTTGGGAAGTCGAACTCGATCGGCGGATGGCCGAGATCGAGAACGGAACGGTCGTTGGGATACCGGTGGACGAGGTCTTCACTGCTTTGCGAGCGAAACACTCGTGAAACCCGTCATCTTTCACCCCGAAGCCCGCGACGAAACAGATGAGGCGGCCGAGTACTATGCCGCCGTCTCGGACGAGTTGAGACGCGACTTCCTCGACGAGATCGAACGGCTGGCAAGTGAGATTGCTCAGAATCCCCGACGATTCGCTCGATACCAGAGAACAAAGTATCGGCACTTGGTCGCTCGACGTTTTCCGTACGTCGTCTACTACGCCGAGTTGGATGATGAGGTTTGGGTTGTCGCGGTCGCCCATGCGAAGCGGCGACCCGGCTATTGGATGAACCGGAGAATCGAATAGCCCCGGACGCGGCTTTGAGCGTCCGGGGCGCAGTGCGACAAGAGGGAAGATTTCAGCCACTCGATTGGCAATCAACCTCTTGTGCCAAGGCACCCAGACGCCCAAGGCCGCGTCTGGGCAACCACGCGAATGCAGGGGGCTCGAAGACTCGCCCCCTGCCAACCTGCCGGGCATCGCGAAGCCGCTCCTGCGGTCACTCCGCCGATTCACTTCTGAAAGACATGACGGCGATGATACTCGATGAACTCGCCCGCCGGTTCGGCGAGTTTATCCGGGAGTCGGATGCGATGTCCCTCGAACCGCTGGAAATTTTGTTCGAGAGTTGGCTGCGGGAAGTAGCCGCGCAGGCGCTTGCTCAACACGACGGACAGTTTCTCGTCGAGCGTGATGAGACCCGTATCGAATGCGGCATCGTGAAGACTTGAGAGGCAGAGGCCGTTGCGCGGGTCGAGGCGTTCGTAGGGGAAGTCGCTCCACGGTTTGATGTGGCTGGCCACCAGAAACTGCGGAACGTTGATGCCACTGATACAGCAGCGGCCACCGTAGGCGCACAGGATCGCCTGACGAAAGAACTGTTGCCCGCGACGGACTTGCACGGTAGCGACTCTCTCGGTCGAGCCGCTCGGCCCCGAGACTTGTCGCGACCGTTGAATCTGAATCTGATCGTGCTGCTGAACGTCGATCTCCTGTTCGGCATCGAGGTGGAACAGGTCATCGAGCAGTTGCTCGCTCTCAGGTCCGAGCGTCTTCACGTTTGACTGGAACTCGTTCCACATTTCCTGATCCTGTCGCGACGCACCCGCCAGTCCCGCGATGCCGCGCGCCTTTTGAATCGGATCAAGCGACGCGAAGTTGCAGAGCTTCATCCCGAGGCTGCTGGGTGTACGGCTCATTTTTTTGGCGACGCTGACGATGACGGGATTTGTCTTGTGCAACTTCCCGAACGGCAATTTGCAGTAAAGGTTGATCGCAATCAACGTCTGCTCGCGTGTCCACTTCACGCTCGGTGTTCGACTTGCCATCGGGTCTGTTTCCTGCCAGGTTGGTGGCGTCTCTCAAACAAGTCTCTGATCTGAGATCGCGAGCAATGAAACGTGATTTTGCCTTCAAACTCAACTCGCTTTTGTTTACTCCGCGTTCTGACTACTGAACAGAAAGGAGTGCTAGCCGATGGATATGCGTACAACCGAATCAAGCAACATCCCCGAGCCGCAGCATGGCTTTTGTGTCTTCGTCAACACGATCTGTGAGGGAAACGTACCTTCAATCCGAAATGACGATGGTTATCCATTCGTGTTTCCGACTCGTGAAGCGGCCGAGCGTGACATTGCCGAACTTGCCATCGAACAGCTTCAGGAGTTTCTGGATGGGCTACGAGATTTTGACGAAGCAATCATGGTCGAGGAATATGTCGTCGAAGTAGTGGTGTATCCAGATGGGTCCGTTGGCGACGAAGATGACAACTTCTTCGGCAAGGGCCGCTAATCGGCCGAGTGGCGGGCGCACACCGGCCGGTGGCATTCGTCAGAAAATTTGGCTATGAGAAGAAGCTCGGACGGGCCTGACCGCATGAACTTTGGCGGCATTCACAAGGTCGGCGTGCGACACACCACAATGCAACTCATCGGGTATGACGTAGAAAAGGGACGAATCACTGATGCGCTCGGGACGATTGCTCTCGTGAGCGACGACCAACAAGTTGCCGCATCATGGCCATTTAGCAGGGTTTTGGAGCATTGGTCACACAAGCACTCCAAAGCCGTCTACGTGCCATCTCTCATGAGACAAGATTCGTTGCGGCAGTACCGTTACGGTCACAAGGTGCGCCTCGCACAGCGGACGGATTCGCTGCGACTGTTAAGCGCCCTTGCCACGGGAGCGGTCTACTACGATCCAGGCATCAAACTGGAAAACATCTCGGCGGCGAAACCCAAGCCAAAGGAGCGAAGTCAATTTCGGATCGCTTCCAAATTCATCGACGCACTCTATGAAACTGTTGATGTTGTCGAGTTGTAGTTCCGCTGGGTGGCCCGGACGCGGGCTGGGTGGCCCTGCTCGAACCGAGAGTACGGGCTGGTTGGATGTGCCACTGCTTCGGAGTCCTCGGAGAAGCAGTGCCGATTGGGGGACGACCTCGTGAAGAACACTGCTTCTCCGAGGACTCCGAATCAGCGGCACATCTGGTAGGTTGACGTTGTTGACCGTTCCGCGCTCAGTTTCCTCAGGAGGGATTTGCGATGGCGCTGACGATTGAGTTGGATGCGGCAACCGCCGAAGCATTGCACGAACTGGCGGCGGAGCAGCAACGTTCGACGGACGATGTTGTGCGTGATGCGGTCTCGGCCTACGTTCGCTCGGCCCGGCGAGTTCTTCCGAAAGGGGTCGGCCAGTATCACAGCGGCCACAGTGATGTCTCGGAGCAGGCTCGCGACATCCTGCGCGACGCGACGAGGAACGGACAATGGCCCTGATCTGCGACACGGGCGGCATCTATGCCCTGTACGATGCCGACGACATCCATCACATCGCGGTTCGCGCCGTGGTGGAGGCTGAGGCCGGACCACTGTATCTGCCGTCGATCCTGTTGGCGGAACTCGACTATCTGCTGACGACGCGGCTGGGTCCGGATGCGGAACTGGACTTCTTGGAGGGACTGTCGGACGGAGCCTATGTCCTGATCCACCCCACGGCCGAGGATCTGATTCGTTGCCGCGAACTGATCGTGCAGTACCGTGATTTGTCGCGGGGACTCGCGGATGCGTCCGTCGTGGTCACCGCCGAACGACTCGGCATTCCGCGATTGCTGACCGTCGATGAGCGACACTTTCGTGTGGTTCAGGCGACGAACTTCTCTCATTTCGTCCTGCTTCCCGCCGACATTGTTTGACGAACAATCGATGACAGACGTAACCGACAGAAGTCCGAATTGGGTGAGCCGGGCGGCGTAAGCCCTCGGATTCTTAGCTGCAATATCAAGAGTCCGA
>JAYTGQ010000314.1:0-6152 GCA_043733345.1 Schlesneria sp.
CAAACGCCCCGCACTTATGCGTGGAATATTCTTTAGATGTTGCGTCGCTGAATTGTTCAACTTGTGAATGGGACATTTTTTTCCGAACGGGCCATATGCAGGCAGAAATGGGCGAGGAACTTGGGGGGTTAACTGGTGTGGTGCCGATGGTGAGCAGGTCGTCAAATGATGCCGTGGAAATCGTTTTAACCACTAAGGCAGCGGACGATAAGGCTTTAGCATTGTTCTTTATCCTAAATCGGCACAAGCAAGGGACGGATTTGACCTTGTGGCCTAAGGATGCCGTCGAAATGCGATTCGCCGCAGATAACCCGCAGGATATTCTGTTTCAACGCACGGTGTTGATCGAGTTTTCACTTGGAATGCATACATGCGAGTTGTGGCTGCTTGACCTGAACGAACAAGTTCCTCTAAACCATCGTCCTCCATCAGCCCCGCCGGGAACGTCCGTCTGCAAGTGGGAAGTAAAGGTCGAGTAATCTGAAGTGCAATGGTCGGCGTGGTACTTCATGCCTACTTGCGGAATGGTCGGAAGTGGTCCTCCGCAATAGTTATTCCCGCACTTCATAGATGTAATCGTCGCTTTGTGCGCATTTGTGTTTGTCGGCACCCGGCCCCAACGTGAGATTTGAGATCTCAACTGAAGTTTTTAATCCGCAGCGAGCTGTTGGACATGCGGAAGCGGTTGCTGCCCGTGCCGCCGCTGTAGGTGGTGATCGTGAGGTTCGAGTTGGTGATGACGAACGTGTCGTTGCCCGAACCCATCAGGACGGACGGCGCGACCAGCGTCACGTTGTTGATCGTCAGGGTGTCACTGCCGCCGCCCATGTCGATTGAGGCGGTGAGCGGGCCGACCAGTGGTGTCGAGACCGAGGCCAGGCCGTTGACCGTTGTTCCCGACTGACCGGTGAGCGTGAGGACTCCCGCCGTCACGGACATCGTGAGAAGGTTGTCGGCGTTGTCTCCCGTGAGAGTCAGGTTGCCCGCCGCATAGGCTGCCGCCACGTTTCCTGCCGCCAGCGAGGTCGCTGCCGCCGGACCGAGCAGGCCGAACAAGAGTAGGAGGCTGAGCCGGATCATCCTGAACCATCCGCTCGGTTTGGGGTCGAAAGGGCTGGAACAACGAGACATCCGCTGACGACGAGTGATCGCAAACATGATTTACTTCCCACGAAAAAACCCGGAACGCAAAGAGCAATCGAGAGGCTCGATGGCCGGAATACGATGCCGAGTCGCTTGGTGAAGGTCAAGAAGCGGTTTGAATGCCGCAGGGCTGTTGCCTTACGACAAAGTCGCCTTCATCGCTCCGGGTGAAGGGAGCCGAGCAAGTGGAGAGGCCGAATGAGCAATCCGCGTTGAACTCGCGCACGGCTGTCTTCACGCGGAGCGATGAAGGCGACTTCAGTTGCGATGGCGAGCTAGGAGTGACGCATCAATTACCGTCGGAGTTTGGTGAGCCGGGTGCCATTGGCCGTCAGGCCCCGGACGCATTGTCGAAGAATCCGGGGCCTGACGGCACCCGGCTCACCAAATCCACGCGGAAAAATCCCCACCATTATTGACGCGCCGATCCTGAGGGGCGGCACAGAATTGGTAGTACACGTCGGCCGCTTGCCGCAGTTGGTCGATGGCGATCCATTCGTCTTTCGTGTGGGCTTGAGCGATGTTGCCGGGGCCGAACACGACGGCGGGGATGTTTGCCTTGGCGATGCGCGAGGCGTGTGTGCCATACGGGACGCCCATTGTTTGACGCGGGCCGACCACGGTGGCGATGGAGCGACTGAGTTGCGCCGCCAATTCGCCGTTCAGGTCGTCGCCCAATGGAGGACTCGTGCAATAGGGGGCGTCGTGGATGAGGTCGAAGTCGAGCCGCTCCTTTAAGTAGTTCATGACCTCGTCCATCACGGCCTGACTCTCTTCGCCGGGGATCGCGCGGCGGTCGATTTCGATCACGCAGGCATCGGGGACGACGTTGACGCTGCTGCCGCCTGCAATCAGCCCGACGCTGAGCGTGGCCGGGCCGCAGAGGCGATGCGCGGGCCGTGATCCCGGTAGCCAAGCGGCGAACTCTTCGAGGCACTTCAGAACGCGAGCCATCCGGTAAATCGCGTTGACTCCCTCATTGGGGCGCGAGCTGTGGCAGGCTCGGCCGGCGGTGTGCAGCTTCCACCGCGTGGCCCCGCGATGGGCGACGACGATGTCGAGTTCTGTCGGCTCGGCGACGATGGCCGCATCCGGACGCTGTGGACAGAGACGATACGGCAGGACGCGACCGAGCCAGCTTCCGACTAAGTGGTTGATTCCGAGGCTCGTCGATTCTTCGTCGCACGTCAGCGACAGCACGACGTTGGCCATCCCCGACGGCCGATCCTGTGCGAGTCGCGTGAACGCGGCCAGCATCGCGGCCATCCCGCCCTTCACATCGCATGAGCCGCGCCCGTAGATGCGACCGTCGCGCTCGGTTGGCTCGAACGGCGGGATCGTCATCCCATCGACCGGCACCGTGTCTTGATGAGCATCGAGCAAGATCGTCTTCGTCGCACCAGGTGAGTCCAGCCGAGCGATCACGTTCGCGCGGCCGGGTGCCGTTTCGATCACTTCGTGCAGGACACCGATCCGCGCGAGATGCGCCACGAGGTACTCGGTGACTCGTCCCTCAAAGAACTCGGGTCCGGAGACATCGCGTCCCATCGGATTCACGCTGGGAATGGCAACCAAGTCTTTGAGCAACGGCAGCGGGTCAGTCATGGTGAGTTACTCGGCTTCGGGTGAGCGGGTTGTGTTGACCACGCGAAGTTTATCCGCAGTCGCATTTGAACCGTATCCAAATGAACAACACCCCGGTGGCTCGATAGCCATCGGGGTGTTGTTGTTTGGTGCTGAGGTGAAGACTCGCTTCGCTCGCGTCCTCGCTTGCGCTTCGGGTTGGTGTGTTACTGAGGCGTCGCCGGTCCGGCACAACGGATCAGATGGTCGTGGTCGATGTAGACGACTTGCGACGATTCGTCAGCATGGCGGAACGGGACCGGCCAGTCGGAGCGAATAATTTTGTCGTAGTAGACCGTGCATTTGTAGTGGCAGTGGTGCAGTCGAGCCGGGCCGACCAGCGGGTAGAAGCGGCAGTCATCCATGCGATCGACGATCGGTTCGACCACCATCTTGACGTTGTTGCGGGCGGTCTCGGCGAGGAACACCCAACCCCCCGAGGTCTCGTTGGGGAGAGCCTTCATGACTTCATCGGGACTCGGCGGATCTTGGCAGAACAGCGGAGCGTGCTCGCCCTCGACGGGATCGAGGATCGGCACCTTGTCGTAGCGTTCTTCGCGAGCGTAAGCGTCCTCAATGAGTTCGCTGTAGTACGGACTGACCGGAATCAACGGCGTCGTGCCGTAGAAGCCCGCTGCCGTGAAGGCGGTGTAGATGAAGCCGCCCGCGAGCCTACAGCCGCCGCTGGACATCGTCATGACCCCGAGCGCCCCCATCAAACAGAGACGTTTCATCAATGAACTTGGCTTCATCATCATTCCTCTCCAGGAACTCGCTCGTGTCGATGACCTGCTTTTGCGGGCCGGATGAGATGTCGTGTTGTCGGGTTCCAGAGCCACTCCCGAACTCCGTCGTTGATCACGGAACTTTGCGACCTGCACAGTGAAGCGGGACTCGCACAGCCCCCACTCATCAACGACTTCAATGACCGTACTATCTGTATCGAATGTTCCGGCGAATAACTTTTGCGATTTTCCCGACTTTGCCGATTGCAGGGGACAATCAGTGGGAAGGTCGTGGCGCTGACACCCACCCGTAACGTGAGCGAGGACGGCTCCACACTTCTGCTGTGACGGATTGGGGGGACTGGGACTCAGTGCAAAATGAAAGAGGGGGACAAACTCGCTCCCCAGATGGCCGTCCAAGTGCAGCTGCGCCAGGCTTGATGACGGATGCGAGTCCCTTCACTTTTGCACTTTGCACTGATCACTTCTCATTTTGCACTCATCTCAGTCATGTGAACTCTCACCGTAGAACTACGCTGGGCATCCAATTCCTTCGCTGACCACTTCCTCGCTCACGCTTCGGGTTGGTGTTTTGAAACTACGCCCCACAAACGAAAGCAGCGTCTGCGAGGGGTCTCGCAGACGCTGCGCCATTCGTCACTGATGGGCAAGCAGATCATCACACGGGGTGAGGGCCGTTCGCTCGCCCAAGCATCCAGCGGATTCGGCGAGGCCATTCCTGCGGAAAAGATCCCTCCGCACGAGCGACCCACGATCACCAATTGTTGTGATTGAGGAACCACCACCACTTATCGGTGCGGGAGCGGAACATCAGGTTCCACTGGCCGTCATCCCATCGCAGCGTTGCGTCGCGCCAGCCGAGCGGAACCTGCGGGTAGGGGTAGAACGGACCAATGTAGGGGAAGGCACTCGCGCTGTACTGCGTGGGGTAGTTCACCGCCGCCGAGTTCGGGTACTGCGCGTAGGAAGGCCACGCATAGTCCGGCAAACTCGGGTTGTTGTAGACCGCCTGCGAAGCACCCGCGCCCGGATGGCCATAGCCGGGAGGACCACCTGGTCCCATCGGCATCGCGCCCGCGGGCATCATCCCTGGCCCCGGTTGACCCGGCATTGGCTGCCCTGGCCCCGGTCCCTGTTGACGATAGCCAGCACCTTGGATGTTACCTTGAGGTCCAAGGCCGTACGGACCCTGACCTCCCGGACCCTGAGCGTACTGACCACCTGGCCCACCCGGACCTTGAGCGTACTGGGCGCCCGGTCCCATGGGTCCACGCGGACCCGCTGGGGGACGAGCAGCCTCTTCCGTGCAAGCCAGACGATTGGCGACCGACCGAACTCCGGGAATCGACGAGACAACGCGCGAAGCGTTGGCTCGTTCGGCCTGAGTCCCGACGCTGCCGTCGAGCATCGCGGTGCCGTTCGAGTAGCGAATCTGGATGTCGTAGCCATCGAGATTCGCCGTGGTCAAAGCGGCTCCGATTTGCTCGGCCACTTCTTGGTTGCTCCCCGCAGGAGCAGCGGCAACTTCACCGTTGACCTGCTGGACTTGGCGACCACGCGGACCGCCCGCTTCATGCCCCGCCGAGACCACGCCACCCTTTTCAGTCGGTTGTTCCGACATCTTCGCGGTGTAGCGTCGGTTCTTTTCGGTGACGGCTAGGCGGTTATCGACTCGCGAGACCCCATCGACCTTGGAGACGAGAGCCGAAGCCTTCTCCTTGATCTTCGGATCGGCGACCGACCCCGACAGAGTGGCGACTCCGTCCTTGTACTCGATGTTCACATCGCCCTGAACTTTGCCGCGCATCGCTTTGGCAATGTCCTCGGCCACCTTTTGGTTTTCCGTCTTGGTGGTCTTTTTGGCTCCAGCCGCAGGCTTTTCGTCCGTCGTGGACTTCGGCCCGGCGGCGAGTGTCAGCCCGGGAGTTGCTGCCAGCAATCCCAGCGTCAACACCCACTTCCCGTACTTACGCATGGAATGTTCTCCTTCGATTCCTCGCTGACCGTCTCCGAATCCGTTGGGACGGGGCACCCGACCACAACTTGAACCGAGAATGGCTTCGGTCCGCCTCGTGTTTTTTGCCGGTAGACAATCCGTGCGATGAATCATCGCCCGAACCGCCCGCCACCGTTCGTCTGGTGAAACAAAAGCTCCACCGGCGAGGCGCGCCGTGTCCCCGCTCCCTGTATTCATCGGCCAAGGAAGTCCGGCTACACAAGCTATTCTGGTTGTTTCGAGAAATTGCGTTCTAACGGTTTGATCGGTGGGAGCGGGCAACGGCGGGTACACAAGACATACTCGGCGTGAATTGCCGGTTCGCCAGTCCGGATCAACGCGAGGGAGGCCGAAGTCCGGCTTAGCTTTGTTAGCCGGACTTCTCTTCGGAACGTTGCCCTAACCCGGATTATTCATGAGTAACCACGAAATACTCGAAAGACACGAAATTGAAGAGAGTTGCGATCAGTGCATCGCAAGACATCGTGCGTCGTGCCATTGCGGTCACTTGGGATCAGAACTCTCGTCTCTTCTTCACTTTCGAGTCTTTCGTACTACTCACGTTTTGTTTCTTTGCCGGGCGCGCAGAATTTCGGCAGACCAGATTGGGCAAAATGATGAAGCACAGAATCATCAAGCCGGGC
>JAYTGQ010000315.1:0-35849 GCA_043733345.1 Schlesneria sp.
GATTGGGGAGTAGTGGTCCGGACGCCTTCGTCCGGACGAAGGCGTCCGGACCACTACTCCCCAATCACGACTGTTCAGACAGATTCACGGCCCGCGTGGTGAAGCAGCGGCCCGCGAATCCAGTCGTTTTCAAGCTCATCTCCGACCGACGAGCTTCGCCGAGAATCTCTCGCTACGATCCCGCACACAGTTCAAATGAACCGCACGTCGTCGGGTCGCTGTTACCGGATTGCCGCATGATTTCTGTCACACACTTGTCTCGCCATTTCCGCTCTCACGGCCAAACGCTGGTGGCGGTGAATGATCTCTCTTTCGATGTGCAGGCGGGCGAGGTCTACGGGTTGCTCGGCCCGAACGGCGCGGGGAAGACGACAACGCTCCGCATGGTTCTGGGGCTGCTGCAACCGACGAGCGGCGATGCGGTGGTCGATGGCTTTCATGTGGCACGCGATCCCGATGAAGTGAAGCGCCGGATCGGATTGGTCTCGGCCAGCGCGGGGCTTTATCAGTGGCTCACACCGCGCGAGATGCTCCTCTTCTTCGCCGATCTTTACGGTGTCGATCCCGATCGCGCGGAGCGGCGACTCGTCGAGTTGAGCCAGCTCCTCGACATCAAACCGTTTCTCGATCAGCGGTGTGCGACGCTCAGTACCGGACAGAAGCAGCGGGTCACATTGGCGCGGGCGTTGATGCACGATCCGCCGGTGATGCTGCTCGACGAACCGACGCGAGGACTCGATGTCATCGGCACGCACGTCGTGTTCGAGTACATCGGACAGCTCCGTTCGCTGGGAAAGGCGGTCGTAGTTTCCACGCACCGGTTGGACGAAGCGTCTCACCTCTGTGATCGCATGGGGCTGCTGCATCGTGGGCATCTGCAACACGAGGGGACGTTCGCCGAGTTGCAGCAAGTGACCGGTAAATCGACGCTGTTCGAGATGTTCCTGCAACTGCTCGGTTCTCCCGTTTCGCCAGACGAGATCGCCCGCGAGGAGGCTGTCGATGTCGATTGATTCCCGTTCGGCACCGGACTTCCACTCAGCGCGTTCAAAACGATGGCGGTCGCCGCGCTGGTGGCGGATGGCGTTGAAAGAACTGCGAGAAATCCTGCGTGATCGCCGCACGATCATCACGCTCGTGGCGATGCCGCTGCTGATCTACCCGCTGCTGGGCGTGACCATGCAAAAGCTGCTCGTCACACAACTGGCGAACGAAGCGAAGGTCGAGTATCGCATTACGCTCGAACGCCCGCAGGACATTGAGTTGTTTCGTCGGTTGTTTGGGCGCGGGCATGTGTTGGTGGCGCAGCGCGAGGGTCGAGAACTCGACCCCGAACAGAAGCCCGCCGGGACGCCCGAGGATCCGATCCTCAACATGTTCTCGTCCGAGAACCCCGATGCGACCGTGGATGTCGCGGGGATGGTGCGCGAGGGAGACTCCGACATCGGCCTGAAATTCCTCCGTCATGGACAGGCAGAGCCGTTGACGTGCGAG
This sequence comes from Schlesneria sp., assembly GCA_043733345.1. GTDB lineage: Bacteria > Planctomycetota > Planctomycetia > Planctomycetales > Planctomycetaceae > Schlesneria. The sequence goes on from JAYTGQ010000315.1 coordinate 1,495, forward strand.
GTTATTTACCGGCCCGATTCGATCAACAGTCGCGCCGCGCGGCGGTTCGTGGAAGACCGCTTTCACGCGGTGAACCAATCCTTCGCCGTGGAGCGTCTCGCCGCGCAAACGCCTCCCGAAACGCTGCCAATCGCGGTGAAGTCGGTCGTGCTGCCGAGGCGACCCGGTGCGACCGATGCTCCGTTTTCTCTGGCGACTCTCGTCCCGTTGATCCTGATCCTGATGACCGTCACAGGAGCGGTCTATCCCGCGATCGATCTCACGGCGGGAGAGCGCGAACGCGGAACTCTCGAAGCACTGGTCTCGGCCCCGGTTCCTCGACATGAGTTATTGTTCGCGAAGTATCTGGCGGTACTGTCCGTCGCGATGCTCACCGCGCTGGCGAACCTGTTCTCGATGGTGGTGACGGCCTACGCCAGTGGTCTGGAAGGGCTGCTGTTTGGAACGGGGGGACTCTCCGTCCGCGTGATCGTTTGCACGCTCGGCCTGCTGTGTGTGTTCGCCGCGTTCTTCTCGGCGGTGATTCTCGTGCTGACCAGTTTCGCGCGGAGTTTCAAAGAGGCGCAGGCGTATCTCATCCCGGTCATGCTCGTTTCATTGGCGCCGGGAATCATGTGTCTGCTGCCGGGGATCGAGTTCAACGGCACCTACGCCGTCACGCCGCTCGTGAACATCGTGCTGCTGGCGCGCGACGTGTTCGATGACCGCGTCGTTCCGATTTGGGCGCTGGCCACGCTGCTTTCGACGGTGTTGTACGCGGCGGTCGCGCTGGCGGCGGCGGCGCGCATCTTCGGGACGGATGCCGTCCTGTATGGCAGCGACGGAAGCTGGTCCGACTTGTTACGGCGACCGGAGGCGACTCGCGCCGCGCCGACACTCGGCCAAGCGATGTTTGGGCTGGCGGTGTTGTTTCCCGCGTTTCTGATTCTGAGCAGCATCCCCGCACGCTGGGAAGGACTGTCGATTGCCGGTCGCTTGACCGGGAATGCGGCCATCACCGCGTTGCTATTCGCCGGGTTACCGCTGTTTCTGACGAGCGTCTCGCGCGTTTCCTGGAAGACGGGCCTGTCGTTGCGAGGGGCGTCACTCGGCGCATTCGCGGCGTGCGCAATCCTCGGCCTGTCGCTCTGGCCGTTCGCGTATGAGATGCAGGTGCTGCTCCTCTCGACCGAGCGACTCGAGGCTCTTGAAAAACTGTTCGCTCCGTTCAAAGCCCAACTCGACGCCGTGCCGCTCTGGCTGAAGCTCTTCTCGCTCGCCGCTGTGCCTGCCGTGTGCGAAGAGCTGTTCTTCCGTGGCTTCCTGCTGTCGGCCTTTCGCTCCGCGATGTCCAAGCCATTGGCCGTCGCCTTCTCGGGAGCGTTGTTTGGACTGTTCCACGTCATCGTGCAGCAATCGTTGTTTGCCGAACGCTTCGTCCCGACCTGCTTCCTCGGCCTGGTCCTCGCTGCGATTTGCGTTCGCACCGGCAGCCTCTTGCCGGGGATGCTGCTCCATGTGCTGCACAACGGCTTCTTGTTGTCGCTGTCGAGTTTCACAGACGAACTGAAGGCTCTCGGAATCGGAGTCGAGTCTCATCAGCACCTGCCTGCGGCGTGGCTCATCACCGCCGCGTTGGCCGTCGCTGCCGCAGTCGCCTTACTGGTGAATACGCCACCAGCCTGCGATCCAAGCTGAGGCCAATCCGTGACGTTAAGGTGAGCGGCAAGAGAAATGTAGGATGGGCACTCTTGCCCGTCCGCTCTTCGATCCCCAAGCCGGACGGGCAAGAGTGCCCATCCTACAGGTCAATTCCTTCGTGCGGCTCGCCAACGTCTCCGCTTTGCAGGCGTGACATCGGTACACGAAACGCCGGGACCAAAAAAACAAAGGCCGCGTGCGGAGATTCCGAACGCGGCCTAATGTTTCTTCACTGTTTTCTATGAGGCAATCGCTGCTTCGCGGCAATCGTCGCTCATGTGGTGGCGGCCGGTTCGCGGCCGGTGGTCTTCATCGGGATGCGATCATCCACGTCATACGCGAGATGGAAGAACCGCAGTGTCTTGATGGCCCACCAAGTTGGGTCGAGTTCCCACCACTGATGGCCCGCGGGGGCGACGTGAGGATGAGCGTGATGATTGTTGTGCCAGCCTTCGCCGTAGGCCCAGATCGCGACCCACCACAAGTTGCGGCTCTCGTCGCGCACGTCGTAGTTGCGATAGCCCCAGATGTGCGTGGCGGAGTTCACGAACCAAGTCCCGTGGTACACGAGGACCATTCTCATGCACAGCCCCCACAGCAGCATCGACATCCCACCCACGGCGTACAACGCGATGCCAGACGCGACCAGCCACAAGAAGTAAGTCTTCTCGAAGAACTGCAACATCGGGTCTTGTACGAGATCGGGCGTGTACTTCTGAAAGAGGGCCTGCTGCTGCGCGGGCGTCCGGCGAATCAGCATCCACGTAAAGTGCGACCAGATCGCGGTGATGAGCGGTGAGTGCGGGTCGCCCGCCTGATCGGAACGATGATGATGCAGCCGATGCGTCGCGGCCCACACGAGCGGTGAGCCTTCGCCCGAGAGTGCCCCCGCCAGCATCGTCACGAATTTCGCGGGAGTGACCACCTTGAACGACTTGTGCGAGAGCAACCGGTGATAGCCGAGACAGATGCCGATGCTCGCCGTGAACCAGTGGAGCACGAAGCACGCGGCCAGTGACTGCCATTCAAAATAGAACGGAGCGGCGAGTGCTCCGACGTGCATCCCGGTCATCCACGCGACCACGATCCAGTCGGTGTTGCTCCAAACCAACTTGTCCGGTAGCCAAGGCCCCCAAACTGGTTCTTCATCCGCCGCTAAGGCTGATTTGGGGGCAAGGATCGTCGCGGAGACAGGAACCATCGAGCTGACAACATCGAGTGCCTCTTCCGAGGCAAACTCCTCGCGAGGAGCATTGACGTGCCCGACATGGTGAGACTTGTGCTTGTGGCGAGCAGGAGGGCTGATCGACATGTGTGTTCCGATCGAGTTGAAAGACCTCAAAAACCGTTCGCGACAGATCCATCTGCCACGCGGCGCGGTCCCCGGACGACAATTGCCCGGCACCGCACGGGGGGACTTGTACATCAACATCGGAAGGCGAGTGTCATTAGTCCGTCACCTCTCTGTCAAACTTGTGTCAACGCCGTAACGTCATTATCAGCCAACATGTTGTGGCCCGTTGTCACTGCAAACTTGCTGTTGCGTGACTCTTGGAAACGCAGGCGTACGCATCGTGAATTAGGCGGCGTCCACTTCCGGGCATTCGCTGCGAGCCTGCGTCGGTCGCCGCATGTGGTGAAGTCCAGCTTCGCAGGGTTTATTCTTCGCGCGGCCGAAAAGGACATATTTGACGCTGAGTCACACTAACCCGAAGCGTAAGCAAGGGCGTGAGTTGCGTCCTCGTTTACACTTCGGGTTCGTGTCAGTTACGGCCGTGCGAAGTATAGTCCTCGACAGTTTCCGATCATGGTTGATACCTTCGCCGCCCGTTGGAAGACTGTGACGCATTGGCCGCAACCTGTTCGACATGGCAGACGCAACTTTGTCGGGAACGATTCATGAATACAAAGAGATCTCGTCGAGCGGTGGTTCTAGTCAGCGGTGGCCTCGACTCGGCGACGATCCTCGCCATTGCGAAGGCCGAAGGATTCGAGCCGTATGCGCTGTCGTTCGATTACGGCCAGCGACACCGTTACGAGTTGGAGGCGGCGGTTCGTGTCTGTGCCGCCGCTGGAGTGAAGCGTCACATCGTGGTGCCGCTCGATCTGCGGGCGTTTGGCGGATCGGCTCTGACCGACGACATCGCCGTCCCCAAGGATCGGACGGACGACGAGATGTCAGGCGGCATCCCGATCACCTACGTTCCGGCCCGCAACACGATCTTCCTGTCGGTGGCACTCGGTTGGGCCGAGGTGCTTGGGGCGAGCGACCTGTTCATCGGCGTGAACGCGGTCGATTACAGTGGCTACCCCGACTGTCGGCCCGAGTTCATCGCGGCCTTTCGCCAACTGGCCAATCTCGCCACGAAGTCGGGTGTCGAAGGAACCGATGAGTGGCATGTTCACGCCCCACTGATCTCGCTCACCAAGGCCGACATCATTCGTCGCGGACTGGCACTCGGTGTCGATTACGGTCTGACGCACAGTTGCTACGACCCCAGCGAACAAGGCCAAGCCTGCGGCCACTGCGACTCCTGCAGTCTGCGCCTGAAGGGCTTCGCGGAAGCGGGACTGCCCGATCCGGCTCCGTATGTCGGGAGCGGGCGGTGACACTGGCTCGCATTTCAAAACTAGCCCGACGCGCAAGCGAGGGCTTCGCGATCATCGAACGTTCAGCCCTCGCTCGCGCGTCGGGCTAGTTTTTCCGACTAAAACCGGCGTTGAATTGCTCTCGAACGTCACACCACGAGTTCGATGTCGTTGCCGCCGAGGCAGGCCATGACGTGGTAGAGCATCTGTGCTTCGCAGCGGGCCACGTAATCGGCAGGCATTGCGGCGAGCGTGGCTCCGTCCCACTCCACGATCAATTTTTGAGCGGGCGGCTTGCCCGAGACTTCCATCACGGTTCCCGTCCAGCCGCCGAGCGAGACTTCCGGAAACTCGGGCGAGGCGACGTTCGGTTTGACTCGAACCCGAGCACCCTCATCCAGCCCCCCCGCTGACTTCTTCTTCGCCATGAATCCTGATCCCTTGGAACCGTGTCCTCGCGCGGCGTCTCGTCGAGCAACAAACGGCCGACCGCAAAGGTCGCGACACTATCCTTGCGGCCCATCGGGATTTCAAGAGACCGCATCGCCTTGGATCGTTGGGAACCGAGATGCTTCGGCGTCGGTTTCGGCGGCAGAGACCTACTCAATTCCGAAAGCGGACTTGAGGCAGTCTTCGATTTTTATCAGAGCTGACGCCGGGAGTGTGCCGAGGGACTTTAAAACAGAAGTCTGACGCACTGAAGCCAAGTGTTCGCACATCACGACTGAACGGAGCCACAGTCCCGACTGACGCAGTTCAGGTGAGCCAAGCTCAATGACGAACTGCGACGGATCACCCACGATGCGGGACGAACTGCTTGAAATCATGGCGACGACAGTGTGAGAAAGCTTGCGGTTGTAAGTGTCCGCCAATACGACCAAGGCCGGACGAACCTTGCTGCCACCCCCTTCACTGAACGGATAGTCCACGAGAACAACATCGCCTCGCTTCATGGCTGTCGCCTTGGATCGAGTTGATCGTAGACATCCATTTCCGGGTCATCCCACCCGGCCAGAGACCCCGCTTCGCGCAGTTGCCAGTCTTCTTCCGCAGCGGAGAGCGGATCGTCTGACACCAGCGAACGAAACCGTTCAAAGAGAGCGACGGGGATTACGACATACTCGTCGCTCGTGTCTGGATCGATCAGTCGTGCAGGCACCTTTCCGGCGGCTCGTACTTCTTGTTGCTGGGCTTTTGTGAGTAGTTGCATGACGTTGCCTCGAAGAGATTGCTGGGATTTGACTCGAACCCGAGTCCCCTCCTCCAGCCCACCCGCTGACTTCTTCTTCGCCACGAATCCTGATCCCTTGGAACCGTGGCCTCGCGCGGCATGACGTTGAGCGCCAACATGCCCCCCGCCGAGGTGGCGACAATATCCTTGCGGCCCATCGGGATTTCAAGAGAGATGCGGACGACGACTTCAAGCCGGAGATGCCGGTTCGATGGTCTTCACCGGGACGATCCGCAGCGAAAATCCGATCTTCTGCAGAGCCTCTGAGAGTGTCTCGATGGCGAGGTGCTTCCGTCCCGCAAGAACATGACTCAACATGTCCTCGGTCAATCCCGTCGCCTGACAGAACTCGCGGCGCGTCTGGAAGCGAGACCGGATCAACGCGTCCAACTCATCCCGATAATCGGGCACTCGCGCGAGACCCGCCTCGACCGCCAACCGGCTCCCCAAATCCTGAGCGATCCGGTAAACGCCCGTCGCGCGCATCTGCGTCCGAGTCAGACCGCTGTCCTTGTAGAACTCGGCCACTTCGCGAGTCCAATAGTTCTCGAACTCATTCCAATCGTTGAGCTGCTTCGCCTGCCGCTTCAACTTGGCCACGAACTTCCGTTCGGCGGAGGTGAGATCGGCGACAGCAATGAAGTCGCCTTTGAGGTTCACGTAATCAATCGCTTGGATCATCGTTCCCTCGGGCCGCGCTTCGTATGCGCGGGAAAATCAGGAGTCACCTTGAGCCGTAGAATCGGCTTCGATGAACTCAACTCGACCTGCGATGTTTAGGTAGATGCACTTCTGGCAGAAGACACCGCACACTTCTGTGAGAAGCCGTTTGAGTTGAGGAACTTTGTCCTCGCTAATAGCCACGACATATTTGTCGTGACTTGTCTGTCACTCGCTCACCCGTATCGGGATCGCGGTAGAAGCCTTCGTAGAATCCGGGGGCAACTGTTCCCCCTTGAAAACTGTCCCAAAGCCGGTCTTTCAGCCATTCCCAGCTTTCAAACGTATGCGGCTCGCCATCAGCGAGATTTGCATCACGAACAATCGATACCAAGAAGGAACACTCCGTCGAATACGTCATTTCCGGCCTCGTGCAAGTCCATGTTTGACGGCTTCCCTGCCTGTGACTTCGTGATCCCGCCGATACCCTTCAGCGTTCACGCGACGGAGAGCTTAGCAGTAGTTGACCATTAGTCAAGCTTGGCTGCTAATTGCCATCCGCAGGATTACTCAACAGGTACGCAATCACATCGCGCAGCTCATCGACTGTTTTGACAACGCCCGGCGGCATGGCCGAGGTGTCACCGAGTTTGCGTTCTTCGATGTCGGACTTGCTGATCGTGACGCGCTTCGTGTCGGAGAGCAGCACCTCCAGCTTGTCGCCTGTTTCGGAGACGATGAGGCCCGTGACGATCTTGCCGTCGGTCGTGAGGATGATCGACGACTTGAAGACGGGTGAGATCACCTTGTTCGGGGCGAGGACCGATTCGACGAGGTACGGGACGGTGAAGCGTTTGCCCGAATCGGTCAGGCTGGGGCCGCCGCCTCCCGCCTGAGTGGCCGTGGCGGCGTGGCACTTCGCGCAGCCGAGCGACTCGGCGGCGAAGAGTTTTTTGCCGCGGGCGACATCGCCTTTCTTGACCGCCTCGGGCCAATCGACTTCCAGAAACTTGGGGTCGATATGCAGCCACGGTGTTTTTTCGGGCTTCAATCGCTCGGCGAGAGACAGGCCATCCGGCTTGTCGGGGATCGAAAGCCGCACGTCGCCGAGATGCCGGTAGTGCAGGTATTGGCCGCCGAGTCCCTGTCGCATCCGTACTCGGACCAGCACGTCGTTGCTCCCCGGTTGCAGGTCGAGCGGCACGACATCGTCGAGTTGAATCAGCGGGCGGACGACATCGTTCTCGAAGACCAGCCGGCCGTTGTGCCAAACCTTCACGCCGTCCTCACTGCCGACGAGCAATTGCATCCGCTGAGCCGTCGGGACATCGAAGCGGAAGAACGAATAGACCGACGAATTCGGCGACGGCCCGAACAGCGTGTGGAAGTCGTACAGCGGCCGATCCGCACTGCTGGGTTTGGTGAGCTTCCATTCGTAGCCCTCACGTTCCGCGTGAGGAGAGCAGTCGGAGCCATCACGCTTCGGTTTCTCGGACGGCTTCTTGGCAGGTTTCGAGTCGTTCGTGGATCGGCTTTCCTCACGTGGAACGTGAGGGCTACTTGGAGGAGGGCTACTTGGAACGAGCCTCTTCCCATCGAACGTGTACTTGGCGGCGAGGTCGATGGCGGCGGTCTCGACGGGATGAATCGTCTTGAATCCCCCCGTAGGATGGACGCCTCGTCCGTCCGTCTTTTCCTCCTTTTCTTTCTTCTCTTTCGACACTTCCTGCTTCGAGGAATCACGGACGGACGGGGCGTCCATCCTACGGATCGCGACATCATCCGGGACGGGGCCGAGCATCCAGACTTGCGGCTTGAGATGTTCGAGCTTCCCGAGATTGAGCCGCTTGTCCTGCACGTTGGCGGTGACCAAAGCGATCTTCGGTTCACTGCGGGGATCGTTGAGGAGCGACAGGAAGTGCGCCGCCTGCAAACGCACCTTGTCGTCCGTGTCGTCGAGCCGCTCCATGAGCAGCGCAAAAAGCTGCTCCTGCTCGTCGGTGTGCTTGAGGGCTTTCCAGTGTTCGGCCACGGTGTAGTTGCCGACTCGCCCCAGCGTGCGGAGGTCGATCGGCTCTTTCTCGTCCGCGAAGAGGATGATGTTCGCCTCCTCCTCCTTCTGCTGCGGAGCCAACGGCGCGTCATCCCGCAGCTTGGCATCGACGGGAGGAATCGTGAGCCGGAAGCCTGCGGTGAGAACACCCATCAGACGAACGTTCGCGTCCATGGACTGTGTCTTGTCACGGTAGAGCGACGATGGAACGAACTCCGCGCCGAAGAGCGCGCCGATTGTGCGAACGCCTGAATCCTTCGCCACAATCATTTCTTCCCACGGAGACCAGGGCTTGGAGACTTCAGCCAGATTTCGAATTCCCCTGAAATTGGAAAACAAGTTTGGCAGCGGGCCAGTGTTTCGCGGAATAGTGACGAACTGAGTTGCGTCGCGCGACGCGTTCACAATGTGGCGGAAATCAATCTGCTGTCGCCGTTGCAACCAGTCGGCCCAACGGGTTCTGTAATACACCGGCGAATGAAATGCCAAGTGCGGTTCAGCATGTTTCCGAAACTCTTCGTCCGTATTCGCAAGCCGCGCCATCTCGGTGACCCACGGTTCAATCTGAGTGCGTGCATCGCGACGAAACACCTCTTGGTGGGCCGCTTGCCGCTGCGACCAAGGCAATCGAATGAGTTCATTCGCCAGTCGTTTGGGTTCGACCGTCGTCACGTCATACCCCTCGAACGGCATCGTATCGGGGTCGTCTTTGCGAGTGATGACGGCGAGGTCGCTGCGGTAGGTGGGCGAGCCTTCGTTCTGCGCCATGTAGCAGATCGTGACGAAGACTCGGCCGCCGCGTCCGACGCAGACGCCGACCGGGCGGGCCTGATCGCGGCCCTCCAGCAAGACATGTTCCTTGGCGGTGAAGGTGCTCCCCTTCGCTTCGAGCGGGAAATAAGAAACCTGGCGGCGGCACCAGCGGGCGACCATCAGCGAGTTCTCGTACTTCGCGGGGAGATAGCCGTCGGCGTAGTACGTTTGCAGCACGGGGACCGCGCGGCCCATCTCGTCGTTCACGGCGGGCAGGATGTCGGCTCGGTCGGGCGTCTTGCTTTGCAGCCAGCCGCGAGGCCAACTGAAGTACGAACCCTCGGTCACATGCAGCAGCCGACCGGGAGCGTACAGCGACGGCAGGCCCTCGTGATCGTTGTCGTTGGTGAACAGGTTCCAGTTCTTGTCGAAGCAGAGACCGCACGGGTTCCTCAACCCGCGCGAAAAGCTTCGCAGGTTGGTCCCATCCGGCCGAATGCGGAAGACGGCTCCGACGCCGTTGTAGGGCATCGAGGCCCAGTCGGTGTTGCCGACGCGGACGATTTTGTAGCCCTCCGCCTTGTAGCCCTCACGCTCCGCGTGAGGAGAGCCGTCGGAGCTATCGGCGTTCTTGGTTGTGGAAGGCTGCTTGGCAGGATTGGCGTCGCGCGACGTTCGGCTTTCCTCATGTGGAACGTGAGGGCTACTTTTGAAGAACATCGTCCAATACCCCCAATGATCGGGGCGGCTGAAGTCGCCGTAGTACCAGAGTGGATCGCCCATCGAGACGTACAGGTCTCCCTCCGGCCCCCACGCGCAGGCGTGAAAGCACTGATGGACGTGGCCGTTCGGGACGCCCCACAACAGCCGCTCGGGTTGGACGCCGTCGCGCTTCACCCTCGCGCCGGGCAGCCGATAGACCGCGCTGACCGTGACGATGTAGAGATCGTCGCCGCGAATCTCGATGTCGTTGACCCACGTGTGATCGGGGAACTCGCACAGCAGATGACGCGGCTTGTACCGGCCCGCCTCATCAAGGTCGTACACGTACAGCGTCTTTCGCCCCCCGACGAAAATGCGTCCCGTGGTGTCGAGCCTCACCGACAGAAACGAAGCATCGGGCGACGAATCGAGCCGCACGACCTTCAAGTCGGGATCGGTCACGCTGTAGTCGAGGTCTTCGGCGAACGAGGTCGCCACGAACGAAAGCGCGATGAGCGCGAGGCAAAAGCGGGGCATCAGAATCTCCGGTGAGTTGAAGGTCGCGACACTCTAACCAACGTCGCCGATAACAACAAAACAGACGCCGCTCGCAACAACGCAGGTGAGCCGGGTGCCGTGAGGCCCCGGATTTCGTCGAGAAGAGTCCAGGGCCTGACGGCACCCGGCTCACCATGAAGTCGCGCGTGGACCTCTGAGTTTCTTCGCGTTCGCGCGTGTGATAGTGTGCCACCCGCTTCGTGGTCCTCACTCAGAGGTCTCAACAATTGATCCGCATCCCCGTTCCGAGGAGCCGTCCATGACCGAGCATGATGTCACGCCATCGTCCGACAACTTGACGCCCGCTGTTCTGCCTCGTCGTTCGTTTCTCGCGGCGGCTGCCAGCGCGATGGGCCTCGCGGCGATGGAGGCCGCCGCGCGAGACTACGGGCCGGGAACGCAACCCGTGCGTTACCCCGATCCCGACATCGTGACGCTCGATCCCCGGTTCAAGAAGTACGCGCTCGGTAACACGCCGATTCAGCGGCTGTATCACAGCCCGAACATGATGTGGGCGGAGGGGCCGGCGTGGAACGGCGTCGGACGGTATCTGCTGTGGTCCGACATCCCGAACAATGTGCAGATGCGATGGCTCGAAGAGGACGGTCACGTCAGCACGTTCCGGTCACCGGCGGGCAACAGCAACGGTAACACGTTCGATTTTCAGGGCCGTCAGATTTCGTTCGAGCACGGCAACCGACGGGTCGTGCGGTACGAGCACGACGGCTCGGTGACGGTCCTTGCCGACAAGTTCGATGGCAAGTCGCTCAACGCCCCGAACGATGGGGCCGTCCACCCGAACGGCGACATCTGGTTCACTGACCCCGGCTACGGCAGCCTCATGAACTATGAGGGGAACAAGGCGAAGGGGGAGTCGGTGCAGCCCTATCAGAAGGAGGCGGTCTACCGCATCGACGGCAAGACTCTGAAGATCGAGAAGGTGGCCGACGACATCTTCAAACCGAACGGCCTCTGTTTCTCACCCGACTACAAGAAGCTGTACGTCGCCGACACGGGAGCCTCACACTACCCGGACGCTCCCAAGAACATCAAGGTCTGGGACATCGTCGAAGAAAAGAAACTGGCCAATGGGAAAGAGTTCGCTTCGATGAAGCTGCCAATGATTCGAATCACCGCCAAACAACGTGAAGCGCTCAAGAAAGAGGGTAACAGACAGGAAGACCTCGACATATTAGAAGAGGTGAAAGCCGGCTTCGCCGACGGCATCCGTTGCGACATCGACGGCAACGTCTGGGCCAGCGCGGGCTGGGTGGGCGACGGCTACGACGGCGTTCACGTTTTCGAGCCGAAGGAGGGCATCCGCATCGGTCAGATTCGTCTGCCCGAGATTTGCAGCAACGTCTGCTTTGGCGGCTCCAAGAGAAACCGCCTGTTCATGACCGGCAGCACTTCGCTGTACGCCGTCTACGTCGAAACGCAGGGCGCTCACATCACGTGAGGTGGGCCGATCTGATCGCGAATGGCCAAGAGCCTCCAACACGCCGTGTTGGAGGCTCTTTTCGTTGATACCTGACGCCGCCCCGCTCAGAGGTCTCATCACGGACCGCGCGTTGTTTCATCGCCACCGTGCTACTTCTTGGCCAACAGGTGCTGCTCGATGAACGTCGTGTGCATGCCGCCATCGACGAAGGCGGCTTCGCTGAGAATTCGTTTGAGGAGCGGGATCGTGGTCTTGATCCCTTCGATGACGAATTCATCGAGACAGCGTTTGAGGCAGGCGATCGCTTCGGGGCGAGTTGGCTTGTGGACGATCAGCTTGCCGATCATCGAGTCGTAGTACGGGCCGACGACATAGCCTTCGTGAACGTGCGAGTCCCAGCGGACGCCGTTGCCACCGGGGATGCGCAGCTTCGTGATGCGACCGGGCGAGCCACGGAAGTCGTTGTCCGGGTCTTCCGCATTGATGCGGACTTCCATCGAGCAACCGCGACAGGGAATCTCCGACTGCTTCCACGGCAGGTGTTCGCCCGCTGCGACGCGAATCTGCTGCTGGATCAGGTCGAGGCCCGTCACCATCTCCGTCACGGGATGTTCGACTTGGATGCGGGCGTTCACTTCGATGAAGTAGAAGTTGTGATCCTTATCGACGATGAACTCGACCGTCCCCGCGTTCGTGTAGTTCGCCGATTTGATGAGCCGGACTGCCGCCGCACAGATCGCTTCCCGCACCGCCTGCGGGAGGTTGGGAGCGGGCGATTCTTCGATCAGCTTTTGATGCTTTCGCTGCGATGAACAGTCTCGCTCCCAGAGATGGACCACTTCGCCGTGTTGGTCGGCGATGATCTGCACTTCGACGTGCCTCGGGTTTTCGACGTACTTCTCCAGATAGACGCCCGCGTTGTTGAATGCCTTCTCGGCCTCCATCGCCGCCTGCTTGAGGCCGGTCTTGAGCGAGATGTCGTTGCGAGCGACCCGCATCCCCTTGCCGCCGCCGCCTGCGGTTGCCTTGATGAGAATCGGGTAGCCAATCTTCGCCGCGATGGCCAGCGCTTCTTCTTCGCTGCCGATCAGGCCGTCGCTGCCCGGCACTCCAACAACGTTCGCGGCTCGGGCAATTTCCTTCGCGGAAATCTTGTCGCCGAGCTTCGACATCGCGTCCACGGACGGGCCAATGAACTCAATCTTGCAACTGCGGCAGACCTCGGCGAAGTGTTCGTTTTCGGAAAGGAAGCCGTAGCCGGGATGGATCGCCTGCACGTTGCCGATCTCGGCCGCGCTGATGATGTTTTTGATGAGTAGATAGCTGCCCGAGGCCTGAGCCGGGCCGATGCAGATCGACTCGTTGGCCAGCTTCAGGTAGTCGGCTCCGCGATCGGCCTCACTGCACACGGCGACCGTTTCGATCCCCATCTCGCGACACGCGCGGAGAATCCGCAACGCGATCTCGCCTCGATTCGCAACCAGAATACGTTGAAACATGCTCGGGGATATCTCTGCTGGAGGCTGTAGGATGGACGCCTCGTCCGTCCGTCTGATGACTGTCTGCCGATGAACACGCGGACGGACGAGGCGTCCATCCTACGGTCAATGGTGCCATGCGACTCAAGGCCGGACGCGGAACAATGGCTGACCGAACTCAATCGCATCGCCGCTCTTCACGAGGATCGCGGTGATCGTCCCGCTCACCTCGGAAGGGATTTGGTTGAAGACCTTCATGGCTTCGAGCAGGCAGACGATCGTTTCCGGAGTGACGACCGATCCGACCGTGACGAACGCCGGTTCACCAGGTGACGGAGCGGCATAGAACGTCCCGACGGTGGGACTCTTGATGTCGATCAGGCCGGAAGCTTCCACCGGAGCTGCCGCTGGTCCAGACGGAGCGACCGGGGCCGCTGCGGGAGCGGGGGCGGCGAACTGCATCTGTTGAGGAACAGCCTGCACGACTTCGCGGGGACCGCGACGGAGACGCCACTGTTCGTCGCCGCGGCGCAAATTGACTTCACTCAGCCCGTGCTTCTCCATCATTTCGACGAGCTGTTGCAGCCGATCAAGATCGAAGGGAGTCTTCGCGGTGGAGTCTGCTTCTGACATGCGCTTTCCTCAATCCAAGTCCAGTGTTTGTTTGATCGCGGCCTGACTTCCAACGACTGACGTGCCCGAACGTGGAGTCTGAACTGTTTCCGCCTCGCCCCTTCGCCATCAGCAAACTGTCAGCGGTACATCTTTCGGGAGCGATGTCAGAACTTCACAACCGTCTCGCGTGACCAGCACATCGTCTTCGATGCGAATGCCTCCCACTCCGGGGAGGTAGATTCCCGGCTCGACAGTAATCGTCATGCCGGGCTTTAGAACGTCCGTCGAAATCGGACTGAGCTTGGGGCCTTCGTGAATATCCAGTCCGATCCCGTGTCCCAGTCCGTGTCCGAATTGCTTACTAAAACCCGCCTGTTCGATGACCTTGCGGGCCGCCGCATCCACGTCCTGACACTTGGCTCCGGGGCGGATGGCAGCGATGCCCGCGAGCTGTGCTTTCAACACAACTCCATATACATGGGCGAGTTTGGGCGGGAGCTTACTTGTGACCAAAATCCTCGTCAAGTCACTGTGATAGCCTCGCGCACTGAACGCACCCCAGTCGATCAGAGCGAATCCGGACTCGGAAAACGTCCGCATGCCGGCGCGATAGTGCGGGAGCGCGGCGCGATCGCCGACAGCGATGATCGGCTCGAACGCGGCGCGTGTCGCACCGAACCGTCGCATGCCGTGTTCGAGATCGTGAGACGCCTGCCGCTCGGTTTGATCGGGCAGAATCAGCGACCGCATCAGCTCGAAACCGCGCTCGGCCTGATGGACCGCCCGTCGCAGTTCGGCCACTTCGTCAGCGTCCTTAATTAGCCGCAGTTCCTCGACCAAGCCCGCTTTCGGGACGAGCGGCAGCGGCTTCAGGCTCTCCGTCAATTGGTCGTGCAGGCTGACGACCATCGACGAGCTTTCGATCCCCAAGTTGCTGAGGCCAAACTTGGGAAGCCACTCGGCGAGGAAGTCGTGCATCAGAGTGCGCGAGGTCCGGATCTCGACCGCGAGACCGGGGCATTCGTCCTGAAGCTGTGTCTCGAAGCGGCTGTCACTGAAGAGGTGTGTCCGGCTGGGGCCGATCAGCAGGTGGCTGTCTTCGCCCGAGAAGCCCGTCAGATAAGAGACGTTCTTGGGGTTGGTCACAAGCAGAGCGGAGAGGTCCGCCTTGCGAATGGCTTGAATCAGCTTGGTCCGTCGTGCCAGATAACGATCACTCAAAATGACAGTCCCGGTTTGGAGGGTAAGGCAGCGATCGCAAAATGCGGTATCAACTCATAGAAGCCTGACGCGCAAGCGAAGACAGGAAGACTTCGCTTGCGCGCCAGGCTTTACGGCGTCAGGCTTCACGGCCTACGACACCGACTTCGGTTCGGATTCGACCGGTTTATTTGGGATCGCACCGAGAAGCCGGCCGAGACGACCGAAGCGGCCGGTGTTGAGCAGAACAAGGTAGGCGGGAACGAGGATCGGGCGGATGACGAACGTGTCGAGCAGCACTCCAAACGCGAGGGCAAAACCAAGCTGGCACATCCCGCGCAGCGAACCGGCTGTCAGCGACGCGAACGTCCCCGCCATGATGATGCCGCAACTGGAGATGATCCGACCGGTCTTCGACAGCGCGTGAATCACCCCTTGAACGGGGCCGTACCGCTCCTGCTCTTCTTCGATGCGAGTCATCAGGAAGATGTTGTAGTCCTCACCCACGGCGATCAGGATCGTGAACAGGAACATCGGCACCTTCCAGTCCAGCCCGGCGAATGTTCCGGTGTCGATGGCCCAGAAGAACAAGTAAGTCGCACCGAGAGCGACCAGATAGCTGAACAGGACCGTGACCATCAGATAAGCACAGATGGCCGGTCGTCGCAGCAACACGACCAGAATCAGGAAGACCACGACCACGACCAGCACGTCGATCCGAATCTGGTCGCGGTCGGTTACAGACTTCAGATCGCGAATGCTCGCCGTGGAGCCGGTGACGTGGATCTCAGTCCCTGATTTGACTGAGTCGGGCAGGAGCGCGCGAATCTCGGATTCCAGTCGCGACAGGTGTGAGATGCTGTCGCGTGCGAACGGGTCGAGTTCCGCAGTCAGCTCGACTCGTGTGACGTGATTGGCCAGTGGGCCCGCTCTGCTGACGTAATGGTCGAGAGCCTTGGTGAGGGTCACCTTGCGAACGACCGGCTTCTTGATGGCTTCAATCGAGTCATCGCCGCCGAACGGATGCGATACGCTGCGAATGTCGGCCAGTCGCAGTTCCTTCTTTTTCTGGCCGAGGGCTACGGTCAGGTCGTGAACCAACTTGAAACCACTTGCCGCGTCCTCGTCGCCGCGCTGTGAGAAGTCGATCTGGTCGTTATGCAGCAAGATCGTGACCGGCCCGGTTGCTCCGGCAGGAAAGTGTTCTCGCACAGAGCGCGTCCCCTGCACGCTGATCGACGTGGCGGGGAGATCGGAGAGCAGGCCGTAGCTGAGATGCGAGAAGAACATCACGCCCACAGTGGCGAATGGCAGCATCAGCGTGATACTCAACAGCCACACTGTCATCGGACAGCGGAGCAGAATCTGTCCGACCGCATCCCAAGTGTTCTGTAACCAGCGGACCTGACCCAATCGCGACGAGAGCGTTGCTGTCGGCAGCCACCCCCCTCCCGATGAGACTCGTTCCGTTCGCATTTGCGGCCAAAAGGCCCAACGTCCGGTCAGTCGCAGCAGTGCGGGGGTGAAGGTGAGTGAGGCCAACAGCACGACGATCAAGCCGAAGGAAATCGCAAAACCGGCCTGACGAAACTTGCCGAACTCGGCGAACATCATCATGCCAATCCCGCAGATGACGGTCCCGGCGCTGGCTGCGATCGCTGCACCCACCTTGGCCACGCAATTGGCTGCGGCCTCGTCGAAGCTCGCCCCGTCATCCAACTCTTCCTTGTAACGGTCGATCAGGAACAAGCAGTAATCGACCCCCGCTCCGTACACGAGCACCGTCACATAGGTTTCGGCCCCCGGAAACAAGATTGCCAGTTTGCGTTGAGCCAGCAGGATCAACAGCGACATCGACAGCTTGACCGAAACAAACACCGTGATGAGCGGGATCAGTGCCAGCAGCGGTGCGCGGTAGATGGCGATGAGCAAGAACACGACCAAGCCGATGGTCAATGTTTCCGTCGCCTTCGCGCTGTCGCGGGCGGCCGCCTGCATATCGCGTCCGACGGTCGCGTCGCCACTGAGCGACAGTTCCAAACCGGCGGGAATCTTCCGGCGGAAAGCCACGTTTTTCTCGGACGTGTCGAGGATCAACTCTTGAATTTTCGCAACGATCTTCTGGTTGCGGGCGTCGAGGAAATCGGTCGTCAGATCGACCAGAACCAGCGTGGACTTGCCATCGGCGCTCAGAATCAACCGCCCGAGGTTCGTATCGCGAAACGTGCGAACAGCGGAGATCAACGATCGCGTCCCAGCGCCGATTCCGAGCGGCTTGTTCTTCGCTGCGGCATCATCGTCATCCGGGCCACCACCCGCCGGGCCAACCGCCAATCCGCCCGCATCCTCGGCGATCTTGAGCAGTTGCTCGCGCAGTTCAAACTCGCGTGTCGCGTCGTTTTCATTGACGCCGTCGTCCACCCATTCCTTGTCTTGTTCGGTCAAGCCACCATTGGGGCGACTCACGACGATGACGACTCGGCTGGGAACGAGGGTCTTGGGGAAAGCATCGCGAAACAGCTTTTCACCCACCAAGCTCGGGCTGCTCGCGGGCAGGAAGGCGAACTCTTCGGTCTGTACGACATCCCACAACGGGGGGGCCATCGTAGCCGCCAAGATCACCACACCAATCCATCCGATAAGCAGGCCGGGCCACAGCCGGTTGATCAGATTGCCGAGTTTCAAAAACATCGAAAGGAGGGCCTTACATCAGGGCGAACGAACCGCCAGAGAGTTGGCGAAGCCCTCTGGCAGAATGGCGAGGGCAGAACGTCTTCGGGCGAGAGAGCGTGAACGTCAATGAGCGTGAGCGTGGCTCTGACCGTGGTCATCTTGCCCGTGATTGTCATGGTCATGGCCACCATGATCGTCTTCCAAGGCGTCTTCCGTGAAGTGAGCCAGCGAACCGCAGGCCCCCGATAATTGCACGGCTCCGCACAGGAACAGGATCGTTATGAGGGAGGTGACATAGACCGTCTTACCCACAAAGTTCGAGACATGCAGCCCGAACAAAAAATGAGAGCCACTTTCTGGCGGAGCCACTACGGCCCAGACCAAAACCATGACCAACCCCATCAAGGCAACGCCAATCCAGCCCCCTTTAATCATGACCGCCCTTAGCTTGACCCAGTCGACGGCCAGCATCCAAAAGGCGACCCACACGAGAAGCGGCGTCCAAGGGGACACCAACATCAACACTGCAAGGACCACGTCCCAACTGGCAACCAACAGGCTTTGCAAACTCGTTAGCAACTGATTCATGTCACTCACATCCCGTAATAGACCGGAACCACAATCGACCGGAGCCGCAAACTGAAGGCGTCACAGTCCGCGTGCGCGAGGGGGGGAATTCAGCAGGGGCTGAAATTTCGCCCACTTTTCCCACCTCAACAAACCGCTAACTCCTTCGCCCACTCGCGCATGCGACCGAACGCTGGCGGGCGGGAGAAATAACAAAATCGAATCCACGAAGCCAGCGACTGGAGATGTTCCGGCAACGACGGGCACGGGGTGCCCACGAACAATTCCTTCGGCGAATCGCGTCATTGCCGTCGCGACATCACGCTCGAAGCCGTCCATGTGCTGTCGGTTCTCTCGCGAACATCCTCGCTCGAAAAAAACGATCACCCGCATCACTTGGCGACCACCAGTGACTTCACCCACGCGGCTTCCTCAGCGGTCAGTGGTGGGTCGAGTTCTTCGGTGTAGTCGATGTCGTCGTAGCCGCCGAGTTGGTACGCGCGGTCGATCAGTGGCTGGAGGTCGATGCGAATCGGGACATCTGTCTTTCGCAGCGGGATGCGGATCGCGGGGAGCTTCTTGCGCAACGGCATCGCATAGAGTTGGCGTCGTGAACGGTTCCAACCGGGGCTGATGCAAACGAGGTAATCCGCTTGATGCTGTGGCGGAACCAGACTATTCGGCATCGACATCACGCGGTGTCCGCCCCGCACGAGGTCGATCTCCACGAGCGTTGCCTCTGACAGCAAGACCTCATCCTGTTTGCGACGGTATTCCTTCTGCCCTGAACCCGGATACTTGTTGGCTCGACTGAGAACCTCGATCACAGTGACCACACGCCCGCCGCCCCGTTCGCGAATCTCGATGTAGCCCTCGGTGATTTCGAGGCCAAAGAGTTCATAGACGAAAGGTTCCGCGTCGGCCTCTGCCTCGTCGGCCTCTGCCTCGTCGATTTCTGTCAATTCGGCGACTGCTGTGCCGCCGCCGCCAAAGTCCATGACATCCGCGCGCGGGCGTGAAGTCTCCAGCACGCGCACATCCGGGATCACGTGCCGGGACTGGCCGAGGTCGGACTCGACGAAGACGCGTTCTTCGATTCTCGCCCGCAAGTCACCGGGTAACGACGGTTGAAGGGCATCGCACAGATACGTGATGACCCGCGCATGCACGTCACCCCAATGCAGTTCCAGAAACGGGTCCATGCCGGGGAAAGGGCTGTTCATGATGGTTCGTCCTCGTGTGTTGTGGCCCTACTGTTAGCCGGTCACTCCGCCGACCGGAGTTCATTCAAACGGGCGTCTCGCAAGCAGATGCCCCGCCGTCCCGTCGGCGGAGCGACGCGACTACGGTACAGGAATCAACTGTACCGCGTCCGCAATAACGTATCCGTCGGCGTTGGAGAGGATGACCGCCAGGGATACATCGGCCTCGGAGGTCGAGATGCCGTGCGATTCAGTCTGGAATCCTGCGCCCAAGGTCGGCCGCATATGCGTGGATTTCGGCTGCTTGCACAATTGCCGCACCAAAGGTGCTGGCTCCCGCGAAGATTGCGAAGCCAAGCGATGCGAGTACCAACGGGTACTCGCGATGACTCTGCGCTCTCGTACCTCCCCCCACATCTGTTACCACCATGACTGTTTCAAAGAAGAAGAATGAGGCGGTGATGCTGAGTGACAGCCCAATCGTCGCCAGCAGCAGGCAAATGGATTTTACAGATATGTTCTTCATCGAGGTTGCATCCTTTGAGATCGTCGCAATGGCATCACCGAACCGGCCCGAGACCGCTTTATTGCCGCTTACTACACATGCCAAACGGCATTTACGTGCTGCCCAGCTAACGAGGCGATCTCGGTGATGTTGTGGGATCATCTTGTCAGTCCATCACTGTGGGTACAAGTTGGACAGCGTCCACGATCACATGCCCGTCGGTGTCGGCGTTGGAGATGACGACCGTCACGGATTCATCGGCCTCGCAGGGCCAAGTGCCGAGGGATTGGAAGCCGCTTTCTTTTGTGGCTTCGCGTTGGTTGAGACGCAGCTTTTTCAGTTCGCCCTTGGTTTGGACAGAGACCGGGACGTTGGTCGCCCGGTTGGGGTTGGCCGTGTAGGCGACGCGGACTTCGTAGCGGCCAGCTTTTGGGACTTTGGCGGTGAACGTGGCGGAAAGGCTCCCCTTGTTCTCGTTGGCATCGTGGAGATAGTCCGTGCCGACGAAGCCGCTGATCGACGCACTGGTGGACCACTCGCCAGTTAGCTTGGCGTCGAGGTTGTCGATCACGATGCCGGGGAGTTTCTTCGGATCGATCCCTTTCGATTCGGAGACTCGTTTCGGGCCGGTCCATTCGAGAACTTGGCCCTCGTCCAGCAGCCGCTTCTTGAACGCCGCGAGATCAATGTCCTGCACGCTCACCTTCGCATCGATCGCCATGCAGGCGGCGGTCGCGGAACTCTGGCCGAGCACCATGAACACCGGCTCCATGCGGATCGAGCCATACGCGATGTGCGAGGCGGCGAGGCAGACCGGCACCAGCAGATTCTCGCACTCGGTCTTCTTCGGGCGGATCGAGCGATAGGCGATCGGGTACGGTGAGACGCCGATCTGCACGTCTCCCTCGTTGCGAACCTTGCCGTCCTTTGTGACGTAGCGCTGGGCATTGTGCGAGTCCATGTTGTAGGCCCCCAGCCCGACGGCGTCGTCGCACACGACTTTCCCCTGGCAGTCCTTCTGTGACATCACGTATTCGCTCACCAGGCGACGGGCCTCGCGCACGTACATCTGATGCGGCCAGTTGTCGTGATCCTGAAACTCATCCTTGGCGAGTGCCAGCCGCGTGAACTCCTCGCGGATTTTCTGCGGCACGCGCGGGTGATTGGCCAGCGTGTACATCAGCCCCATCTGGTAGAGCTTATGCGCGCGGTAGATTCTTTCGCGAGTCGGCCAGTCGCCGTCGGGATAGGCGTAGTTCATCCCGATGTAGTCGGTCGAGATTGCGTAGTTGTTGTTGGTGTCGGTCTTGCGGTTCGGCATGAAGATCGGGTTCCACGGGCTGCGATGGTCTCCCGCCTCGAAGTTCCTCAGCAGCAGCTCGTACTGCGCCGGGTCGTAGCCTTCGGGTTTGGGCCACGCGCGGCGGTTCTCGGCCACGTCGGTCGTACACATGCGAAAGTTGTAGGCTTGCAGGCGGTGATCGCCCTCGCCGTCCACGCCGGGCGGCTCGGCCTGCACGAGCGGCAGCAGACCGCTCGACGGATCGCCGGGCTTCACGTAGGGATCGACATCTTTGATGAACTGGTGGCTCCGCGCGTTGGCCGTCTGGATTCCGTTGATCGTCTCGCCGTAGAGACTGTTCGCCTCGCGGCCGACGTGATACTTGCAGCCCGCCGCCGCCATGATGTCTCCCTCGTAAGAGGCATCAATGAACATCCGACCGTAAAACCACTGGTCGCTCTCCATCCGAATGGCCACCAGCCGCTTCCCCTCCATTTTCACGGCGTCCTTCAACCGGAACCGCTCCTGTTTGATGGGGACTTTGTATACGGCGAGCCACTCGCGGTAGACCTGCTCGGCGACGTGAGG
The DNA here is from genome assembly GCA_043733345.1 of Schlesneria sp. GTDB lineage: Bacteria > Planctomycetota > Planctomycetia > Planctomycetales > Planctomycetaceae > Schlesneria. The sequence goes on from JAYTGQ010000315.1 coordinate 23,272, forward strand.
CTCAAACGTCCACTGCTCGTTCTCGCTCAACGCCTTTCGCTTCTCGACGTAGGCGTCGCGCGAGCCAAACTTCCACGCCGACGCTTGCAGGTAGTAGGCCCCGATCTTGCGATAGAACTCGCGCGACAACCCGCCGATCGCCCCCTTGTTCCCGATGTCCGTCGCCCCCAGCCCGCCCGAGGTCAATCCCCCGATGTGGCCGCTCGGCTCGATCAGCACCACCGACTTCCCCATCCGCGCGGCCTGAATCGCCGCCGTCACGCCGCCCGATGTCCCGCCGTACACGACCACGTCGTAAACCGGCTCGACGGCGTGAGCGGGTTGCAAGACGAACAGGCTCGCAAAAAGTACGGCAGCACCGGCGATACAGCGCCAGCAATGACGCGGCACATCTCGTGAACTCTCAACGTGAGAACCCCGCCGACTGGATACGAATGAATGAAAACTGAGCGTGAATAGAACCGGTGTTTTCATGAATGACTCCGAAGGCAACTGGTCTGGTTGATTCTCGCGAGATTGATACGGCGTCACTGATCTCGTCGCAAGCGGCGTTCGAGTCTATACCTATTGAAGGCCACTCAGCGTGAGTTGAACCTCGCCCTCAAAAATGACATGGGCCACAATCCCTCGCGAGCATCTGCCGTCATTGCCGAGTCGGGCTTGACGCACGACATTCGCCGATGGAGTTCTTCGATCTCAGGAGTCATGACAATGAATCGACTGGCCGTGATCTTGCTGTTCGTGGCGGGCTGCTCGTCCGCCAAGGCCGATCCGTGGCACGATTACTTAACCGCGCTGCAAGTCCACGACTTCGAGTTGAAGGCGATGCGGCAGGCCGAACAGATTGATTCGAGCCTGAAGCAGCAGGAAGCCTTGGCTCGATGCCGCGAGCGTTATGAGCGAGCGCTGTCTCATTTGCGCGAGTGCAGCGATCGACTGGGGACGCCGAAGAAGTAACTCGACGACCGAGACCGGCTCGTGGCATAGACCTCATGTGACGAATTGAGGGACATTTCAGCCGTAGCCAATCTCGCCAGAGATTGGGGGCCTTTGACTGAGAACCCAAGGTCGAGCGACTTGGGCTACGATGCCTCACATCGCTCGCGGTTGGCCCTGACACTAACCCGAAGTGTGAGCGAGGGCGGCTATACAAAGCCCTCGTTCACACTTCGGGTTAGTAGCTTCTGCGAGCAAATGTGCCATTCTCAACCGTGCGAGATATAGATCGCCGCTCTCGGTGGGTTCGCGGCAACGGCGCGGCCAAAGAAAAAAATGCCCGGAAGCAACGGACCCAGGGGGGCTGAGAATTCCATTGCTTCCGGGGCGATCGGCCGGTGAATAAAGACAATCGGGTCGTCCCGCGTCCTTGCGGGAGCAGACCCGAACTCACTCCGCCAGACGACCCACCGCAGGCATCCCTGCCGTTGGCCGAGCCACTCTTGTCACTCTGTGCATGAGGCACAGAGCGGACGAAGCAAGCTGTCTCTTGATGTCAAACTGCTGCAAACAGAACATTCCTGTCGGCCTCGAACCTCACGTTCTGGCCCACGCGGGGCGGGAACATAGGGGCTTGCTCGAAAGTGGTCAACGTGTGTTTTCCGTCCGTGCCAAGCGGAATCGTGTCACACAAAACAAGGAGGCAAACTGCCAGCGCGAGCGGCAGAAAATCAAAGACCGACGAGCCACTCTTGCCTGATGGCTCGCCTAACAGCCTGTTGAAAAAGGGAGAGCGAGGCTCCTGCCGAGCCGTGTGCGTGAGGGAAGTCGCTTATTTCTCGCGGCTCGGCGGGAGCCTCGCCCTCCCGATCACCGTTTTTCAACAGGCTGCTAACCGAGGTCGCACTGTTCTAGAACGGCGATGTTGGGCAGATGGCGATAGTCGTCGTCGTAGTCGAGGCCGTATCCAACCACGAAGGCGTTGGGGATTTGAAAGCCGAAGTAATCGGGAGTTGGCGCGACTTCGCTGCGTCCCTGTTTCCAGAGTAGGACTGCCGTGCGGACGCTCGCCGGGCGGTAGGCTCGCAGTTCGTCGAGCAGTCTCACCAGCGTCTTGCCCGTGTCGAAGATGTCATCGACCAGCAATACGTCGCGGCCTTCAATGTCGGGCATCAGGCTGAGTTCGACGGAGAGGGAACCGGACTCGGTCGTCTTTCCCGCATAGCTGGAAGCGTGAACGAACCCGATTCGATGCGGCACCTCAATCGAACGCATCAAGTCGGCGACCATGATGACGCTGCCGTTGAGAACTCCCAAAATCGTGAGCGGCTTCCCGCGATAAGCGTTGCCGATGGTTCGCCCCAGTTCCGCAACTCGCAGGGCGATCTGGTGCGCGGGCAAAAGCGTGTACATGGCGGTGGCTCTGTTGAGATGTGTGAGGTCGAAACGCGGAGAGTCATGAGCGGTTTGCCTTGGTCGAAGCGCGGGCCTAACTTACCGCCCCTGTTCTCCGTTTTCAGCATCGCGCAGACAAATCTCCCCGTCCGGCATTGCGTCCACGAAAGGCATCTTTGTGAGTTGGTCTTCCGAACTGCTGGCCGCACATCCCGCTGATGTTTTCATGCCCGACTCGCTCACCACGCCGCACGGTGTCGTGTTGTTCTTGCACGGTTATGACGGTGTGACGCTGCGCGACAACGTCGCCTACACGACTGAACTGGACCGACACGGACTGGCCTGCGTCTGTCCCATTGGCCCGCAGTGCTGGTGGACGGATCGCGTTCATGTCCCATTCGACTCACACGTCAATCCGCTCGATTTTTTGAAGCAACACGTCCCCGGGTTCTGCCGCGAACGCTGGCAGATCGAACCCCCGAAAATTGCCGTCTGCGGGGTTGAAATGGGTGGTCAAGGGGCGCTGCAACTGGCCTACCGGCACGCGAGGCAATTCCCCGTCGTAGTGGCCGTTTCACCGAAGGTCGATTTTGAAACTTGGTACGGCCACGGCACATCGCTCGACGACATCTTTCCGGACCGCGAAGCGTCTCGTCAGGCCACCGTGATCCTGCACCTCCATCCACTCAACTGGCCCAAGCATCAGCTCCTGCTCTGCGATCCCGCAGACCACTACTGCCGTGACGGAGTAGAGACGCTGATGACCAAACTCTCCTCGACCGGTATTCCGTTCGACGTGGACGTGCAAACGACGCACGGCGGTTTCGGTTGGTCGTATGCCAACCACATGGCCCCGCGCGCGGTGAGCTTCCTTGCTGAGCGACTGCTGCGCGAGGTGTGATTCCCACTCGACGCAGAGTTGACCGAGGACCGTAGGATGGACACCTCGTCCGTCCGCCCAATGAATCTGTGGTGCCCGGATCTGAAGAGGTGGTGTTCAGATGAACTAGCCCGACGCGCAAGTTTTGAAGTTGCGTTTTTGGAAATTTCAGCCCCAAAGGGGCGATGCTATGTCAGCCCAGGGCAACGCCCTGGGCTGGCTTAACATCACCCCTTTGGGGCTGAAATCCGACAAGGCGCAACTTCAAAAAGTGTGAGCGAGGGCGATGGCAGGAGAGGTTTCTCTTTGTTTCCCTCGCTGACACTTCGGGTTACTTGGCCAAAGTGAGTGCCATTGGCCGTACGCCGTCAGGCTGCGGGTTCTTGATCGCCGCTCAGAAACCCGTGTCCTGACGGCACACGGCTCGCCTAGAACATCTCGCATAGGGTTGCGGGAGGCATCGCCAGACCTCACCCCTTCTCCTTCTCCTTCTGCTCTGCTTCCGCATCGGCTTTGCGAAGCTCCGCCGCTTCTTCGTTCAGTTGTTTGATTCGGTCTTCGCTGAGGTACTGCCGGATGAGCGTGGCCATTTCGTCACAGAGACGGTTGATCCGGGCTTCGGCGGTCTTGTCCTTGCGGGCTTTCGCGGCGTTCACCGCCGGAACACGCACTGCGGCGAGGCGGTCCAGGAACGATTGGGCATCTTCCAACTTGACGAGTCCCGCCAGTCGAGACTCCTGTTCTTTCCAGTCACGCTGTTTGGCCGCCGCCCGAATCAGTCCGATCTGAGTGTTACGAACGGCGACCGCGTCAATGAGCTGCCCTTGCAGCATTTGCACGTCGGCTTCGGCGGCGAGTCGGGCGGAGTCATCGGGAACTTCGAGTCTTACGTGAGAGACAATGCCGGGGACGAAGGGAACTCGCGCCAGCAGGTGTTGCCCGCTGTAGGCGAACAACCACACGAGCGGTCGCTCGTGATCGACGGCGATCGTCACGAGGCCGCGCCGGTCGGTGAGCAATTCTGTGATGAGCGTCTCCAACCGCGCGACGGGATCATCCTGAATCGGTGTCACGGGTGAACTTCGCAACTCGATGCGATGCGCGACCAGCGGCAGCGACGGCTTGGATTGCGTGGCCAATTCCAACCGAGTCGCCTGCTGTTGCGGACGTACCGCGACGACGACCGTCTCATTCCGTCCGCGCTGCTTGGTACTAATCGGCGATCGGAGGCCGCTCCCGACGTTGACCGTCATCAATGAGCCGGAGACTTCGGTCGCGGTGAGATGCGTCCACGGGATCGGCACCAAACGCTCGACTCGATTTTCACGATTGCGAACGGAGATCGACGGAACGAAAGTGTCGTTCTGTCGAGCCAGCGTGAAGCTGGCATCGGGTGCGGCGAGTGCTCCCGCCCGCAGTCGCACTTGTGCCGAGTGCCCGTCCACTCCTTCCACGACACCGACCGGTCGAAACGTCTTCCAACACAACTTCAGAATGGCGAGCGGCACGTCGCGTGGATCAACCACGCGATCACCGACACTGGCCAGCGCGAGTTGAATCTCCGGTTGCCACGCTCGGACCTCGATCCGATAGCCGGGCCGAGCCGCTTGAACGGCGGCCACGAACCAAACATCAATCGGTTCACTCGCGGCAGCTTCCACACCAACCCGCAGCGTCAGCGAGGACGAGGGCGATTCCACGCGGGGCATCCCAACGCCCTCACTCACACTGCCGGTTAGTCTCAGGGTTTGGAGGCTGCCGCTCGCCTGTTCCTGCGAATCGGCTCGCTCAATCAACTCAGCCACTTTGAGTCGCGACAATCCCGCCGCACTGACCGGTTGCAGCCACGGCAAAGACTCCACACGCATCCGCCACATCTGACCAACACACCGCCGCGCCGCCTGCTCCGTGGAGAGCAGTATCTCGCGCTGAGCCACCGCCGAAAGTTGTGGTGCATCAAACGCGATCACCAATCGGACACGATAAGGCCGCACATCGACGGGGAGTTCGGCGGAGCGATCCGCAGCGGAGACAGGTGTCGTGCTGAACAGCACCAGTCCGACCAGCAGTACGAGGAGCGGGATGTACCTCACGCGGCACAAAGTGAGAAGTTTCCGAGCGGGGCGGCGTAAGCCCCCCGGTTCTTCCAATGCGGGCTGACGCCCAAGAACCGGGGGGCTGATGCCGCCCCGCTCGGATGTTCCATCACTAACCGCGCGAAGTGCCTGAGTGCTGTAATGAATTGCGGAACATCGGCTCGCAGTGTCGTCTTGAGCGGAGACCGTAGTCCGGACCCCTAGGTCCGGACGAGCCGGACCAGTGGAACTTGGGCGTCCACTCGCGACGAGAGCGAGATCTCGTCCGGACCAAGGGGCCCGGACTACGTCTCTCGTTCCGACACGGTTTTTGAAACGGCTTCGACTCACTGTTCACTCCTGCCTCTCACGGCTTCGCTCGCACGGCGGCACTCAAACTAACGCCGAACTCCATCACGGCGCGTCCTGTGGATACCACGATTGCAGCGTCCAGCGTTCGATGTCGTCATAGGTGTGCATCGGTCGCGGCGGCAGGCCCACAAGGTGCTTGCGCGTCACCAGAAACTCGTCCACCTCCCACAGCGGGACGTAACGTGCCTCGGTCAGCAGATCGCCAAGCAATCGGTGGAGCAGCGCAGTCGCGGTCGTCCAGTCGATGGTTCGTTCGAGTTCCAGCAGCGTGCGGCGCGTCCGTTCCGGCAGCGGCTGCAACGCGGCGACGCGGGCTTCAGTTTGCAGAGTCAGCAGCGGCCAGATGTCTGCGATCGGCTCCACGAACCGCGCGGTGCGATAACAAATGTCCCAGTCGTCGCGCGTCGAGGCGGCATCCGGCGCTGCGTCTTCCACGAGGGTGACGGTCAGTCCGATCCGCTTCCATTCCGCGATCATGGCGCGGGCTGCCTCGCGCAGAAGGGGATCATCGGGACAGAGCAACCGCAGCGTGGGCAATGTTCCGCCGAGTTGCTTCTTCGCCGTTTGAGCCAGTGCGGCGGCGAGTTGTGGATCGTAGGCAGGCGGCTTGAGCAACCGGTTGTAACCGTAGCTCGTCGAGGCGAACGGGCCGGTGACGAGTCGCCCATGTAACGCGGGTGCGTCCTTCAGCACGATCTCGCGCAGCAGCCGTTCGCGTGGGACGGTATGCAGGATCGCTCGCCGCAACTGGCCATCGCGGAGCGCGGCTGTTTTCGACTGAAACATCAGGAAGTGAGACTGAGGCAGGGCGTATTGCATCACGAAGAAGCGGCCGTCGTCTTGAAGTCCCTTCAAGTCCCGCAGGTCCACCGTGGGGAGCAGCGTCACTTCTCCGCGCAGCAGTCCCTGGAGCGACTTCTCCCACGAGTCATAGCGCACCTCGACGACTTCATTGACGTGACGCAGCCGCGTTGACGCGGGCTGCGGCCGCGCGCGACGAAAGACCGCCTGTCGCTCGTCGGCGGAGACGCGCGTGAACCGCTGACGGCCCAACTCAGCCGGGATCGTGACGAGTGACGACGCGACTGGGGACGATGCGATCGGAGAGACCGGAGCGGGGGGCAACGGCGCAGGAGGCGCGAGTGGAATGACCGAATCGGGACGAGTCGCGTCGGCGGGATCGTCGATACCGCGCTCGTTCGGTGGCGCGGCGGGAGCTGGGATGTCCTGCTGAGGGGCGTCCTTGCTTACGCTGCGGGTTAGTGTGGAAACCGCAGCTCGCAACAAGTCGCTTGGCAGCAAGTCTTCATTCAACGAGAGCGACTCCCGCTGCACTCCGACCGGGAATTGCCAGAGCGACTCCAAGCGGAGAGGCAGCCTGTGAAAGCGCACGGTGAACTCGGCGGGGCTTTGCACGGAGATGCCTGCGACGAAGCCCGCCAACCGTTCGTCGAAACTCGGCCGCTGCGGGTCGAGTCGCGCGGCCAACTCCGCCTGAACATCGGCCGACGTGACGAGTCCCCGCGATTCCCAATCGGCTCGCCGCAACTTGAGCGTGAACTTGATCTCGCGCCCCAGATCGGCCGGCTCCCACGCCTCGAAGTAGGACGAGCGATACCGGACGCCCTGTTCGCCGATTCGCGTCGGCTCGAACAGCGGTTGAGTCATCAACAATCGCGCCCGTTCCTCGGCGGCTGTCGGAAACGGGCCGCTCGCGGCGGTACTTGCCACTCGCAATACGCCGACACGCACGCTCTGGTGCCGATCAGTCAGTTCGCGGTGAGCTTCTTTCAAACCGGGGGCCTCGGGCCAGATGCGAGCGGCCCGTTCGACGCTCTGCACGGCGGCCGATGCCTCACCGCGCGCGGCCGCTGCGCGCGCCTCACCGATCGCCGCGTTCGCCTGTCCAACCAGCGACCCACGCCACTTTTGAACGATCACATGCTCGGGTTCGAGTGTGGCCAGGCGGCTGACATAGTGGCGGGCCTGACGGTAGTCGTGTCGTTCGACGAGCGGCCCGACCAAGCGATTCACGACGCTTCCCATCTGAACCGACAGACCAATGACGGTCCCGCCCGGTTTCCAAATCTCTTCGAGCAGTCGCCACGCGCCGTCGAGGTCGTTGCGGGCCGCCTGCAACTCGGCATCCTTCAAAATCAACTTCACATAAGTCTCATCGAACTTCGGCCACGAGGGGAGCAGGATGTCGTCCTTCTGAACGGGGTCCGGTTTGGGGAAGTCTTTCGGTCGAGCGAATCGCAGTTTCTTGCGGATCGCCAGCAAGTCTTCCTCCCATTCCTTCGATTCCCTTGTGAGCGATTCGATGCTGTTGTCGATCTCGGACTCGCGCTTCTTCGTCGCGGCGGTTCGTTTGGAGGCGGGGAGTTTTCTCGATGCTTCGCGTTCGTCGCGCAGCTCCTGGCGTCGGGCCGTCAGCGCCGCGCTGGTGGCGACGGCAGTTGCTTCGTCGTCTTCCAACTCTTCCCGGATGCGGGTGGTGTTGTCGCGATGCCGTCGTCCCACGAGCAGCATCAGATCGTACGCGAGCGACACGCGGCCTTCAGCGATCAGCAGCTCGACACGCCGCAGCACGAGGTCTTCGTAATGCGCGATCCTTTGAATGAATCGCGTCTCCAGCACGTAGTCGGGGTCAACGCTGTCGTCGAGCAGCGTGACCGCCAGCTTTTGAAGTGCCGCGTGGGAATCCTGCATTCGGTTACGGGCGGCCGCCAGCGGCACTTCCACGATGGCCCGCACTTTGTCGGCGTCCGCGCCTCGGTCACGTTGCAAGAGTTGTTCGGCTTCGGCCAATCGCGCGGGCCGGTACTTCAGCGCGCGGAGGTAAGCGACTTCCGCCTGCTTGTGCCGCAGCGTGAGCCGCGCTACCGGATCGGGGCGGGGTGAAGTCGGCTCCACCACCAGCACGTCTTCCGTCCGCAGCACGATCCAATCGAACGGCTTGCCGCGCAACAGGTCTTCGCCCGACGGCAGCGCCATCTCGTTGTACTTCGGCAGTGGAACGTCTTCCTTGGGTGCCTGAGCGAGTGCGTGTGTGGAGAGAACGAAGACGAACAGGCAGAGCGCGACGAGCAGGGGGCGAACGACGTTGTCAGGCCCCGCTCGGAAACGACTCGCGTTGCCCACGCGGTTAAACGAAGTCAACTCCGCAATCTCCCGCGATTCGATCACTCGCAACGCACTCTCAGCACTGCGGTTTTGAATGCTTCGTCGGTTCATGGTTGCCCCTTCCCCGCCATGCGATACAGCGAGCCATCACCTGCCACGGCGAACAGGTCGTCACCGATCACGCGCAGACCGAGACTCAGTGTTTGCGGCAACTCGATCCGTTGCGACTCAACCCCCGTCGCTGGATCAACCGCCACGACCAAGCCCTCGCGACACGCCACCCAGACGAGGCCCGACCATTCGACCGGCGCTCCCGCCGGGCGGCGATTTGTCAGCGCGAGCGACCAGCGTTCCGGCAACTCCCGACCGGGTGAGACCGCGTGCAACTTCTCGTCGCCAGACCAGACGAGCAGCGATTCACCCACCGACCAGACGCCGCGCACCGGTGACTCAAACGTCCGTTGACCGTCGATGTCGAATGAGCGCGCGTTGAGTTGCTTCACCGCGCCCGAGGCATCGGCGACGAAGAACGCTTCGCCGCGCAGGTCGGGAGCCACATCCACCGGTTGCGCCAATTGCAGCTTCGAGGCACCGGCCAGATGCGGCACGTCGGTCGCGCGCAGTTGGATGCGCGTCAGCAGGCCGGTCTCATCGCACGCGATCAACTCGTTGCCGTCGAGCCGCGTCAGGAACCGCCAGTGCGGCGCGGGCTGTTCGCCCACCGGTGCGAGCCAATCTTGGACGGCCTTCTTGTTGGAGCCGAGTGGCAACAACTTCAATCGTCCGATCAGCGGCACCACGAGACCGTCGTCGAACAGGACCGGATTCGCTTCCACGACAGCGTCGTTCGCCAGCTTGAGCATCACCTCGGTCTGCCCCGAGCCGCTCACGATCCAGACTTGAGTCGTCTCACCCGACGCGGCGACGGCGATCCGTCCGTCATGCAGTCGAGTCGCTCGTAGCGGTTGAGTCACGCCAACGGGCAGTTCCAATTCCGAGGCCGCTTTCAAATCGAAGCCACCCTGCTTCAAACGATTCGGTCCGAGCGACACGGTCTGCCCCGCCTCATTCACGGCGACTGAACCGCCGCCGCGAGCCGCCACCAGTTCCAAGCACTCGGCCCCGACGACCGTGCGCCACGGACTGACCATGCGTTCGCGTTCGACGGCCGAGAACGTTGCGGCATCGTGGAACGGAGCCTTGCGACCGACGAAGAACTGTTCGCCGACAGACTGCAACGGCTGCGAGGCGATCCCCGGCGCTTGCGAGTTCTGGTCCATACGAATCGTGTCGGCTCCAATCTCAAACCGTCGAAACGCGGAGCTGGCGGCCCAGAACTGTCGATCGGGACCGAGGGCCACGAACATCGGCCCGCCGTATCCGTCCTTCACGCGGTACTGCGCGACAGGAGCCAATCCCGCTCGCCCCGCTTCATCCGTGACCGAGAACGCGGCGAGATGTTCGTTGCTCGAAGGGACGACCAGTTGGTTGCCGCGCAAGACGGCCGGTTCGCGCACGGAACCCGACACCCGCGCGCCGGTCATGTGTTCACCGGTCAATTCCACGAGCGGCGCGGCGGGCTCTTCCGCGTTCCAGACTCGCAGTCGTGTGCTGTCGGCCTTGTCGTTGTCGCAGAGTAGTAACAGCTTTCCCATCGACAGCGGCGGCGCGGTGATCGCTCCCGCCGCATGATCGGTGAACGTCATCGCCGCCGCGCCGAGTGGTCGCATCGTCAACGCATAGATCATGGCCAGCTCGCCAGCCATCAGCAGATGGCCACCGTCCTGCGAGAGGGCCGGTGGACCGAGCACGTTCTGCGAGAACGTCACTTTCGCGGTGAGTCGCCCCGAATCGAGATCGACTCGGCATAACGCGCGGTCATCGGTCGGAAGATAGATTTGACCTTCATGCACCAGCGGAGCCGAACGCGGCCGTCCGTCGAGCTTCAGCCGCCAGATTATTTTTCCTGTGGTGGGCTGACAGCACAGGAGCGACTGCCGCCGCGCGTCGTACAGCAGCAGCGAGGGCTGAGTCGCATTGGCGAGCAAGGGAAAGAATGGAGCATCCAGACCGATGACGCGCCGCCAGACAAGTTCGCCCGTCACCGTATCGACCGCATAACAACTGTCCTTAGCCACCACATAAGCCACGCGCCCCGCCGAGACTTCTTCAGTTCGAGACCGCGTATGGAACAGGCCCAGAGCAGGGGCGGGGATCGCCGGTTCTTCCTCACTCGTTGCGGCGGCTCGCTCCGTTTCGTCGGTCGCGATCACCGAACGTTCCAGATCGAGCGACTTCTGCAACGCGGTTTTCACGCGCTTCAAGTTGGCGTAGTCGGCGAAGCGTCGGACGAGCTTCTCACGCTCGGCCAGCGCGACAATCGGCTGCTTGTTAGCGAGCGCCGTTTCGACCGCCGTCATCGCCGAGTCAAACGTGTTCTGCTTGCCGATCGCTTTCTCGGCGGAGTCCTTCGCCGACTTGATGCGGGCCAGTGTCGCCGTGGGTGGGTTCGTCGGATCGGCGTACCGTTCCATCAGCGAACGAGCCTCGTCCGAGACGATGAGCAGCTCAGCATCGCGCGCCGATTCGGCGGTCTGCGCCGCGCCGAGTGCGATCTCTTCCGAAAGCTTGGACAGCACCGGATGCAGCTCGGCGAAGTCGGACTCGGCGCGGTGGTTCGAGATCAGCTTCTGCAACTGTTCGAGGCCGCGTTTCCACGCCGGAGCAACTCCCGTCGTCTCCTTCAGCACGAGCGCCTGGTCCAACCCACGGTCAACTTGTCGCCGCAGTGAATGTCGCGGATACGTCTTCACGAATGTCTCGAACGAAGCCGCCGCCTGAACCGGCTGCCCGTTGGCCAGTTCGCTCTGCGCTTGGGCAAACAACCGCGAGGTTTGTTCGCGCGCCATCAGGAACCAGAAGATCCCCGTCACGAGCAACAGCACCACGCCGCCAATGCTCAAACCCATGAAAAGCGGCGACGTGAAAATGTCCTGCTCACCGGGCCGTCGGCGTCCGGTCGGGACCGACAACACGGGGACGCCCTTCTTCGACGATGAGGATGAATCGTTGGACGACGACCTCGACAATCGTGGTAGCTGGCGTTGACCTGAGTCGTCGTCATCGTCCTCGTCATCAAACGCCGCGACGGGCAGGGCCTGCGATTGCGTGAAGACATCTCCTTCAAACAACGACAGCTCTTCGGGAGATCGCACAACGGGTGAAGGTGCAGACGGACGTTGCGGCTTCTCTGCGTGCGTTTTTTCAGGACGAGACGACTTCACTGCGGAGACGGCCGACTTCGCCGTGGGGATCGGCGGCGGTGGCTTCACTGCGTTGAACGCTTTCCCGCGATCGGTCTCTTCGACGAGTTTGAATCCGGCATCGGTGACTTCAACGGCGGCAGGGTCGAGATAAACCAGATCGAGGCTGCCGACGCGAATCACATCTCCCGATTGAAGTGTGGCGCGGGCGACCGATGTTCCGTTGACATCAATGCCGCTGGCGGTCGCCGCCGTCACCTCGAACGCCGCCTTGTTCCAACTGATCCGGCAGTGCATCGCCCCGACGCCGTCTTCAGGAACGCAGACATCGTTGAACGATTGACGACCGATCGACAGCGGCTGCGAGCGAGACAATTCTCGCTCCTGCTCGGAACCGTCAGGGTATTGAAGTTTCAGCAACGGCATGGTGGGAAGTCGAGAGAGTAGGGGGCCGTGGGGAGTAGGCAGTGGGCATTTCCAAACTAGCCCGACGCGCAAGCGAGGGCTGGACTTTCGATGCCCCGAAGCCCT
>JAYTGQ010000316.1:0-2146 GCA_043733345.1 Schlesneria sp.
GCTGACACTAACCCGAAGCGTAAGCGAGGAGGCAACACCAGTCCTCGCTTACGCTTCGGGTTAGTGTGAAATGTGCCATCCTCAACCGTCTGCGGTATATTCGTGCATTGACCCGAATCTCTCGGCTCGCTTCCATTCGGCGGTCGATGTGGTCCTCGCCCGAATCGCGGCCGACCCCGACTCGTTGCCTCAGGTCGAGGGCGGCTTTCGCAGGGTCCGCGTTCAACGGTTTCCCGATGTCATCTTCTTCAAACTTCTCGATGTGCAAACGGTAGGCGTCTAGGCCGTCGCTCACACGAGTCGTCGTCCGGGTTACTGGCGAAGGCGGCGATTTGATGAGGAATGACGGGGAAGACGGTGTGTCACGCCGTTCGATTTCGGAGATCGTCAAACGAGCCCGTCTGCGCGAACAGGCTGACAGTCGATTTCACAGCTAATGCTGGGCACGAACAACACTAGGACGAGCTGACAGTCATGCTGACATCGCTTTACGAATTATCGGTCCTGCTCGGTGGGATGGCCCTGTTGACGGGACTTGTGGTTCAGGGGAGGAGCATTTTTGTCGTCGCGCCGTTGTGTGCGTTGGTCACGGTGACGCTGAGTGGCCTTGACCCGCTCGCTGCGATGACCGGGCCTTACATGACGGGGTTCGCAGACTTTGTGCGGTCGTTCTATTTGATCGTGGCGCTGGGGGCGGTGTTCGGGAAGTTGATGGAAGAGTCCGGGGCGGCGGTGAGCATTGCCGATTCGATCGGTCGGCGGCTGGGGGCGCATCGCGCGTGCTTGGCGGTGGTGCTGGCGTGTGCGGTGCTGACGTATGGCGGGGTGTCGGTGTTTGCGGTTGGGTTCTCGGTCTTTCCGCTGGCGGTGCAACTCTTTCGTCGGGCCGATCTGCCGCGACGCTTTATCCCCGGTGCGATTTGTCTCGGCTCGATCACGTTTACGATGACTTCGGCCGGTTCGCCCGAGATTCAGAATCTGATCCCGATCAAGTATCTGGCCGATGCGGCGACCGGGGCCAAGTTGACCGATGCGCGGGCGGGGTGGCCGGTCAGTTTGATTGTTGGCTCGCTGATGTTCCTCGTTGGACAGGCCTATCTCGATTGGGCGATTCGACGTGACGTGCGTCGCGGCGAACGGTGGGAGGATCGTGCGAGTGATCCTCCTGTGAGCGGCACGGCGCTCGCCGCCGGTGAGACACGTCCGACATTGAATTCACCGGCGGCGAGCGCCGTGCCGCTCACGGACTCACACACGCGGTCTGTTCCGCAGGTCTGGCGTGCCATCGTGCCGCTGGTGGCGACCGTGGCGGCACTCAATCTGTTGCCGGTGACTTGCCGTGTGATGGCTTTCTCGGGAGAGGCGTTGTTGAGCGCGATGGGGAACGTGGGGGCGAGACTCACCAAGGTGTTGGCTCATGTGCCGGAAGACCCGACGCTGTCGATCTTCCTCGGCGTGGTCGTGGCGTTTGTCGTGCTGAGGTCTCATGTGCCAGACGGTTGGAAATGTTTGGGCGAGGGCTTCACGAACGGGTTCCTCGCCATCGGTTCGACGGCGGCGGTCGTCGGGTTTGGAGCGGCGGTCAAAGACCTGCCCGCGTTCCAGCAAGTCGTCTCGTGGGTGACGCACATTCCCGGCGATCCGCTGCTCGGGGCGGCATTGGCGGTGGCAGTGATCGCGGCCATCGCGGGTTCAGCCTCGGGCGGACAGGGGATCGCGCTGCCGATCCTCAAGCCGATCTATGTCGATGAATTGGGAGTCGCTCCGCGCGCGTTGCATCGCGTGGTGGCGATTGCCTCGGGAACGCTCGACTCACTCCCCGCGAACGGCTTTGTCGTGATGCTGATCCGCGTGATCTGCGGCGAGACTCACGCGAGAGCTTACGGCCCGATCTTCGTCACGACGGTGCTGATCCCGTTGGGCGGGACATTGCTGGCGATTGGGTTGTTCAAGCTTGTGCCGGACTGGGCGAAGATGTGAGATTGGCCAAGCGATACCAACCCGCAGCGTGAGCAAGGATGGCGGATCGCGATTTTCTGCTTACGCTGCGGTTCTCGCATCCTTGACGTATCCGACAGGAGTGGTGAGCCGGGCGGCGTAAGCCCTCGGACGCTGGTGATGACAGCTAAGAATCCGAGGGCTTACG
>JAYTGQ010000317.1:0-2145 GCA_043733345.1 Schlesneria sp.
AGGCTCCCGCCGAGCCGTGTGCGTGAGGAAAGTCGCTTGTTTCTCGCGGCTCGGCAGGAGCCTCGCCCTCCCGACAGCCGTTTTTCAACAGGCTGCTAGATCCCTTGATCCGACGAATTGATTCACGGTGTGTCAAGTTTTGAGCGAGGGTGTTGAGTTCGTGAGAGTGGCCAGTTCGGGGCGCAGGACTCGGTTGTAGATTTTGGTGTATTTGTCGATGACGTTGGCACTAGAGGCGGTGAGTTGATAGCGGTGGGTCTGGGGAGTCCGTTCGATCAGGCCGTGCAGGCGGCGGCGGAGTGGGTCGGTCATTGGGCCGGAGGTCAATGAATCGGGCGTCGTTCCCAACAGGGGAGCCCAGTGTTCGCGAACATCGCGGTTGGAAAATTCTCAAGCCAGCAGACGGAACAACAGCCGCACGCTCAGCAGCGTTTGCACCTTGGGGTCGCCGAACCGCAGCGGGCCGGCTCGTGGACCGCCTCATGAACCGACGGCACCGAGTCCTCTACGCGGGCCACGGCCTGCACGGCGATCAAGCCCGCTCCGAACGTCGTCTGCGAGGCTGGCCGTGACTCCGGAACGACCGCCCGTTCGTCCCCCGCAGCGGCTTGAAACACGACTTCCACTGCCCCGCCGACCGCCTCAGTGCCCGCTCGGATCACCCCCACTGGCGGCATAACCTCAACACCGCCACATCGCTGAGGGGATATCGAAAACTCGCCCCTGCAATCCGGTCGGGTCGGAAATCTCATGTGTGACAATGCACTTGCCGGGCGGCAGGACTTGTTGGCCCCGAATCGAAGCCTGACGCGCCAGCGAAGGGCCCCCACCACAGTGCCTTCACAGGCGCGTCGAGCGTTGATTGGGATTGAGAGTCGCCGGTATTCGCGCTGCGGCGACTTCCCGCACTCTCTGCAATTCGCGCACGGCCTGCAACGCGCGCACGGCAGCAACCGCCGATGTTGGCGTGTCACGCGAGGAATCTGTCGAGGCACGTCGTCTGATCGAGCAGGCTCGGGTTGTTGGTTCATTTGATGAAACCTATCGTCCATCGCTCGCCTCCTTCTGACTCCCCCGGCCCATTTTCACACTAGGTCCACGATGCCCATCGTCCGGCTCAAACTCATCGTCGGCGCACTGATCGTTGTGGTGTTGGCGTCTGGTGCGGTGCCATTGCCTCACGCCTTATCGACCGTACACGCGCAGGAGATTCGCGTTTACACCACGGTGAAGAATCTGGCGGCGCTGGGACCGAACGAACCCGCCGATCGCGCGCCGGTGGTGGCGCGCAGTCTGACGCTGTTCCACGCGGGCAAGGTCTACGACTACGTGGACTCAGCGAAGGAAGTGACTGTTTACGAACCGTCCCACCAGCGTTTCCAGTTGCTCAGCGAAGGCCGGGCGTCGAAGACCGAAGTCGCACAGTCCGAAGTCCGACGCTATCTCTCCCTCGTCGAAGAGGAAGCTTGGAAGCGAGTCGATGATGCCGATCTGTCGTGGTTGAAGTTCCAGCTTCGGCCCGAATTTGAGACTTCGTTCGACAAGACAAAATCGAAACTGACGTTACTCGGACGCAACTGCCGGTACGACGTGGAGGGTGTGGCTTCTGCCACGCGCGGTGTGACGGACACCTACCTGCGATTTGCCGACGCGATGGCCGAACTGAACTCGGTCTTGCACCCGCGCGCAATGCTGCCGTCGCCGCGACTGAAGCTGAACGAAGAGTTGCGTCAGCGCGAACTGCTGCCGGTTGTCGTGGAGTTGCAGGCGGAGCTGGACCGTCCGCTCAAACTGCAAGCGCGGCACGAGTGGACTTGGAAGTTCTCGTCGAGCGACCGAGAACTCATCTCCAAGTGGGAGCGTTCGCTCGCCGACGCTAGCGTTCGCAGGGTCTCGTTCCGTCAGTTCCAACTCGACTCGTTGAACGGCGACGGCGGCAAGAAGCTGGTCATCGAGACCGCGAAGAAGTAGAGACGAGTGCTAGGCTTTGTTTTGAAACCCCACCCCGCTTGCCGGGGTGGTCTTCAGGTCTTTGCACTACTTTAAAACCCCGTAGTCATCGAGTAGTAGTCATCGAGTAGTAGTCATCGAGTAGTAGTCATCGAGTAGTAGTCATCGAGTAGTAGTCATCGAGTAGTAGTCATC
>JAYTGQ010000318.1:0-15417 GCA_043733345.1 Schlesneria sp.
GGTTTACCCGTAGACACCAACCCGAAGTGTGAACGAGGACATCGATCAACTTCGCCCTCGTTCACACTTCGGGTTGGTGTGGGTCAGACAAGTCTTGCCGGTCGCCTTGCGCCGCACTGAGGGATCGCAGCGGTCGCACTCTCGCACATGAGGGGCGATACGCGACTGTCGAGCATTAGTTCTACTGTGACGGATTACTCGATTGAGATCAGTGCCAAGTGACAAGTGATCAGTGCCAAGTGCAAAAGTTAAGGCACTCGCATCCGTCACAACGCTTGGCGCTGCCACTCTCTGGTGGCGATTCGTAGCTGTCAGAGTCGTGGCCGCTCTGTCACTTTGCACTTTGCACTTTGCACTGATCACTTCTCACTTCTCACTTGGCACTGAACCCTCCCACTCAATCCGTCACAGTAGAAGTGACACCAACCCGAAGCGTGAGCGAGGACGCGAGCGAGGACGCGAGCGAGCGGTTCCGCCCGCCGTTCCTCGCTCACGCTTCGGGTTGGTGTGGTCGCCCTCGACTGGCTTCGTTGCGAATTGCGTCCCCACGAGGCTCGACACATACTCCGGGCAGCGTCGGCCTTGGCATTCCACTTTCTGCCAGTCACTTTTCCCACGAGGTTCATCATGGCGACAGCGCAGCTTCCCGAGAACATCGAGCGACCGCTGTTGGTCTTGGATCGTCAAGTGCGTGACGCCGTGTTCACGCGCGGCCTCTCACGGTTGGCGATCGTCGCGGCGGTCGGATTAGGAAACGCACTCGCGGCAGATTGGCTGCTGTGTCTCAGTGGTTCGGTGCGAGGCAGCCTACTCGCCGCGTGGGGTTTGGTGACGGCGATGGTGGCGTGGCACCAGGTCATTCGACCGATGTTCCGTCCCGTCTCATTGGCCGAGTTAGCGGCGCTGGTTGAAAGACAATTCCCGGAACTCAAGGAACGGCTGACATCGCTGGTGGAGTTCCGCACGGCCGGGACCGCACCGGGCGCGTCGAAACTCATGCGTGAATTGATGGCGCGACAAACCGTGAAGGCGGTCGAGCGACTCGATTTGCAGGACGCCGTCCCGACAAACCGTTCGCCGAAGATGGCCCTGGCGGCGGTCGTCGTCTGCGTCGCGCTGCTGTCTCCCTTCTTTTACGACGCGCAGGGCTACGGACTGTTGTGGGCGAGATTTCTTGCACCCTGGGGCAACTTCAGTTGGGGCGGCGTCGAGCTACTGATTCCCGAGGGAGATCAAGTCGCGGCGCGCGGCAGCGATGTGGCGATTCATGTCGAGGTCCGCCGCCGCGCGAAGCCGATCACGATCGCCGATCAGACTGTCTACTGGCTGCACTGGACCGATGCGGCTGGTGCGAGTGATTCGCGGCGTCTGGAATGGGATGCGGAGACGAGCCGTTTCGCCACGACATTGCCTCATGTGTTTCACTCAGTCACGTTTCAGGCGACCACGCGCGGCGCACAGTCTCGCACGCATCGCGTGCATGTGGCCGACCCACCGTCAATCGCGGGCCTGCATCTGGACATCGACCCGCCCGCGTACACCGGCCTTCCGGCAAAGTTGCTCGACGGTGCTCAGGGCGAAGTCCGCGCGGCCGAGCGAAGCCGCATCACGATGCACTTGAAGTTCAATGAGCCGGTCTCGTCTGCCGAGTTGGTCTGGCCCGCCGCCGTGACTGCGAACGCCGCCGCCGTTCAGGAACCGATCACGTTGGCGTTGAAGCTCAGCGCTGACAAACGCTCCGCTGCTGTGGATGCCGTCGCGATCACGTCAGGCAAGTTTGCCTTTCGATTGAAGAACGCCCTCGGCCTGACCAATACCGATCCGACGCGAACGCTCGTCGTCGATCCCGATCTGCCTCCCGCGATCTCGCTCTTCGGCAGTGATGAACCGGTGGCGGTGCTGCCCGATGATCGGCACGTCGTGAAGTCCGAACTTCGGGACGATTACGGCCTGACGATGGTCGAGTTGCATCTCGAAACATCGACCGGCCAAAAGCAAACGAAGACGTTGCCCGTCGAGCTGCTTCGATCACGACAGTTTTCGCAGGACTTCCCGATTGATCTTGCCGACCTCGCGCTGAAGCCGGGACAAGCGGTGACGTATCGCCTCCGCGCCGTGGATAACCGCCTCGTACCGGAGCCTCAAGAAACGTGGACCAAGCCGCGCACGCTGATGATCCAATCGACCGTCACTCCGCCGCTCGACCCGCAAATCGCCGAGCAACAGCAATCGATTGAGGACCGAATCGAAAGCCTGCGAGGCGATCTCGCTGACGCGAAAAAGGAACTCGCCGCCCTACACGCTCAGACCGAGAAGCAGTCACTCCAGCAGAAGAACTCCGACAAAAGCGTGCAACTCGACAAACTCGAACGACAGCAGGCGGAGATCATCGAGCGACTGCAACAACTCGCGGCGGAGTTGGCTGACAACCGCGTCACCGCCGCACTGGCCGATCGCGCCGCGAACATCGCCGAGCAAGACGTGGCCAACGCGATGAAGAAGCTGGATGAAGCGCGTGCCGCCGAGGAATCTCGCGATCAGTTGGCTCCGCTCAGTCAGTCGATCGACCGCCTCACGGCTGCGGAAAAGCAGCTTCGGGGATTGGAGACGCAAGTTGCCGAGTTGCAGCGGCTCGAACAAGACCTTGCCGATTTGGACCGCCTCGCCAACAAGTCGGATCGTTTGGCCGAGCAACTCGACCAGCTCGATCAGCAGACGAAGACGGAGGCGGAAGCGCTCGCCAATTCCGACGCCAACCCGGCTCCCACAGACGCGCCGCCGAACGCCGCGTCGCTCGACAACGCCTCCCCGAATGACGGTGCGTCACCAGCCGAAGAACGTCGCCAGCAATTGGCCACCGATGCGAAAAAGCTCGCCGATGAATTGGCCGAGTTGCTCCGCAAGCATCCCGAGTTGCTCGATGCCGCGCGGCAGGAACAGCAGCAGCGATTGGGGCAACTCGCCGAACAGGCACGACAACTGTCGAAGCCGCAGCAGCAACTGGCCGATGCGTTTCAACAGGCCGCCGCGACCGCTCCCGCCTCGGGTGAAAAGCCGACCAACGTGGACTCGAACGCAGTCACTGGTGAGCCGGGCGGCGTCAGTCCCCGGACTGAGCCGGCGACGAACAGCAAGACGGAGATGGAGAAGAATCCGGGGGCTGACGCCGCCCGGCTCACCGAGGCAAATTCAGTGGAAGCGACCGCCGCTGCGAAGGCGGTTCGAGACCAGCAGCAACTCGCGATTGAAGCGACTCGCCAAGCGATCGAAGTCGCGCGAGGACAGGGTGCCGATTCCGAGGCATCCCAAGCGGCGACGGAATTTGCCAAGCAAGCGGCTGCCGCGTCGCGACAGGCTCAAGCGGGACAACTCAGTGCGGCGAGTGAACAGGCACAGGCGGCGTCGGAGGCGGGAGACCTCGCGGCGAAGAGCCTGACGACTCAAGGTGAACCGGCCACGAAGACTGCCGAGCAAGCGATGGGATTGGCACAGAAGCAACGCGAGTTGGCCGAAACGTTGGCGGAACTGGCTCCGTCCGAAGCGGCACAGCGTGGTGCTCAACAGCAGGGACAAGAGCAACTCGCCCGCGCGACGGCCGCGTTGTCGAAGCGACTCGAACAAGCGAGCGAACAACTCGCGTCGTCGCCCTTCGACGCGCAGCCCGCGAGTGCTGAGGCTGCACAGGCGGGGCAGTCCGCCAGTGAGGCACAACAGTCGATGCAGCGCGCGGCGGAAGCACTGAAGTCCGCTGACGCGCCCGTCGCGGCGGAACAAGCGGCCCGCGCGGCGGACCAACTGAAGCAAGCGGCGCGCGCCGCGGATGCCGCATTGCCTCAATCGAAGTCAAAGTCAAACAACGCCGTTCCGCCTGAAGTGGCGACTCAAGTCACCGATGCCGCACGCGAGTTACAGCAGGCGCAGAAGAAATTGTCCGAGTGCAACTGCAACAAGCCGGGCGGTTCAAAAACGGGTAGCAAGCCGGGGAACGCGGCGAGTCCCGGTAGATCGTCGGCTGCAGAGGCCGCTCCCGGCGCTGAAACACCAGCGGAAGACCAGCCCGCCCTCGGTGCCAATGGTTCGCAACTCGTCCAAACGGCGGAGCAGTTCCGTCAGGCGAGTTCAGCACTACGGCGCGCGGCGCGCGGCGAACAGGAAGTCAACGCTCAGGCGGGACAAAACAAATCGCCCGGCCAGAACCAGCCGTCTCGCAACCCGCAGGCTCCAGCGGGAGACGAACCGCCTCAACCTAGCGAACCTGGTCAAGGAGTGGCCGCTGGCGACGGGCCTGATGAAGCGGAACTCGGTCAACTCGACAGCCAGCTCAAGCAACAGGCTCAACGCAACTGGGGCCGACTCCCCGGCCAATTGCGAACCGAGATCTTGCAGGGTGCCAACAAGAAGCCGCACCCGGAGTACGCGAAGCAGATCAAGTCGTACTTCGAGGAGATCGCGAAACCGGCCACTAAGGAGGCGGGCAAGTGAAACGTTTCTGCAAGAACGTTGCCGCGTCGTTGATAGCTCGCGCGATCCCAAGTGCGTTGCTTCTGAGCGGGGCGGCGTTAGCCCCCCGGCTCTTGGGCGTCAGCCCGTTTTCCAATATCCAGGAGGCTATGCCTCTCGCGGCTAGTGATGAGACCTCTGAGCGAGGTGGCGTAAGCCCCCCGGTTCTTCCCAAGCGGGCTGACACCCAAGAACCGGGGGGCTTACGCCGCCCCGCTCGGAAAGCTCTCACTTTGAGCCGCCAAGCTGCTAACGCCGCCCCGCTCGGGCGTTTTCCGTTTTGGGGACGGGCGGGCTTTCTGGTGGCCGCGTTGTTGCTCACCGCCGCCTCGGCCGTCGCGGCTCCGCCCGCAGGTGTTGATCGCGAGGTGGACGAGGCGATCGTCAGCGCGCTGCGGTTCATCGCGTCTCAACAACAACCGTCAGGTGGCTGGAACGTGGACTCGTTCGGGGGTGAGACGACTTCGGCGGCGTCGCTCGCCGTGATGGCGTTTCTGGCTGCGGGGCACATGCCCGACGAAGGCCCTTATGGTGCTGCGATCAATCGCGGCGTCCAGTATGTCCTCGATCATCAGGAGCCGAATGGGTTGCTCGCGCACCGACGTGGTCACGGGCCGATGTACGACCACGGGATCAGCACGCTGATGCTGGCTGAAGTCGCGGGGATGGTTCCCGAACGTCAGGCCGAAGCGACTCGCAAAGGACTCGAACGCGCGACGCGACTGATCCTCGAATCTCAAAATGTAAAGAAGCAGTCGTCACAGACGGGCGGTTGGCGCTATCAACCGGCCAGCACCGACAGCGATCTCAGCGTGACCGGCTGGCAGCTTCTGGCACTCCGCGCGGCGAAGGACATTGGCATGGATATCCCCGCTGGCAACATCGATCTCGCCATTGAGTACGTGAAGAAATGTGCGGCCCGCGATGGTCGAGGCTTCTGTTATCAACCGGGCGGCGGGCCGACGCCGGTGCTCACGGGGACCGGTCTGTTGGCACTCACCGTTTGCGGCGAAGACGACTGCGCCGAGGTTCACGGAGCGGCCGACTTCCTGCGTCTCCGACCGCTCCGATACAAGGATGCGTGGTACTTTTACGGCGTCTACTACACGACGATCGGCATGTACAAACGAGGCGGCGACGATTGGAAGCAAGCTCGTCCCGCGCTGTTTATCGAACTGCTATCAAACCAACTTCCGGATGGAAGCTGGAAGGCGGGCAACGGAAACGAAGCGCCGTTCGGGCGCGTCTACTCGACCACGATGGCCGTACTGGCGCTGAGCGTTGAATACGGTTATCTGCCGATCTATCAGAGGTGAGAGGGAGTCATTAGTCACTGGTTATTAGTCATTAGGGAAAGGCAAATGCGACTCGCTCCCGCCCCTAATGACCAAAGACTTCCCCCACCTTCCCATGCCACATTTGAGTCACACCATGCTTTCACCACTTGCCCCACAATCACGACGACACTTTCTGCAACATTCGGCCACGGGACTTGGGACCGTCGCGCTCGCTTCCATGTTGAACCGCGATGCGGCGGCGAAACCTGACACGCCATTGACGCATCTGGTCGCGAAGGCCAAGCGGGTGATCTGGTTGTTTCAGTCGGGGGCACCGTCGCAGATCGACCTCTTCGATCCGAAGCCGCGTCTGGCCGAGTTTCACAAGCAAGAGTTGCCCGACTCGATCCGCAACGGGCAGCGGCTGACCGGCATGACCTCGGGCCAGAAGAACTTTCCGGTCGCGGCGTCGAAGTTCAAGTTTGCTCAGCACGGACAGTCGGGCTTATCACTCAGTGAGATGTTGCCGCATACGGCTAAGATCGCAGACGAAATGTGCCTGATCCGCTCAATGCACACCGAGGCGATCAATCACGACCCGGCGATCACGTTCATGCAGACCGGCAGCCAGTTGCCGGGGCGACCGAGCTTCGGGGCGTGGGCCGATTACGGCTTGGGAGCGATGAACGAGAATCTGCCTTCGTTCGTCGTGATGATCTCGAAGGGATCGGTGAAAGGTCAGGGGTTGCTGGCCCGCCTGTGGGGGAGCGGCTTCCTGCCGTCACAACATCAGGGAGTGAAACTGCGCGGCGTCGGCGACCCGGTGCTGTACCTGACTGATCCGGCGGGGATCGACCGCGCCGGACGACGCGAGATGCTCGATGGCCTCGCGCAGTTGAACGGCTTGCAGTTGGCTGAGGTCGGCGATCCCGAGATCGCCGCGCGGATCGCGCAGTACGAGTTGGCCTTTCGGATGCAGTCGTCGGTTCCCGAACTGATGGACTTGTCGAGCGAAACCGCTCATACGTTTGAGATGTACGGCGAGGACTCGAAGAAACCGGGGACCTTCGCGGCGAACTGCCTCTTGGCGCGGCGGTTGGTCGAGCGGGGAGTGCGGTTCATTCAACTCTATCATCGCGACTGGGATCACCACGGCGATCTGCCCAACCGCATGGTGGCTCAATGCCGTGAGACCGATCAGGGATCGGCGGCTCTCATCCAAGATTTGCGGCAGCGCGGGTTGCTCGACGACACGCTGGTCGTGTGGGGCGGTGAGTTCGGTCGGACGGTCTATTGCCAAGGTGCGATCACCGACACGACCTATGGGCGAGACCATCACCCGCGTTGCTTCTCATTGTGGATGGCGGGGGGCGGGATCAAACCAGGGATGACGTTCGGTGAGACCGACGATTACTCGTACAACATCACGCGCGATCCGGTCCACGTTCACGATTTGCAAGCCACGATCCTGCATCAACTCGGCGTGGACCACACCAAGCTGACCTACCGTTACCAAGGCCGCGACTTCCGCCTGACCGATGTCCACGGTCGCGTTGTGCGCGAGATTCTGACGTGAACGAGTCGGGTGCGTGGAGTCCTTGGAGTTCAAAACTTGACTCTTTGAGTCCAGTTTGAGAAGAGATTGCAAATTGATAATTGGTAATTGAGGGGACGCACGCAGCGAGACTTTCGCTTTCGCTTTCAATTTGCAATTAGAAATTAGCAATTATCAATTTGCAATCGCCTTCCTTCATCGGTCTGAGGCGCAGCCCTCGCTGGAGTCTGCGGAACGCACCGTTTGGCCACGAGTCCGGAACACTTTTCCTCGACGGTGTTGGTCGTACATTCGGACTTGCCCGAAGTCTTCAGCAACCCGGATCGACTTCGGGCGAGGCTCTCGCAGAATTGAGTGCTGCCGGTCGGCAATTCTTGCCGATGAACTTCTTAGTCACATTTTGGGAGTGCCGCCGACCGCAGGGCATTCCCGAATTGGGCTGAGAACCCCCGCCATCAAACGATGGCGACCGACTCAGTCCATCTCAGCTCTGTTGGCAGGAAGGTGTCCGTCATGCTGTTTCCGGCCTCGTCTCGAAGAGTTCTCTGTTCCGCTGTTCTCGTGTTGGGGACGCTCTGTGTACTCCCCGGCTGCAAACACTCCTATCGCAGTCACGGAGTTGATTCGACCCTCAATCCTCGCTTCTCATCTCAGCCAGTCGATGCAGACTACGATGACAGAGCGGAGCGCAACTTGTCTCCGCAATTTGAGTCGTTCCCCGATCTGTCTCCTGTTCCCCCATTCCCGGGCGCTGGTCACTCACTGCCGAGCGACGATGCGCTGCCGCCATCACCATCGCCCGACTCGGTTTCGCCGACGAGCTTGCAGTTGGACTCAAATCCCGCCGCCGCCCCCAGCCCTACAACCGAACCCAACCTGTCTCCGGTCGCCGAGTCCTCGCCGCGTTGGAAGCAAATGTGGAAGGTTCCGTCATTCCCCAAACGAGCCGTCGCGCAGCCGCTGCCACCGCTCAAGCCCGGACGTTACTCCTCCTCAATCGCCAGCCGCACATCGGCCGGGTCCGCGACCGAGCAGGGGGTGGGTGTGCGACCTCAATCTGCCTTGATGCACTCGGCCCAGTTCGCGCTGCGACCAAGTTCGCCCGCGTTCAAAAGCGAAGAGGCCGGTGTGACGAGTTTCCAATCTCTCGGCTCGGCCTCGTCCCCATCGACTGGCTTGACGTTCAATTCCCTGCCAGCTTCAGCGCCGTCCGCCAACAACGATGCCCTGCTGGTGCCGGTCATCACCCCTGTGATTGCTCCGATCAGAACTCGTTCGGGACAGATTGAACAATGGCCGCACGTCGCGAAGAAGTCGATTTCATCAGCCTCGGGCTCAGTGAAGGACGGCGAGTCCAGCGCGGCCGACAACCGCGATCCTGCTGAAGCCAGCTTGACGGAACTCTTGCCGCTCCCCGTCGCCGACCAATCCGTGGAAGACGCTGGTAGTCCATCACTGCTTCCCCCCGGCCCGTAAGGCGATCGGAAAGATCAACCCGCACATCAAACGAGCGACGCCCGGCACCACTTCGATGCCGGGCGTCGCTCGTTTTTTTGTTTGTCGCTGCTGCGTCTCACTCGCGGAACTGTGCGTGGCACGCATTGCACTTCGCACTGACGCGGGTGATCGCCGACGTGCGGGCGTGATCGGGAGCAGAGCTGTCTCGCATCACGGCTTTGATCGTCTCGGCGAACCGATCCAACTCGTCGGCCGTTTCATTCAGGCCCTTTCGCAGTTCGTCGTCGGTCACCTCAGGCAAACTGGCGGCATCGCGGAAGTGTTCGGCCAGATCGAAGGCGATCGTGAGTTGCATCGACACGGCGGTCGAGTCGGTCTCGTCGGCGGTGGCTCGGTCCCACATGCGGTCAATCTCGGCCATCGCCTTCGCCAGCGGTGCGACGGCGGACACTTGAAGCAACTCGTCGCGATCGGCATCCAGTTCGGCGGCCTTCGGTCGCGTGAGTTCCCTCACACTAGCGTAGAGTCCCGAGTACCGCTCCGACGCACCGAGCGTCCTCAACGCCGCGTGGGCTTGGCCCTCAGTGACACTCTTGTCGAGGCAGCGCCAAAGCGCGACCGCCGCCGCCGGACCGCGATGGTGGCCATGATGGCAGTGCAGATAGATCGCTCCCGGAAGCTCACGCGAAGTTCGGACCAGTTTCACGATCGTCTCGCGCGGGACACTGCCATACGAGATCGGCAGGTGGACGTAACGCAGTCCGAACTGGCGAGCCAGTTCCACATCGGGCGTCGCCCCATCGACACTGATAACGGTCTTCACGCCCAGTCGCACGAGTGATGCAAACCCGGTCTCATCGTCGGGCGAACTGCCAGAGTACAGGCTGTCCCCCAGACGAAAGACATTGTGCAAACCGGGAGCGTTCGAGGGGTGCAGTGACTTCACTGACGACGGTACCTCGGCCAAGATCGCGATCTCTTCGGGATTCGCCTGCTGAGTCGATCGCGCCGCGAGGACGAACCCAACGGTAACGGCACCGATCAGCAGACCGCAGAAAAAAAACATCGCTCCGCCGCCAGACGGGCGATTAGAACGGGGAGAGGCTTGAGTCATGGATCGGTGATCTCATTGAGGAAGGGAGAGGACCGGCGGGCAATTCAGGCAGGATTCGTTTCACCGCGTGGACAACGCCCCGCGCGGTCGATGAGCAGTTGCCAGAAGTCCGGCTTTTCTGAAAGCCGACTTTCTGATTTCGAGGGAAGCACGGTCTCTCACAAAAACACCTCTTTCACATGGACCGGTCCGTGCGGCGTCAGTCCTTGGTGTCGAGCCTGCTTCACGATGTTGGCTCCGTCACCGGTGTAGGCGTACTTCGCTTCGCCGGGGCTGACGTGTCTCTGCCAGTGCCGCTCGAAGATCGCGACCAACTCGCGATTCTTCGCCAACACCGCAGGGACCGCGTGCCACATCGCGAGGACCGACTCACGGCGCTGAAAGTAACGACCGACCACGCCGGGGAGCAACCGCGAGAGCCATGTGATTTGGACGCGATCGAAACTTCGTGGGATCACATAGCGCGGTTTGTGAAGTGGGGCAAACATTTCCTGCAATGCCTCCGCAAACAGGCCGCTTTCGTCCTTCGAGGCATGTTCCAAAAAGAGGCGCACGTACCCGCCGGCTCGTTCGCCGACTTGCAGCGCCGGACGCGACGCGATCAGTTTGGCTTCGGTCAGCGCCCCGAGCAGCGACTTGCCGATCGCCAGTGATAGCGAGGCATCGGTCCACGCCGACTTCGCGCCCAGGAACGGAGGGAAGCCACCGCCACTCGTCGCACACGGCCGAACTTCGACCGTTCGCAAAGGCTCGGGAT
The DNA here is from genome assembly GCA_043733345.1 of Schlesneria sp. Lineage (GTDB taxonomy): Bacteria > Planctomycetota > Planctomycetia > Planctomycetales > Planctomycetaceae > Schlesneria. Next base: position 10,662 of record JAYTGQ010000318.1, read on the forward strand.
GGTACGGCTGCCCGATCTTCCAACGAGTGCGCACGGCGTCGCGCGTACCGACTCGCGCGAGCATTTCGGCATTGAGGACTCCAACCGAGCCTTCCACACCCTCTGGTTTCAGTTCCGTGAACGCCGCATGGACGTGGCCGATCCCTTTTTCAATGACACCGTCCTCGGTCACCCCGAACACTTGCCCGTGTTTGCGAATGAGTCGGTGATAGTCGTCCAGTCCCTGAGTGAACTCGGGGGCGAGGCAGACTACGTCCCAGTTGTTCGCCACTTTGAGTGGCTCGTCCGGATCGAGTCGAAACGAACGGCCTCGCAGTTGATTGACCGACATCGACGTGGTGACGGTCGTGAGGTCGATCAGCACGTTGATTTTGTGTGCGTCCCAACCTTCTCCCAGCAGGCCGCGCGTTCCGACCAGACACCGCGTGAGACCCCGCTGAAACAGCTCCGTGATAAGCCCGACATACACGCGCGGACACCAGTCAGGACCGCGTCCGCTCAAGACTGAAAACGAGAGCCTGTCTCGATCCTCGTGGTCCTCTAGCGGTGCCTGACCCCGGTCGAGTTGTTGATCTTCGTAGTCCGAGCGCCCTCGTCCGGACGAAGGCGTCCGGACTACGTTGGCCGTCAGCGGCGTCACCAACAGACTCAACTCCACCTCGTAGCGGTTGGCTCGCAGCCACGTCTCCGCTTCAGCCTTTAATCGCAGGGCGAGGTCTCCATCGACGAGGACGCTCGATCCCGTCAGCAACACTGGGTCGAGTCGGTTCGTCTCGGGATGACGGAGCAACTCACGAAACGCCGCCATCGCGCCGCCCGCCTCCTCATCGAGCAGGTGCGAGATCTCGGCCGACACCGCCGAAGTCTTCTCATAGTCGGTGACGATCACCGCACGAATGCGATCCCCTAAGGCCGCTCGCTCTGCTCGCAGAATCTCCGGCAGGGCGAGGACTTTGCTCTTCGAGTACGCAATCACACGACCGGCCGGAGACGCACACGCTTGGCATCCGGTCTCCGTGATCTGCACGCCGAGCAGCCGCATGCGCCGGATCGCCGTCTCCGCCAACTCGCGGTCGGCCGGATGATGCGAGCGCCGCAACCCGTGCCGCACGTAACGATCAATCACTGGCACCAGTACGTCCATTTCGGGCTGCGGCTCGGCGTCCTCATCGACTCCCGACCTTATGACATGCTTCGGCAAGCTCAGTCCGCGCTGAAGCAAGAAGAGGCACGCGGCCTGAGAGAATGCAGGGTCTCGTTTCTCAAACGCACTCCAATCCGCCGCCACTCCCGTCGGATGCTTCAGCCCGGTGAGGACGTTCATCACCCAACCCGGCATCGGCAAGAGCCGTTCAAGTTGTGTGGCTGGGGTCGGCGCTTCGCCGCCCCCAGACGGTGGCGTGTTCGACAACGGTGGCGTGGCCGACTTCGCTGGGGGCTGCGAAGCGCGGACCCCCGTCACACCTGTTGAGAAATCAGGAAGTCGCTCGGCACACAGGTCGCGCACCAGCTCATGAAACTGGTCATCAATGTTCGCGACGTAGTCGATCTCGGCCGCTGTCGGCCGGACGAAGTAAGCCAAGTCCTGATACGGGGCGAGGAACCCATCCTTCACGACGGCGGGGATCGGAACCTCGAAGTCGATCGGCCCGAAGAACTCGTCGTAGCGATCGAGATCGACCTGATCTTTCCCGTCGCGATCGGGCGGCGTGGCGGTCAGTCCCAAAATAATCGGGCCGTCGAGAAACTCGCTCGCGTCGGCCAGAACGCGCCCCCAGTGTCCGAGCAAATGGTGGCACTCATCCAACACGATCAGCCCGACGCCGCGATCTTTCAGCCGTTGCAAGACCGCACGCGACGAAGCGTGCAGCAGCGGCAGGGCATGACCCCTTTGAGCCAAGTCGTCCCGATGCTGCTTCCGGTATGAACCGAGTCGCTCGGCGTGATAGTCCGGATTGCGGCGCTGCAAATCCTCGATCCATTGCCGCGCCTCTTCGATGTCATCGGCCTGCTCTTTCTGAATGAGACTTTCAATCCACCGTTCGACCGCCGCCGAATCGAGATCGTCATCACCGCGTCTCGGAAGTGTGACAGCTTGATAGGTGAGCGAAGTCAGCCAAGCAGGTCGCTCCGCATCGGTACTCGTCAAATCGCGAACGGCAGCTCCGGCCCAGAAGCCCGCCGCCTTGCTCGCCCACTGCGCCTGAATGGCCGAGTTCGGCGAGAGAATCAGCGCGGGCTGCTTCACATACTCAGCCCACAGAAAGAGACCAAGGATCGTCTTGCCCGAACCCGGCGGCGCAACGATGTGCAGCCGCCGATGCCCCGCCGCCAACTGGCGTCGCGCAATCTCCACCGCGTCTTGCTGAGAAGGCCGCAACGTTCCAGAGAACTTGAGCAGCGGAAAGTCGGCAGAGTGAACCGGCGAAACATCAGTCACGGTGAGGCCGCTCTTCTCGTAGGATGTAGGAATCGGCCACGCCCCCTGCGAGGCGGCGGGGAGGTTGGAAGTAACGCTCCGAACAGGCTCACGCGGCCATGAGTGAGATGTTTCAAGTGAGCCGTGTGCCGTCAGGCCACGGGTTTCCTGCGGTAATCAAGAACCCGCAGCCTGACGGCAAGCGGCTCGCCAAGTCTCATCTTTGGCCGCGTGAGGCACAACGCCTTCACTCGAACCACCGACGAATCCGAGGGCGACGAATCTTATGTCTTTCCAACCTGAACCGTCTTCACGCCACGCGCAGACCGGTTTGAGATCCACGCCGACGCCTTTTTACCATGCGCAAACGCCTTCGGGAGGCGTGCGGACGCCTCAAGCACCAGCGCAGGCGACTTGGAGAGGCGCGCAGGCCACTTGGAGACCAGCGCAGACACCTTCGAGACGCGCGCAGACCGTCTGCGCCGATCACAAAGTCGTCTGCGCGCCTAAAAAAGGCGTCTGCGCTGGTCTCCAAGACGCCTGCGCTGGTCAACAAGTGGTCTGCGCTGGTCAAAAAGACGCCTGCGTGACACAAAAAGGCGTCTGCGCGCCTAAAAAAGGCGTCTGCGCAAAGCTGTGTCACGCTAGAAACGAAAAGACTTACGTCGCGAAATGGTCATTCGACAGGCGACGGACGGTCTGACCAACGAAAGGATCCCGAAACGACCAACACCGGGCCATCGCTCCGCTCTGACCCGGCCACCCCGTCGCGGAATTTTGTGGGACTGACGAGCGTGTGATTTGAAGTCTACGGCGTGCTGCCGGTTGCGGCCTTCGCCTTCCGAGGCTTGGCGAGGATCAGCCACGCCGAGAGCAGTCATTGGCTTTGAAGATCCTTTTCGAAGTGGCGATAAAAGTCGAACTGTTCAAGGCCGGTCGCGGTGCCGACGTAAAGCTGCATGGAACATTTCCCTCCTGCGACGCACTCGATTACGCATATTCGGAATCCCACTCCATCTCGGAAATCATCGTAAGGCATGCCAGTCACAATCAGAGGATCGCCGTTCACCCGGTTGGCTACGACTTTCGCAACTCCATCAAATTTAGGCATTGTCGCGACACGGACGACACCATCATCCGGGACAGTCAAATACACGGTCTTGGCTTTCATTTCGTCAGTTCCCGCTGACTTGTCTTCAATGACGATGATCCCGCCTTCAAAATCGTCCGGAACGATGAACCGATAGGCATCGACCGTTCGCCCACATCCTGCCAACGTGAGCACGCCAAGAACCAACATACTTCTGTACACGATTTTAGCCTCTTCAAACGCTGCACACTCGAGTTGAGAAGGGTCCGCGGCCCGGTGGCAGGATACCCGAGAGCTGGGCGGCTCGCAAAGCACCATTCATCAGGCTGGATTCCGAAGCGATTTCCTTGCGCTATTGCCTACCAAAGAAGGCCGGTGAAACCGGCCCTACGTCTACTGAGATCGTGACTGCGACCACTTCATCAACTCATCGAAGTTGGCGATTGGAGCGTCGTTCCGTATCTGAATACCGATTACGGAAAAATCACCCTTGGCCTCAACGACCTTTTTCCAGTCGGCGGCACTGAATTCTCGCTGACCAGAACCGCCGTAGGAAATACTCGGTCTCCCTTCGGACAGCATGTCCACTCTTGTGACCTCAAGAAGACGAAACTTGAGGGTATCGACAACTCTTGATACCTCGCTGTTGCGTCGATCAATTTCGATATCTACCCACATCGTCAACTGATATCGACCTGCGAAGTAGACATCGGTGGACCATTGACAGATGTCGTTCGCGCCGCCTGGCATGAGGTGCGGTTCGCCCCCGGTGATGAAATGGTCACCCTTTCCCAAAAGTGTCTCGATCTGCCGGACTTGTGGAATCTTTTCGCAACCAGAACGCTGCGCGAGATCTCGATCAATGGAGTTAGACGAAGCAAGCAGGATCCAGATCCAAAAATACGCAACTTGGCAAAAGAACCATATGCTAGGGAGAAGGCAAAGCAGAGCGACAATCGCCACAGCAAAAGCCCCCTTCTTTGCGTTTGTCATTGTTTTAGCTCCGCTGGCGAAACCGCTTACATTGTGTTGAGTCAGGCGGGCCTCCACTCTCTGAATTGCCGCCACACGGATGCCAACCGCAGGCGGTGACAACCATTAACCAAACTTCAGTGGGAGCAGGGCAAGCGGATTGCGCGACCACGCGCGCTCAACCCAGCATCCGGTACTGTCCTACCCGTGTGTAGATGGCGACTTCGCCTTCCTCGGCTTCCCCAAGATCAGCCACGCCGAGAGCAGAGTCAGCG
>JAYTGQ010000319.1:0-6109 GCA_043733345.1 Schlesneria sp.
TGCACGCGCAGGCACCAGAAGCGGCACGTCGATTTCCGCCGCGGTCGCCGTCTTGGCCAGCGCGACCACTTGGTCACCTGGACGCGACCGCAGCGTCCCCAATGGATGGACCAAGCGACGTACGACACGATCCCCGAGACGCTGCTGCTGCGCGAGTTGCAGTTCCATGTGAGCCAGCCGGGCCGCCGCACGACGGTGATCACGATCGTGACCACCCTGACGGATGTGCAGGTCTCTACGAAGGCCGATCTCGCCGAACTGTACGGCTTCCGCTGGAACGCGGAACTCGATATTCGCGCGATCCAGCAGAACCTGAATCTGAACCACGTCCGCTGCCAGTCGCCGAAAATGGTGCGGCGGGAATTATGGGTGACGCTGCGGGCTTATCATCTGGTCCGCACCACAGCGGCGGCCGCAGCACTGTTATATAATAAGCGCCCGCGCCAGATCAGCTTCACCGGCACATGCCAATATCTACTCGTTTCTTGGACCGACATGGTGCGCGGCCGCATCCCCCCGGACAGGCTGTCGGCCCACTGCCTCGCGCTGCTGTCCCGGATCGCCACATGCGAAGTGGCCAACCGTCCCGGTCGCCTCGAACCCTGCGTCTTGAGACGCCGCCGCCACAACTACAAGCTGACGCAAGAACCCCGCCACTTCCTGAAGAACAGACTCGAATCCGGCAACGCGAAGGCGTAACAGCAGTTACGGCCACGACAGTGCCATTCGTTCCAGTACCTTTTTTCTCAGCGACAATTCGTCGATGCCGATCCGCGTGATCGGCGCGGCGGGCGTGGTGTCGTGCTGGCGCTCGACCCAAGCGTAGTACCAGCGCTCCAGCGTCTTCTCCGGGACGCGCAGCAACTGAGCCGCACCCAGAGGATACCCGGTGACATCGCCCTGCCGAATCCATTCCGCCGCCCGCGCCAGAAACCGCTCAGTGGCATGCGCTCCCGTGGCCAATTCGGGAACCGGCGGCGTGACTCCCCGACCGCAGGGGGAACACCAAAACAGCGCGACACGCACCCGCAGTTCGACCGCACGATCCGCCAGCGGCAAGTCCCGCACACCGTCTCAGTCGCGGGTCCGATGCACCGCGTTACAGACGCCGCCGCAAGGCGGACACACCGCGACAGGATGTTTCGGCACGACCGTCAACCGCTGCGTCCGCTCGGCCTGCTCGACCGTGGCGGTCACGACCTCAAACTCCGACAGATTCAACGCCAACGTCCACACTTTCTCGCTCGACATCCTTGTCTCCGCGAAACGTGACTCCGAAACTTGTCCCGGACAACGCCCCCGCAGGAGACACGAACCACAACATCCTGTGGCGGTCAAGATTCAATCAACAGGCGTGGCGGAGAACCCAAAAAGTTGGACGTTCTCGCCTACTCCCCCCGATACGTTGCCGGAGTCCCGGGTGGGATGTGGGATCTGATCGGGACAGCCCCCACGACTCTTCCCAATTTCAATGTGAGGTGGGACCAGCTCGCTTAGAACGCCGGCCCGCCGTGAAGAAACGTCAAAAATTGATGGTGGGCCGGCGAGGCGAAACGCCGGTGGTCCCTCCCTACATTCCGTACAACTTCATTCAATCGGATCGAAGCCGTGGTATGGCCCCGCAGGTCCATTACCAATCGGTGACTTCCGTACTTTCGGCAAGTTCCACAAGACCGCCTGCCGTTGCTCGCCAGCGTCCCTCGATTTTCGAGGCATCTCTTGCAACGAATTCCAGAATTGTCTATTCACTCTCCGCCTCGCCCAGACCGGGTGTGGGACACACAAAGCATTCCCCGATAGCTCAATTGGTAGAGCGAGCGGCTGTTAACCGCTAGGTCCTAGGTTCGAATCCTAGTCGGGGAGCTACGCGCACATCCGAAAAGTCGATGTCGCAAACTGAAAACCCGAAACGAGTTACGTTACCTCTCGACGTTCGAGAGTGCGGTGAAAAGCCTGTTTCATTCGTGGAATAATTCCACGAAATGAAAGGACTCCCGCACTATGGCACGAAAACCGAACGTTCTCCCGTCTTACCTGCTCCACAAAGCGAGTGGCCAAGCTCGCTGCCGAATCAACGGCCGGGAGCATCTTCTCGGCGCGTACGGCTCCGAGGCCAGCCGCATCCGCTACGGGCAGTTGGTTGCCAAAGTGGCTGGCGGTCTGACCATCGACCCTCTCGGCAATCGTGGAAAGATTCCACGAAGTGAAACCGAACCAGATTCCGGCCCGTCCGTGGCCGAACTGCTTTTGGCGTTCAAAACACACGCCGAAGGCTACTACGTGAAGAATGGCAAGCCGACTGCCGAAGTCGATTGCTTCGCATCAGCCATGCGACCCGTCCGGGAACTGTTCACTTTGCTCCCGGCAAAGGGCTTCACACCGCTCTGCTTGAAGGCAGTACAACAGAAGTATGTGGACGCTGGCTGGTCCCGAGGCTTCTGCAACAAATCGGTCTGCCGTATCCGGCAAATTTGGAAGTGGGGAGTCGGCAACGGGCTGGTTCCCGTGGCGACGTGGCAGGCACTCACCGCCGTTCCGCCGTTGAAGACCGGACACACGAAGGCCATCGACCACAAGCGACGGGAAGCCGTCAGTGACGATCACATCGAAGCCGTCCGGCCGTTCCTTCTCCAACATCACCGAGACTTGTTCGATCTGATGCGAGCCACGGGGGCGAGACCGTCCGAATTGCTCGGTCTGTCGATGACCGACATCAACACCAGCGGCGAGACGTGGGTAGCCGATCTGACCGACCACAAGAACGCGCACCGTGGTCTGTCGCGAAAGCTGTTCTTCGGTCCCAAGAGCCAACTGATTCTGCGGCGACTGCCTGCAACTGGTCCGCTGTTCAACTTTTGCCGAAAGACGTTCTCGGCGGCAGTCAAAAGCGCCTGCCTCAAAGCGAAGGTTCCGCCGTTCGTACCCTACGCTCTGCGACACACGAAGGCGACGGAGTTGAGGGACACGATGAGCATCGAATCTGCTCAGGCGACACTCGGCCACGCTCAACCGTCAATGACGGCGCGTTACTCGTCCCGCATGGACAAGCTCGCCCTTGAAGCCGCGAAGGCGTGTGGTTGATCGGCTGGTTGAGAATCGCCGCTCCGGCGGTAGCATCACAACAGGCTCGGATAGGCTTAGCGGCCGACACGGACGAACTTCCTGATCGTCCTTCCGAGTTCTCTTTTCATCAGGACTCGGCATCAGGAGGCCGATCATCATGGCGAACATTCACCCGGCGGGAACGACGGTCGCATTCTGGAAGTGGGCCAAGAAACTCAATGAACTGATCTTCTGGGCGCGCGAATCGGACGCGGAAACGACCACGCGCGACGGCTGGCGCGATGCAATGAAACGCGACATCGACGAAGGGGGCACGCTGGCACGCGATGACTCACCCGATGACTCACCCGCAACCAAGTCACCCGCTCACAAAGTCTCGCGCTGCAACTGGTGCGAATGCTGAATGAGTGCGGCGACCTGAACGCCGTCCCCTGCCGCAACTGGTCCGCTGTCGATCGACAAACGGTGGAACAACTCGCCGAACTGCAAGCCATCTTTGCGCGAATCGGCGATGGCGAATGCGACGAACAGTCAACGGGCAGGGAACGGGCAGGGAACGGGCGAACGGCAGCGAATACTCACCCTGGATCGACTCGCCGAAGATGATTGAGATGATGAAGGCCAACGGCATCCGAGGCACGTCTGACGCCGGAATCAAGCGAACCAAGAAGACGTGGCAGGCCGAAGCGCAAACCGGATCGAACAATCAGCGGTTCCGGCTCAAGCTCTCGACTCTGGACGAACTCGGCATCAAGTATCCCGCCGAGTGGAACACGTCCGAAGCATGATCGGCCGGTCACTTCCGGTCACTTCCGAACACTATCGGTCAAAGCCGTCGCCAACATCTGGCGGGGGCTTTTTTCGTTTGTATGTTCGTCCCGTCGAGACTGATTTCAGTCACTTTCACCACGACGGAGACCATGCCGATGATCGACCACGAAGTTGAAGAACTGATTCCATTCGAGACCTGCGGACAACTGATTCCGGGCAGGCCATCGCGCTGCACGCTGTTTCGTTGGGCGTTCAAAGGGATCAACGGCGCGAAGTTGGAAACGCTGGTCTGCGGACACAAGCGATTCACGTCGCACGAGGCCGTCACGCGATTTCTCGAAGCTCAAAACCGCGACCAGACACCCGCCCCCACGATCACGCCCAAGCAACGCCGTCGGCAGGCTGAGACCGCTGATCGTCTGCTGCAAGAATCCGGGATCTGAAAAACGAAGCAAGCCCGGTGGGCAAAACCGGGCCGCTCGTTTTTCTTCTCTCATCCCCAAGCAACTGAGGACACCCACATGGTAGGCACGACGCCCACACTCGACAACAGTCTGTCGCTCGCTCGCATCATCGCCCTGCGCGGCGAAGCTCACGCGGAAATCAGACATCACGCGGATGAGATCGTCTCCCTGTCATCGGCCATCAGTGACGTTGACGCGGCCATTCAACTGACCATCGCCGAACGGTCCGTCGATGAATCGCAGGCTCTGGTCGATGCGGCGCGACGGCTGGCGACGCTGCTCGACGGATCGGCGGTGCAGCATAATGAAGAATAAAGACATCATTATCGACCACGAATTGGAGTCACTACTCCCGCCGCTGAATGAAGAAGAGAACACCGAACTTCTTCGCAATATCGCAAAGGACGGCTTCACCGATCCGATCATTGTGTGGCTCAATAACGGGACACTAGTAGATGGTCACAACAGACATCGTATTTGGCGTGACGTATACGCCCGCGATGAGGACAAGGCACCGCAGATTGTTGAAATGCAATTCGCCAGCCGTGATGACGTGAAGGAGTTCATGCTTAAGCGGCAACTCGGGAGGCGCAATCTCACCGATGCCATGCGGGTGAAGATTGCGTTGCAACTCAGGCCGATGATTGCGGCGAAGGCCAAGCAGGTGCGAAAACCTGCGGATTCTGTTCGTCTGAATTCCGACGAACAACCGATTCGTGTTGACGAAGAGATTGCCAAAGCGGCTGGGGTCAGTAGGGACACCGTTCGCAAAGTCGAAGCTGTCCTAGGCACCGATGACGAGTCACAGAAGCAGAATATGCTCACGGGCAATACGAGCATCAACAAGGCGCACAAGGCGATGACTGCGGCACCGAGCAAGCGACCATTAAAGCCATTGCGACCATCGGAAGTAGATCGCGTTAAAGGCGAAATTTGGCGTGACGTGAAAGCGCTAATCGCTCGCGCTAAACGTACCCCGCCCGAGACAATCGAGGCCATGCAATCGTTGGCGAGTCATCTGACGACGCTCAGTGATGAACTGCGGACACTCGCCAGCGAAGTCACCGAGAAGATCGGGGGGGCGATGAGCATTCTCGACACCCCGCCCCCATTCGAGGAACAGGCTTTTGTCGGCGGTCTGCTCCGCGACTCGACCGCATGGGATCAACTCCCTCAACTTGTGGATCCCCGCGACTTCTCTGAGTGGCGATGCCGAACGATCTACACCGGCATGTTGTCCGTCTACGTCACCGGCGCGACAGTCGATGAACACTCGACCTGCAAGCAACTCGTCGAGGATGGCACGTTCGATTCCATCGGCGGCGGGCCGTTCGTATTTGCTTGCGTTGACCGAGTGCCGAACAGCCACGATGTCGCGCTCAACGCGCGTCGCATCACTGAGTCCGGGAGACTGCGGCGGTTGAGCCTCAGTCTCAGGATGACCGACGAGAAGATTCAACGCGGCGAGTACGGATCGGCGGATGAAGCGATTGCAGCATCAGCCGACATTCCGAGACAGTTTGAGTCTCAGGCGGACTCACGCTTCAAGACGTACAGCATGGCCGAACTCGACGCGGCAGAGTTCTCGACGGAATACCTCGTCGATGGTGTACTCGTCGCAGGTCAGCCTTGCGTGATCGCCGCAGGCAAGAAAACTCTGAAGACGAACATCGCCTGTCCCGAATGGCACTGTCGTGGCGGGTTGAGCGCGGACGTTGAGCGTGGCCGGCGGCGGGATTGGGAAATCTCGGCCGGTTGGGATTGGTCTGGTGGGTTTGGCTGGCCGGGGCTATGAAATGTTTGGCCCGCCT
>JAYTGQ010000320.1:0-6096 GCA_043733345.1 Schlesneria sp.
ATGCAGGTGAAAGAACAGCAGGTCGAGTGAGAACTCACGGTCGCTGACGGTCAGCGGATACTGCCGACCGACGAAAGCAAACCCACGCCCCAGTTCGAGCAAGAACTTTTCGATGTGCGCCAGTAGCCCGACCTCCAACTCGCGCTCGTGAAACGGCTCGGCGAGTGTGAGGAAGTCGAAGAGGAACGGATCCTTGAGCAGCCCTTGTGCGAGGCTGGCATGCGGTTCCGGCAACGTCCGGCTGAAATTTGAGACCGCCGTTCCCTGCCGCTCATGAAGTCGGCTCTTGATCTGGGCCACCAACATGTCGCGGCTCCAACCTTGAGCCAGCGCTTCGCGGGCATACCACACCCGAGTCGGCAGGTCCTTGAGTTTCTGAATCAGGATGACGTTGTGAGCCCAGCTCAATTGCGCAACGACCAGTTGCGGTATTTCCGCGTCCGGCGGAACTCCTGGAATTCCGTGAGAATGGCGTTCCGTCGTCGGCAGATTTCCGGGCAGTCTCAATTCCGCAACGGGCCGTTGCGGAATTGAAAAGAGGGTCGGGTATTCGGCTTGAAACTGAGTCATCAGTTGCAGGTTGCGTTCGGAGAATCCCTTGACTTCGGGAATCTCATTGCGGAGATCGACCGTCAACCGAGCGAGCAAACCGGTTCCCCAGCCAGCCTGCTTCTGTCGTGCGGCGATCATTCGTCCGATGTCCCAGTACATCCACAACATCTCTGCATTTGCGGAAATGGACGCTCGATTCTGAGCCTGCCGCACGCGGTTCTTAATGTCTTTCAGGAGGTCCGCGTAAAGCGTCAATTCAGTGCTCATGGTTGGGCTTCGCGCGGCGCTTTGATCTCGATTCGTGATGACCGGATGACCGGCAGCCAATTGGTGTGAAGCCTTCGCACGAATTCGCAGGAGATTTGTGCGACGCTGTCGCACAAATTCGCCAGGTCGGTTTCCCCTTCGGAGAAGAAAGGTCAGACGGCGTCTGACTGATTGGGCGACTCATTTCATCAGCCCTCCGATCATTGTCAGGATGCGGTCGGTGACGATCTTCAATTCGGCGTCGATCTCGGCCAGTTCACGCGGCGGCTTGAAGACGTAAAAGTGGCGGTTGAACGGAATCTCGTAGCCGACTTTCGTCTTCTCGTGGTCGATCCACGCATCGGGAGCGTGCGGCAGCACTTCACGTTTGAAATAGGTCTCGACGTCCTCGTTCAGCGGCACGTTCTCGGTGTCGCGCAGGTTGGAGTCTGGTTGCGGCTTGCCTTTCAGCTTCCCCTTCGTGGCCTTCACGATCTTGCCGGTTGCGTCACGCTCAGGGCGTTCGACGGTGATGGTGCGATAGCCGAAGTCCTCGTTCTTGAAGAGGCGGCTGATGGGGACGGCGTTCGTGAGCGGCAAGGCGCTAGCCGCCGGTTTGTTGTTCGTGGCGTTGGAAGAACCGGCGTTGGAAGAACCGGCGGCTAGCGCCTTGCCGCTCACAATCTTGCCGTCGATCAAACTGGCTTCCCGACAATCGCCGAACAGGCGCGTGATTTCTTCGATGTGCTCCGGGCTGAGTTCCTTGCGCTTGCTCCCCAGACTCTTCCGCATCTTCTGCCAGTAGCTGCTGGCGTCAATAAGCTGCAGCTTGCCTTCGCGATGCGCCGGCTTGCGGTTGCTGACGATCCAGACATAGGTGCTGATGCCGGTGTTGTAGAACATGTCGGTGGGCAGGCCGATGATCGCTTCGACCAGATCGTTCTCCAGGACAAAGCGGCGGATTTCACTCTCACCCGATCCCGCTCCGCCGGTGAACAGCGGCGAGCCATTCAAAACGATGCCGAAGCGGCTGCCGCCATCCTTGGCCGGACGCATCTTGGAAATCAGGTGCAGCAGAAACAGCAGCGAACCGTCACTGACGCGGGGCAGGCCGGGACCGAAGCGCCCGTTGTAGCCCTGCTGCTCGGCCTCTTTGCGGATTTCCTTTTCGATCTTCTTCCACTCCACGCCAAACGGCGGATTGGACAGCATGTAGTCGAACTGCTTCCCCGGCAGGCCATCGTTCGACAGCGTGTTGCCGAAGATGATGTTGGCGATGTCCTGCCCCTTGATGAGCATGTCGGCCTTGCAGATCGCGTAGGACTCGGGGTTCAACTCCTGCCCATACATCACCAGCCGAGCGTCCGGGTTCAGGTCGGCGAGATGCTCGCCACCGACCGACAACATGCCCCCGGTCCCCGCCGTCGGATCGTACATCGACCGCACCACGCCCGGTTTGGTCAGTGCCGCGTCGTCCTCAATAAACAACAGATTGACCATCAGCCGGATGACTTCGCGCGGCGTGAAGTGTTCCCCGGCGGTCTCGTTGGAGATTTCGGCGAACTTGCGAATCAGTTCCTCGAACACGGCCCCCATCCGCGCGTTGCTGACCGTCTGCGGGTGCAAGTCGATGTTGGCGAATTTTTCGGCCACCAGATACAGCAACCCGGACTTGGCCAGCCGGTCGATCTGCGTGTGGAAGTCGAAGGACTCAAAGATGTCTCGCACGGCGGGCGAGAACGCCTGCATGTAGGCACGGAGATTTTCGCCGATGTGGTCCTGATCCCCCCATCAGCTTCTTCATGTCGAGCGGCGACGTATTGAAGAAGAGCTGGCCCGACTTTTTCAACAGGAACGGCTCGGGGTTCAGTCCGGCCGCCTGTCGCTTCTCCAGTTCGACCAGCACGGCAGGCTTGGTCGCTTCCAGCACGCAGTCGAGCCGCCGCAACACGGTGAATGGCAGAATCACTTTGCCGTACTCGGACTGCTTGTAGTCACCTCGCAATAAATCCGCGACGGACCAGATGAAGGACGACAGGTTGGGATCGCTCATGGAGTTTTCAAGTGGGAGTCTGTCAGGTTGTTTTCGGGGGCCGGTTCCGTCCGAACGGCGGCAGTCTCTCTGCCGCCGGGATACCGTTCGTGCGTGCAAGCGAGGCTCATCCACGCCAGCCGGATTGCAGGCCGTGTGAGCGAACCACTCTCACCGATCGACATAGAGGTGGAACGCCCCTCCCCGCGTCGGCGACACCCTACGGCAAGGAAGCCGGTATCTCAAACGGCCAGACCTGATGCCACGACCACGCCACCCCCCCGCAGCGTGACGAGGTGACCGACGCAGGCCACCGCGCCGCCCGCTTCGACACCACCAGCCTCTCCCGAGTCATCCGCCCGATCACCAACGACCTCGACAATCCCTCACTCCTCAGCAAACCCGCCACGGCACTCGCTCCCATAAAAGCTTGACTCAAAGAGTCCTATTTGGAACGCGAAGGAGTCCACGCACCCGACGGACAAACTCGGACGTAATAGATGCACAGCCACTTAGTGAAAGCCCAGTCATGCTTGGGCAGGCATGAGCTTCATAAGCTCCGAGGGAAACCTAAAACAGGTCACAAACTGCCCTGCATCAGGTCGTCAGCGGTAGATCCAGTGAGCTTCGGGATCCTTGGGGTCCGCGATGATCTCAGGTTCCGTTTGATCGAACCGGTCCCCGCGCCTCCAGTACTTCTGCATGATCGTCTTGGTTTGGACGATGGGCATGTCGTCGGGGCCGTTCAATTTGCGAATGCCGTTGGAAAATCCAGAGAGGAAGACCGTGTAACGATCGGCCTCGGGGTCGATCCCGCGCCACATCATGACTCCCGCCATTGCGCTGTCGTCACCGCTACCGGGTTCCGTGGCTTCCGGAAGCGGTCCCACCACACTGACCGCCGTTTTGTAATTCGCCTTCTCGCGTTTGTTGATTGCGGCGAGTGCTTCGGGGATCACCTGATCGGGGAAGACATCCTGCCGGTCGTTGTCGGTCACGACCAGCGTTCCTTCCGGGATAAACAGCGGCGGGCTGACGGGAGGATCGATGTCGTTTTTGGGAGACTTCTCATCGACGCGCTCACCCGACTTGCGATGGACGACGCGGTAGGCGATGTACCAGACGTACTCCAGTTTCTTCTCGCCCGTTTTCGGATTGGTCAGCTCGACGGAGATCAACCGCATCGGCTTGTAATAGACATCGAGGACCCACAGGTTGCTTTGCGAAGTCCGCTCTTCGCCAGAACTGGAGATGGACGAGTTGATAAAAATCTCGCCCCGTTTTGGCATCTGCGCGAAAGCCTCTGCGGTCGGAAATGCCGACCAAGACGCGAGGCCAAACAGGGCAGAAGCAAGGCATCGGGCGGTGCGTGTCATGGTCGTTCACTTTGGAGAGGGCTGGTCGTTGTGGGCTGGTTCGATTCGGGAGAGACTGACGATAAGCACGATTCCAAGGGTCGGTCAAGTTTTGAGTTTGTAGAAGAAATAGACTCGTCCCCGTGTTCTCGGCGTGCAGTATTCGGTTCAGTGAAAGTCCTGTCCCGTTAGCAGTTTCTCGATCGCATCGGCTCGATGAGCCACTTCCAGCACGCTGCGGCGGATTTCTTCGGCATCGACGGTGGCCCGAGGATAGTTGTCGATCATGACGAACACGGACTCTCCATCCATTTCGGCGATTGCCAGCGCTCCGTGCATGATTTCGGAGTTCAGCCTCAAGGCCGGTTCAAAGTAAACCGACAGCGCCGGGCAGCAGATGCTGGAGATGCGGAGTGACCGGTCTGCGGCAGCGTGCAGGCTCGGTTCGACGAAGGCCGTCTGACGGCGGCCCCCCGCAAACTCCAACTGAACCCGATAACGCTCCCCCTCGCGCGACCATTTCACGCCGGGCTGATGAGCGAACGCCTGCTGGAGCAATGTTTCGAGGTCTTCCATCTCGCCCAGTACGGCTTGCAGGAGTTGCACCGCCTCGACACCCGAGCGCGGTCGGTTTCCGGGAACCTTCGACAGCATCTGGCTCAGACATTCGGCCATCTCCAGCGGGAGGGCGGCGCACTCGGGCTTCACACTGGGAACGGGATCGTGAATGACCTGCCCCATCAATTCGGAGACCGATGTCGCGTCGAACGGCAGCCGACCGGTCAGCAGGAAGTAGTAGCAGACGCCGAGCGCGTACACGTCGCTCGCCGGAGTGGCCTCGCTCTGCCGAAACAGTTCGGGTGCCATGAAGTGCGGCGTCCCGACAACCTCGCGTGGGGCCGTGGTCTCGCCGTCCAGCACCACACGTTTGGCCAGCCCGAAGTCCGTGATCTTCGGCACGCCTTGATGAGTCAGCATGACGTTGTCGGGCTTGAGATCGCGATGCAGGATGTGTGCGGTGTGAGCGGCGGCAAGGCCCTCGGCGATTCGCAACGTCAGCGACGTGGCTCGCACCGGCGTTTGAGGCCCGTCGTCCTCGACCAGCTT
This sequence comes from Schlesneria sp., assembly GCA_043733345.1. Classification (GTDB taxonomy): domain Bacteria; phylum Planctomycetota; class Planctomycetia; order Planctomycetales; family Planctomycetaceae; genus Schlesneria. The sequence continues at coordinate 5,293 of JAYTGQ010000320.1, forward strand.
CCGCAGCGAGCGACCGGCGACGAACTCCATCTCCAAAAAATAGAACCCGAGTGCCTCACCGATGGCATGGACGGTGACGATGTTCGGGTGGTTGAGTGCCGCCGCCGCACGGCCTTCATTGGCGAATCGCTCGACATACGCGGGGTCGCTCTCCACCAGACGCGGCGGCAAAATCTTGAGCGCACATTTGCGGTGCAGGTCGAGATGACGAGCCAGATAGACGCGGCCCATCGCTCCCGCGCCGAGCAGCGCGTCACACGAGTAACAGTCGATCCGCTGGCCAATTAGCGCGTCCACTTCATGAGCGAGTGACGCCTTGGCGACTCCATCGGTCGTACTCACGGGTGGGCCAACCGGATGGTGGAGCGCCGTATCGCAACCGGCTCTCGCAGCCAAATCGAGGCTGCGGCCACAACCGGGACAGACTTCAACTGGTTTCGTCGGAACGAACGAGAACTGGCAACTGGGACAGAGTGCGGCAGCAAACAGTCGTGTATTTGGCCCAGTGCGGCGGTCTTCGGTCATGAGGGAACTCTTCAGTCACGTAGAGTAAGCGTCTCGCTTGCTCGGCATTGCCAGTGGCAGGAGCAGCCTGTCACTGTGCCCCGCCGCATGTGTAACGGCCCAAACATCAAAGCTGCTGCCGATGTTTTTTCTCTGGGTGCGATCACCCTCGCTCACGCTTTTTGAAGTTGCGCTATTCGTAACTCACGCCGACCGGGAACGAGACTTTTCCTGTGTTTTCTGCCTGCCTTCATCCGTGCCCCGGCTTTGCCATCCGTGCTATCCCGTCGGGGAAGAAAT